>JAFSLX010000054.1 GCA_017448185.1 Bacteroidales bacterium
GTTGTTCAGTGAATGACTGAACAACGACTGAACAACCACCGAACAACTACCGAATATCGGGCTGGGAGGATGCTTTGACGTAGAGTATTGCGACAAAAAAAATGGCATCCTTTTATCATAAAGAATGCCGTTTTGTTGGTAGCGGGAATCAGACTTGAACTGATGACCTCCGGGTTATGAATCCAGCGCTCTAACCAGCTGAGCTATCCCGCCATTTCGTCTCTCGAAATCGGGTGCAAAAGTACTACTTTTTCCCGAACTGGCAAAATATTTTTTGCTTTTTTTATTCAATACACATTGATCCAAGTAGTTATAATATCACATACACTTGATTTGCATTCTACAGACGAACTCTTTCCTCTGACGGGAAAGCTTTTTTCGACCTGTTTCAATCGGCAGCAAGATGAATGTTCTTTTTGACACAAACAAAAAAGATGGAAGAGCGGGCAAGAATCAGAGGGAACTGCCGGGGCCGAAAAGGCGCTTGGCGTAGGGGGTGAGCGGGGTGTGTTTGGAGAGCCAGAAGATGGGCAGGACGACCGACTGGATGCCGCAGGCGTAGCAGGCCACCTCGTAGAGCGGATAGACGACGGTGATGGTGCTGCGTGTGCTGTCGATGAAGAAGTCGCGGGGCACTGGCATGCGTTCGACATCGCGGAACTCGTCGAAGAGGCATTCGCGCACATCGCGGTTGACCTCGAGGTCCTGCACAGCATGAGCAATGGCTTCGCCGAGCAGGGAGGTGTCGACAAGGTCGGACAGACGGACGACGTTGCCGGTCTGCACATCGAAGGTGAGGTACTGGGCGGCATAGAGGCCGTGGGCGGCTCCGACATTGTAGCTTTCGGAGTTGACAACAAAGGTGACAAGGTTGCTGTCTTGCCGGCAGTAACTCTTAAGATTGGCGTAAGAGAGGGCGACGACCGAGTCGTCGATGCTTTCGACAGGTTTACGGACGCAAGTTGGGTCGTCGGCGAAGTAGTCGAGCTGCTCGAGCCAGTGTTTGGCACCCTTGACGGGATCGGTTGTAGTGCTGTCGCCGAAATAGAGGGACATCAGTTGGCGCTTGGCCTGACGTGACATCATGCCGTCGTCCGGCCAAACGACAGAATAGCTGTTGGTGACACCCACGGTGTTGCCCCACGGGCCGAGTGCCTCGTCGAAGATGAGCAGATAGCACTGCTCGCCGCTGATGGTATCTGTTTTGAATTCCTTCACTTTGCCACTGTGACAGCTGGCAAGGACAAGTGCGGCCAATGCGATGAAGATGAAGAGTCGTTTCATAGTGTTCAATGTTTCGTTTTCTTGGGTTTGGGTTCGGGCAGCTCGGTACAGGTGGCTTTGACCAAGGCCGAGAGGTAGTCGCGGTCGTCGACATCCTCGATATAGAAGTGGGGCTTGGCGCCATCGTAGGGCGGACGCATATCCTCGATGCGCAGCAACTTGCGCCCTGCCTCGGTGGGTTTGACATAGAAGCCGTTGTCGCATACGAGACCGAAGGGCTTACCTCCACAGTAGACACAATAGTCACCGAACATCTTGCGAGCTTCAATATTGCCTGCGCCAGAGCACTGTTCGACTATATACTGCACAAAATCTGGATTGCTTGCCATCGGCGTTAAATGTTTAGATGATGACTTCGTGCTCTTGACCGTCGTCAACAAGGGTAATGGTACGGCCCTGTTGCGAAGTGTTTCCTGTGCGGTCGTACTTGATAATGTAGAGTGTGGAGCCGTATTTGTAGCGGACAGTGTAGCTCCCCCATTCGGTGGGGACACGCGGATCGATGGTGAGGGTGTCGCCCTGTTTGTGAAGGCCGAGGATATTCTCGATACCAGTCTTGTAGGCCCACGAGGCAGAACCAGTGTACCAGGTCCAGCCGCCACGGCCGGGATGTTGCGGATTGCTGTAGATGTCGGCAGCGATGCAGTAGGGCTCGACTTTGTATTTCAGTACGTCGGCGAGGGTCTGAGTACGATGGATGGGGTTGATGAGCGAGTAGAGGAAGTAGGCCATGTCGTTGCGGCCCTCCTTGAGCTGAGCCATGATGTACCACATGGCGCCGTGGGTGTACTGGCCACCGTTCTCGCGGACACCGACCGGATAGTTCATAATGTAGCCCGGCGAGGGTTGCGAGTTGCGGAAAGGCGGGGTGAGGAGCTGGATAATCTCGTGTTCGCGATTGACGAGGCGGTTGTCGGTCTCGCGCATAACGGACTCTTTTTGAGCAGGAGTAGCCACGTCGGTGAGGATGCTCCATGCCTGCGAGATAAGGTCAATCTGGCATTCGATGTTATTGCGGCTACCCATGGGGTCGCCATTGTCGTAGTAAGCACGGAGGAACCAAGCGCCGTCCCAAGCGGTGCGCTGAACGGCATCGACAAGTTTGTGACGGAAGGTGGCAAGCTCTTCGCAGTAGCTGAGGTCGGCATCAGGCATGAGTTGTGTGAGTTGTTCCATCTTGGGCAGGAGGTCGGCGAGGAAGAAGGCAACCCAGACGCTCTCTCCCCTACCCTCGACACCGACACGCGACATGCCGTCGTTCCAGTCGCCACAACCCATCAAGGGCAAGCCGTGGATGCCGATGCGCGACATGGAATGGTTGACAGCCCGACGCAGGTGCTCATAGAGAGTGGCATATTCGAAATTGGAATTCTTAGGCTGGTCGGCAGCCGGTGTGGAGTAGTTCATGCCGCGCTCGGCCTCGCCATGCTGTAGCTGGTCGGCCTGGCAGAAGGGCACCTGCTCGATGAGGATAGAATTGTCGCCAGTGACGGTAACGTACTGATAAGTAACGAAGACAAGCCACAGATAATCGTCGCTGAAGGTGGTGCGAGCACCGAGGTGCATGCTCTCGTGCCACCAGTGGAGGACATCGCCCTCGGCAAACTGATGGGCAGCGTGGTCGAGAATCTGGCGGCGGGCATAAGCGGGGTCGCTATAAAGCACTGACATGACATCCTGTAGCTGGTCGCGGAAACCGGTAGCACCGCCAACCTGATAGAATCCAGCACGTGCAAAGAGACGCGAAGAATAGACCTGATAAAGATACCAGCGATTAAGCATGTAATTGAAACTGCGGTCAGGAGTCTCAACCTGAATATGGCTGAGTTTTTCGTCCCAGAATGCAACCACTCGCTGGAATTCGCTATTGATAACAGGTATCTGATAGTTGGCCGTAGACGGTTCGTTTTCAACCGAAATGATGAAGGCAAGTTCCTTGGTGGCCGAGGGTGCAAGCTCGAGCTTGAGGCCAAGACGTTTGCGGTTGGGATAGTCGAGCGAGATGTCGGTGAGCGGTTCGGTGGAGGTGAGTCGCACTACCTGATCGTGATAAATCGGGTGATAGACATTGCGAATGCAGAGGGTGTTGTTCTTTTCGTCCCATTCGGAATAGAGGTAACGGGCAGTCTGTTCCTCACAGAGACCGAGTACAAGTTTGTAAACCATGTCGAGCTGCACATCCATCTGAGCATCGGTCTTATTAACGAGACGAATCTGATAGTACTTCTCCTTGCGTTCGAGAGCCACAAAGACGCGTACATCGACATGCATGTCTTCGTAGTCGGCATCAAAGGCAGAATAGCCTTGACCGTGGCGAGCCGTCGCCGGAACAAATTGCTGCTTGTTGATGAGAAGCATCTCGCTGGCATTGTCCCTGACGATATCGTTGCTCCATCCTGTGAGTTTGAACTGTTGGGCATTGTAGGCGAACGTGAAGCCAGCCATCGAAGAGCTGATCACACAACCGAAATGAGGATTAGCAATCACATTGACCCACGGCATGGGTGTATTGGTGTTGGTCACCACATAGTCACGTCCATCACGGTCGAATCCGCCGTACTGGTTATAGAAGGCCAGATCGCTCCACACACGGAACTTCTTCTTGGGGCGTAATACGGGATACTCTATCTTGTCCTGATAATGCAGATTTGCCTTTTCCCACTGAGCCAGCTGGTTCTCAATGCGGTCGTGGGTGTCGAATGTCAGTCTTGCCACCGTATGCAGCAACGTGCGCTCGGCTTCGCTGAGGTCGTTGCCATCAAGCACATATACGTGGCCAGCATCGCTGTGGGTTGTCCAAAGGTGCTCGGTATCAGCCATGCTTCGGATGAAATGCATCAAGCCTTCCTTCTCGCGTAACGGTGCATCGTTGATAAACACCATGTCGAGCCGTAAGCCATGCACCTTGAAATACTCAAACGCACGGAGCATTTCCTTGGCGAATCCGGACTGATCCATGCCGTCAAGTTCCATCAGCAAGATATCCAAATCGCCACTTATGCCGAATCGCCACAAGCCACTCTGCGAGAGGGTGTTCTTGGCCAGTATATCATTGCGTCCATTACCCAATGTGGCGGTTTGAGCCATGTATTTGGAGATATTGTTGTATAGTCGCATTTGACTGCCTTTGAGGAGCGACATGCTGGTGCGCATGTTGTTGAACACCGAAGCAGTTTTGAAGGCATGGTCAACATCAACCGAGCTCTGGTATTGTTCCACCACCTGCAACAGTTGTTCTTTGGCTTTTGCAAAACCCGTGATGATATAAGCTTCAGCGCTTTTTCCATCGGGCACATGCAGTCGACGGCGCATCGACATCACAGGGTCAAGCGTTGTGCCAACCGTTCCTGTGAGGGTACGGCGGCTTTCGATGATGTCGGGATGGTGCAAACTGCCTCCACGTCCAAGGAACTTCACTCGTGAAGTTTCATATTCAACCCATTCGGCATTCGGGATTCGTGACTCGACATCCTGAAGGCCCAAATCCGAATTCACCCACAGCCTATGCAGCATATAGTAGCGGCTGTCATTGCCTCCAGGTCTCGAGAAAAGCAGCGATTCGTGTTCAGCGTCGTATTCAGATGCAATCTTCATACCGTTGAAGACACGATGATTCTCGTCCTCGGCTGCAGGGGCAAGCACAACCTCACCATAGGAGGTGAGCTCAAGGTCGACATCATGCCCACTGTTGTTGGTGAATGTGTAGCGGCGTATTTCTGCGCTACGGTCTTTCAACACTGACACCTCAGTTTGGGTTACAATACCACGGTCGGCACGAGTATATTTTATCTTGTCGCTTGCAAAATTCACGTGGTAGTTCTCCGGCATCACATCGAACGGTGAATAGGTGGCGCTCCACAGGTAATCATCGCGCAGATTGCGAATGAAAAGGTAGGTGCCATAATGGTCGGCACTGATTTTGCGGTAGCGGTTAAGCATAATGTTCTTATAGCGCGAGAAACCGCTGCCGCGGTCATTCAGGAACACAGTATACTGGCCGTTGCTGATGACTCCGATTTCTGGCACGTTGGCGATTCCGTCATAGTCGCGTGCATCGCTTTCGGTTTGCACTTTCGAATACTGATAGCGTTTATACTGCGTCACCTTCAGGTCAATGTACGGCTTCACTTGTGCCTTTTCTTTCAGTAAGGTATCCATCGAACGCATTGCCGGCTCCTGCATAAAATAGCGCTGCAAGCAATGGTCGCCTAGGTAGTTGGCCAATGAGGCGAGTATCATTCCCTGATGATGAGCATAATGAGCTTTGACGGGAACATGGTCTTCCTCGTCGTAACTTTCGAAGAAGCCCATATCCTTGTCATACATGCCGAGTTGCTTGAACTTTTGCAGGTTCTCGTACACAGCATGGTCGTCGATGCCGATAGTCATCAGCGAACTGTAGGGCGAAATGACTATTCGGTCGGGCGTAGTGTTCTGGAACTTCAAATATGGCACACCGAAGGCATGATACTTATAATTCTGGGCATCGTCAAGCTCGTTGTAGGCCGTCTCCGAAATACCCCACGGCATCTCCTTCGCCGTATTGCGGATAAAGGCCCTTTGGGCACGGATGGCGAAACTGTAAGTTTCATCCATCAGCGTATGCTTGTAGGTCGGCAAGAAGATAAGCGGCATAAAGTACTCGAATAGCGTACCGTACCACGAAGCAACACCCTTGTAGCCCTTATACTGTACCAATGTTTTATCCAAACAGAACCAATGCTTGTAAGGAGCATCTCCCTGTGCTATTGTGAGGAACGATGTCAGTCGAGCCTCGGAGGCAAAATTGTTGTAATGATATGGCAGCAGCATCTGTGCTCCATAGTCGTATCCAATACTGAACACATCAAGCTCAGGATTGTATAGCTTCATAAAGTCGGTTTGATCAATCAGTCGCTCCACTTTTGCCTTCAGATCTTCGCTTTCCGCCTTACTCTCACCATTCTCAATCCATCCTTTCACCACATAGAGACATGCCACGAAGTTACCAGAATCACAAGTGGAAATAAAGAAGTTGGGCAAAGCCTTGAGGTTCTTGACATGATACCAATTGAAAAGGTGACCGTTCCATTTCTCCAAACGGCAAACCGTGTCCACAATATGAGAGAGGCGCTTCATCGCCTCGTCTTGGGTAATAAAGCCCAGTTCTGCGGCACTGATTACCGCCGTCATCGAATAGCCAATATTGGTCGGCGAGGTCTTATAATCCGTGAGCGGTTCACGTCCTACCTGATAATTGTCAGGCACAAGCCAGTTGTTCTCCTCGGTAACCAACTGATCGAAGAAATGCCACGTGTCGGCTGCCAACTGTCTCACCTCGGTGGTCTCTTTTTCTCCCAAGGTCTTTCTGTCTTGCGGGAATTTCTTTCCCAACCAGTACATCAGCAGCGGAGCACCGCACCATGTCACCATGCAGAATACCACTCCAATAATGCCCAAAAGTCCTATGCCACCCACAACTCCAATAGCAACCAATATTGCCGATGCCACATAGTTGAACCAGAACTTCTTCAAATAGTCGTCCAAGGTTCCCTTCGTGCTTTTCGAAGCCTCGTCGCTGGTAATCCATGCCAACAGGTCGCGATGCGAGAACCACATACGATAGCATGCCCTCACCGCTGCATCGGTATACATCCATGCTTCTTTCGGCAACAAGGCAAACTGAACCATCGAGCGATAGATAATCACTTGGAATCCTCGCATCAGGGTGGCATAATAGTGGTAACGCTTTCCAAACGAAGGCAACTTCGTCACCTGTCCTATAATGAAAAACACTATTGGACTTGCCACTGCTATAAACGCTATCACCACGCCCCAGAATCCAACAAGTCCATGCAGGTCTTTCAGCCCACTCAACCCATAGCTCGCCATAATGAGCAATATCAATGCCAAGCTCAGCATCGAGCGTCTCAGGTTGTCAAATATCTTCCATCGGCCAATGGTATTCACCTGGTTTCTCACCTTCTCCCCCTTCTCATTTCTCACCCAGTTCTTCAACCACCCAATGATTTGCCAGTCTCCTCGTGTCCAACGGTGATGGCGTTTGGCATCGTCAATATAGTTCGACGGGTTGTCGTCGAACAGTTCCAAATCATTGATTAATCCGCAGCGAATATGGCAACCTTCTATGAGGTCGTGGCTAAGAATCAAGTTTTCCGGGAAGGTACCTTTCAGCACCTGCTGGAACACCCGCAAATCATAGATACCCTTGCCGCAGAACGAGCCTTCGTTGAAAATATCCTGATACAACTCGAACGACGCCGTCGTGTACACATCCAGTCCGCCCAACCCAGCGAACAACTGCGCATAGCGGCTCTTGTTTGTCACCTCCACATCCACATTCACACGAGGTTGCATAATGCCGTAGCCCGAATCAACACGTCGTCCATCCTCGCTCAGCTTTGCCCTGTTCAACGGGTGGGCCATAGCTCCAATCAACTTCTGGGCCGAATAAAGCACCAGCTCGGTATCCGTATCAAGCGTAATGATAAAACGTATCGGACAATTGTCTCCATTCCGTCCACTCTGCCCATTGAGCCACTGCGATATGGTCTCAGTCTTGAAACGCTTTTCACGCTCGGCCTTTGTGGTTCTTCCCAACAGCAAATCATTGAAGTGCAATATTGCACCACGCTTGCGCTCATGTCCCAGCCAAGTCTGCTCACCGTCGCTCCATGCACGCTTGCGGTAAACAAAATTGAATATCGGTGCACCATACTTCTCGTTCAATTCCTTCACCTTTGCCAAACCGGCTTCGGCCACCTCCTCGTCCCACGGTGCATCCGCCTCCTTGTAGGAAGCAGCGTCTCCTATCAGGGTGTAATACAGGTGCTGAGGACGTCTTTCCATTCGCTGTCCATCGCTTGCGCGGTTGATATTGCTAAGGAAATAAACCTCAAGCTGTTCCAGCAATTCAACAGTCTTCTGCTTGTTTTTCAATATCGTCGGCATGATGACCATTGTCGCATACTCGCCCGGTATCAAGCCATCCTTGAACTTCATCTTGAATGTCCCCATTGGCTTGTGCAACTTGCCCAACAGCCAGTTGAACAAATCAATCACCACCTGACTCATCGGCAACCATAGCAATACCGTCAGAATCAAATTGAACAGCGAGAAATGGAATTTGAAACCGTTGACAGCCCACATGCCAAAACCCACGGCCAACAACAAGGCTCCCAACACCACAATACAGATATACCAATGAGCTCGAGCACCCCATTTCTTTGGCGGGAACAACTGCCACCCCACATGCTCTGCCTTCTCGTCGGCTTTCGCCACCAGTTCCTTCACCAATTCAAACTCACTCTGTTTATGGCCTTTTATTTTTTCGGCCTTACGGCTCAAACGTACAATCTTCGCACGATAGTCTTCCTTGGTCTTGTCCTGCATCTGGTCGTACATTCCCGCCTTCTCCTTCTTCAATGTTCGTTCCGAGAAACTAACGGCATCTATCAGCTCCGCCATCGGCAGCTTCGTCAGTTTCTTCAACGAATTGAAAATGTTCATCATCTGCAGGTTCTCGCGCGTCGCATCATTCAAGTACTCCATGTCGGCACGTTCCTTCGAGGTCACCGTGTAATGATAGGCTTTCCTCTGCTCCATTCCACGACACAGCGCCGCCAGTTCTTTTATCAGTATCAGCTTGGTCAACGGCAGCAATGAGCACACTTCTGGATAGGTCAAATAGTCTTTCTGCCTCACCTGCACCTGCGTCAGGTAACGGAACAGCAACCCTTTGTCCACTTGGTAATGGCACCTCTTCAGGTATCCTTCCATCAAACCCATCAACTGCACCGTTCTCTTCCGCTCCACACGCCACTCGCCTTTCTGCACTCCCGTCAGCTCCTCCTTCATCACCTTCTCCTGCTCACTGATCATATAGTAGTTGTCCAGCACCCACTCGTTCGTGCTTCCCACCAGTCGCTCGCTCTTCGTCTCCTCCACCAGCAGCATGTAGTACCGCGTAATGTCCTTAACGCTCTGTTTGAATATAGTATACGGTTTGTTCATATCCTCGTTATTACAATTTGTATCGAAAAATAAAATGCAAAATTAAAAAAAAATTTCCATCCAACAAAAAAAAATTGCCCCTACGGAGGTTCCGCAGGGGCAAAAAACTTCCAACTCACAGCTATCAGTTCATAATGACAAACGGTAACAAAGCCTGAACGCCTTCACTCTCACTCACATAACGTAATTCATTCTCCACGCGCGACACAGCCTGCCAGCCGCCGCACCTCTTCCACTTCCAAGCCAAGCGTACTTTGGTCATCAGGTTGAGGTCGTCGTTGCTCTGCTCGCCGAACAGTTCCATCAACTGGGTCATAACATCCTTCTCGGCAGGATACTCCTTCACAGCATAATGCTCCACACCGGCCTTCTCGGCAGCAATCCTCAGTGCGAGGTCCAATCCGCCAAGGGTATCAACGAGGCCGTTTTTCACAGCGTCAGCACCAGTCCACACACGTCCGCGGGCAATTTCATGCACTGCGTCGTAGGTCATGTGGCGGCCTTCGGCCACGCGGCCGACAAACACTTTGTAGAAGTCTTCCACATTACGCTCCATCAGTTTCATGGCCGCAGGCGAAAGCGGACGGAATGCAGTGAGGCCATTCGCGTTGCGATTGGTGCTTACCGTGTCGGTACTCAGGCCCAGTTTCTGGCGCATCAGCTTTTGCACATTCGGGATGGTGCCAAACACACCTATCGAGCCGGTAATGGTCATAGGCTGAGCCACAATCACATCGGCCATGCAGCTCATCTCGTAACCAGCCGAAGCGGCCAAGTCGCCCATCGAGACGATGACAGGCTTCTTTTCCTTGGCCTGAATTACAGCGTGGGTCATACTCTCGCTGGCCGTGGCCTGTCCGCCAGGCGAGTTCACTCTAAGCACGATAGCCTTCACATTGTCGTCGTTCATGGCTTGGCGCAAAGCCTTCACTATGTCGTCGCCATACACACCTTCGTCCATACTCTTCGCACTGCCGTCCTGCACTGTTCCCTCGGCATAAATCACGGCAATGCTGTTCTTCTCTTTCGACTTCTGGGCCTTCTGATTCTCAATGTATTTCTCCACACCCATCAGTTGCTTGCCACCGTACTGGTTCTTCAGCATCTGGCGCACATCCTCCTCGAAACAGAGCGTGTCGACCAATCTGTTGGCACAGGCATCGTCGGCCAGCAGGCCGGTCAAGTCGTCGGCAATCCGGTTCAACTCCTCTACGCTCATCTTGCGACTCTTGGCTATGTCGGCAACCGCTGTGCTCCACACACTGCCGATATAGGCACGTATCTGCTCACGGTTGGCATCGCTCATGTGATTCATGGTATAAACCTCGCCGGCACTCTTGTAGGCACAGCTCTCCGGACGGATAAGCTGCATCTCGACTCCAAGCTTGTCGAGCAGGTCCTTGTAGTACATCACCTCGGCACCAATGCCGCGGAAATCGACCATTCCCGAAGGATGCAAGCACACTTGCTCGGCGGCCGTGCAGAGATAGTAACCACCGGTGGAATAACTCGTGGCATAGCTCACCACCGGCTTGCCTGCAGCACGGAAATCGTCGATGGCTGCACGCAGTTCCTCAAACGAGGCCCACGACACATCGGCCGCCCCGTCGTCCTTGATCAGCAGGGCCGAAATCTTGCTGTCGTTGGCGGCAACACGAATGGCGCCCATCAAGTCGACAAGTCCCACACTCGAGTTTTTTCCGAACGACATCAGTGGACTGCCCTCCCGGTCGCCACTTATCTGGTCAAGGTTGACCGTCAGTACGGTGTTGTTTTTCACATACGTTACATCTTTGGAACTGGACATCGATACCAACATCACTATCGTCATAATCAGCATCACCAGCCCACTCAACACAGACACAATCACCACGCCCAGCGCCGAAGCCAGCATGGTCATTCCAAAACTTAATGGTTTTCTTTCTTTCATAATAAGTTTAATTATTAAGTTTTACTTTTTTTGATTTTCAACATTCTTCAGGCTCAAGCTTATCCTGTGTCGGCGCAAGTCGACCTCTATCACCCTCACCTTCAGGTGCTGATGCAGGTGCACCACCTCGCCGGGGTCGTTCACACGGCGGTCGGCCATCTGGCTCACATGCACCAAGCCGTCCTGATGCACGCCTATGTCGACAAATGCCCCAAAGGCGGTGATATTCGTCACGATGCCTGGCAGCACCATACCCTCTTTCACATCCTCGATACGGGTCACATTCTTGTCGAACTCGAACACCTCGAACCTTGCGCGGGGGTCCAATCCGGGCTTTTCCAACTCTTTCATAATGTCTTGCAGGGTGGGCAGGCCACAGTCGGCCGAGACATAATCCTGCAGCTTAATCTGTGAGCGCAACTCCTTGTCTTTCATCAGCGTCTGCACATCGGTACCCACCGAGGCGGCCATCTTTGCGACCAAAGCATAGCGTTCAGGATGCACCGCGCTGCGGTCCAATGGATTCTGGCTTTCGCGCACCCGCAGGAATCCGGCACACTGCTCGAAAGCCTTGTCGCCAAGACCTTTCACCTCGTGCAACGCCTCGCGCGAGGCGAACGCACCGTTCTTGTTGCGGTGCGCCACTATCTTGTCGGCCAGTGCGGGACCGATGCCACTGACATACGAGAGCAGCTCGCGCGAAGCGGTGTTCAGCTCCACTCCCACACTGTTCACACAACTCACCACCGTATCACTCAAGCTCTCGGCCAGCAGCCGCTGGTCAACATCGTGCTGATACTGCCCCACGCCGATGCTCTTGGGGTCGATTTTCACCAACTCGGAAAGCGGGTCCATCAGGCGGCGGCCAATCGACACGGCACCACGCACAGTCACATCATAATCAGGAAATTCCCTACGTGCCACGTCGCTGGCACTGTACACGCTTGCCCCGGCCTCGCTCACACTCACGGCAATGACCTTGTTCTTGAAGCGGCAGCGCTGCACCACCTCCTCGGTCTCGCGGCCCGCGGTGCCGTTGCCAATGGCGATGGCCTCTATCTGGAACGCCTCGACCAGCGCTTCGAGCTTGTTCACCGCCGCACGCTCCTCACGCACCGAAGTGAATGGATAAATCGTCTCGTTGTGAAGCAGTTGCCCTTGTGCGTCGAGACACACCACCTTGCAGCCCGTGCGGAAACCCGGATCGATGGCCAGGGTGCGCTTCTGCCCCATCGGGGCGGCCAGCAGCAACTGACGGAGGTTCTCGGCAAAGACACGTATCGCCTCGCGGTCGGCACGCTCCTTCAGCAGGTTGCGGTATTCGTTCTCGATCGACGGCTCTATCAGTCGCTTGTAGCTGTCGGCAACGGCCAGCTGCAATTGGCGCTGGGCGGGGAGCGCTTGCCCCCGTAAGCCACCCACTGCCCACTGTCCACTGCCCTCTATCGAGGCGATTGCCTCGTCGTCGCTGTCGGGCTTCACGTGCACCTTCAGCACACCGGCCTCCTCGCCGCGGAAAAGGGCCAGGATGCGGTGCGACGGGGCCTTGGCGGCAGGCTCCTTCCAGTCGGTCCAGCTCTCGAACTTCGCCACCCGCTCGTCCTCCTCTTTCACGCCGCGCGCCAGCGCCGACGTGAGCATCGCCCGGCGACGGAACACGTTGCGCACACGGTTGCGCACCGTGGCATCCTCGCTGATGCGCTCGGCTATAATGTCGCGTGCCCCCTGCAGGTCGTCGTCGCCTGCTCCGGCAGGCATCACGCCTCGCATAATGCTGTCGGCCAACGGCTCCAACCCCTTCTCGATGGCGATGGTGGCGCGTGTGCGGCGCTTGGGTCGGTAAGGCAGATAGAGGTCCTCGAGGTCGGTCATCGTCGCAGCGGCCTCGATTTGTGCCCGCAGTTCGGGGGTCAGCTTGCCCTGTTCTTCGATTGACGAGAGCACAGCCTCGCGCCTCTTGTCCAGCTCTTTAAGTTTTAAAAGCAGGTCGCGGATGGCGGCAATCTGCACCTCGTTGAGCGACCCGGTCGCCTCCTTGCGGTAGCGGGCAATGAACGGCACCGTGGCGCCCGATTCGAGCAACTCGACGGTACGTTCCACCTGCCGCTGATTGATATTCAACCTATTGGCAATATAAGTAGCATAATTACTCACTGATTTCTACATATTTAAAGGTGTTCGTGACCTTTGGTTCATGATGCAAAGATACGAAAAAAACAAAACAGGTCGTCCCATATTTCATAATTGCCTTGCATTTGCCTGTTCCGTTGTTCGATACCTGCTCAATTGTTGTTCAGTCGTTGTTCAGTGAATGACTGAACAACGACTGAACAACGACTGAACAACAGCATGACATCACAATGTTGAAAAAAAAATTTTGCCACATTGAAAAAAGTACGTACTTTTGCCTTTTGAAATATAAAACAATTAATAAAATAAACACTTATCATCATGAAAAAAACATTATTAGTTTTGGCAGTTGCGCTGACATTCGGCTTTGCTGCAAATGCACAGACAATTTTCTCGGAGGATTTCCAAGGTGGTTCGATGCCTACGGGATGGACAACTATTGCGGATAATCTTACGAACAGTAGCAACTATTCTTCTTTCAACCAAGACTGGCAAGTTGCACAGATTTCCGATGGCGAATACGCTGCTGTTTCTATATCTTGGACAGAGCCCGAGGGCAACGATTGCGACCGTTGGTTAATCACTCCAGCCATCAATGTTAATTCCTCTGGAGTTTTCCTTCTGGCCGATGTTTGGGGATATTCCGAAAGTTATCCTGAAAAAATCCGAATCATGGTGTCGACCACTGGTACAGAGAAGACAGACTTCAGCGAGTTGGTTGATGTGGTAATGAACGGCAGCAACTATGCCGCCGGATGGAATACTGTGATGGCTTCCCTCGATGCCTATGCAAACCAGAACATCTACATTGCCTTCGTCAACCACGGCGACGGTTACTATACCTTTGTTGATAATGTCCAAGTCACCATGCTGCCCGACAACAGTATTACACTTGTGAACGCCTCAGCTCCTTCAAATGCTGGCCAGGACAATAACTTCAATGTGGAAGTAACCGTAAAAAACATCGGTGGTCAAGCACTGACATCTTTTGACCTCGCATATACACTCAATGGCGGTGACGGCGAAACTATCAATGTTACAGGACTTAATGTGCAGCCATACGAGTACTACACCTACACCTTTGGAACAAGTTATGGAACCGTAGGCTCACTGGACATTGACATTACTGTCAGCAACCCCAATGGTGAAGCCGACTATGACGAAAGTGACAATGAAGGCAATGTTTCGATTAACATTTACAATCCTTCGATGGCAACACAGCGCATGTCGCTGCTCGAACACTTCACTACTGCACAGTGTCAATATTGCCCCGGTGGCCACGAGCGTCTGGAAGAAGCGATGAACGGCTATGAAGAGCACATTGCTTGGGTGGCTCACCACGTTGGTTTCGGTACCGATAATATGACCTTAAGCGCATCAAACCAGATTGCCTCTTTATACGGTACCAGCAGCACTTGGGCACCTGCCATGTCGCTTGACCGCAACCACGATTATGCCTCCGACGAAGAAGGTACCGTTGGCAGCGTGGGTTCCGTGGCCGACCTTCGCCAGTTGTTTGCAGATGCCACTTCTTTACCCGCTTTTGTCACCATTAGCCTAAGCGACCTGAACTATAATGCCCAGACTCGCGAACTGAGTGTTACCATCAGCGGCCAGTTTATGAGCGATTATTCCGGCACTTCGCCCCGTCTGACCCTTTACATCACAGAAGACGGCATTATCGGTCGTCAGCAGAGCACAAGTGGCATGATTCAGGAATATGAGCACAACCACGTTATTCGTGCCACTGTCAGCAATATCTGGGGTGATGCAGACGCATTCTCGAGCACCTTTGCCGGCAGCACCTACAGCAAGACCTACACCTACACTTTACCAACCAGCTGGAAAGCCAACAAATGCCGTCTAGTTGCATTTGTCAACGAATATGGTAACGACATTCTTCACCGTCAAGTAGCGAACGCCACCAAGAGCGGATACCTGCTCAGCGGAGACGACCCCACAGCCGGCATTAATGACGTTGATGCAAACATCAATGTTAAGGCCTATCCCAATCCCGCCACTGAGATGGCCTATATCACTACCGAGAGCACCATTCGCAGTTTCGTGATGATTGATGCCATGGGACGCAATGTCATGTCGGGCGAGAACGTGAATGCCGACATTCTCGAGCTGAACGTCAGCGGCTTGGCCCAGGGCCTGTACTTCGTCACCGTGACCACCGACCGTGGCATCGCCACCGAGCGGTTGAGCGTGGTGAAATAAAGTCGTAAGACTTATTACAGATTTAGAATAAAAAAAGTGACGCGGGACGCAATAAAACATTGCGTCCCGCGTTACGTTATGAGAACTATATATAAAAACGATGAAACGAATACTGACAATCAGCGCACTGATGCTTGTGGCAAGCATGGCGTTCTCGCAGCAGGTGGCATCGCGCGCCAAGGCGATGCGCATGATGGCGTTCAGCCGTCCGGAGTATCAAATCAAGGACATCAAGGTGTACACCGACACGATGACGGTCTACTCGCTGGCCACACAGGTAATCTACCCCTTCGGCGAGTGGCGCTCGGTGGAGCAATATATCACTGACAACCAGCTGAACTGGTACCGCGAGACGGGCTACAAGAAGTACTACGACTCGATGGAGGTGAGTGTGAACCGCATGCGCAGGTTCGACGACTCGTATATCGACCTCTACTACTCTATCTGGACCAAGAAAGTGGAGCTGCTGGCAGGATACATATCCGACAGCGAGGTGGTGCTGGCCAACGGCATCCACGTGGGCATGTCGAAGGACGACGTGATGAAGGTGTTCTTCAAGAAATACCCGAAATCGTACACGGCCGACGTGGCAGTGCTGAAGGTGATGTCGGGTGCCGGCGAGGTGGCCGAAATCTACACCTTCAAAGGCACCAAGCTGCGCCATATCAAGATCGAGACGGGGTATAAATACTATTGATGAAACGCACGGCGCTTTTTTTCGGGTCGTTCAACCCCATTCACGTGGGGCATCTTATCATCGCCAACACAATGCTGCAGCAGACAGAAGTGGATGAGGTGTGGCTGGTGGTGTCGCCGCAGAATCCGTTGAAAGAGCGCAGCACCCTGCTGGCCGACCACCACAGGTTGCAGATGGTGCAACGCGCCATCGACGACAACTACCACCTGCGGGCCTGCGACATCGAGATGCACCTGCCCATACCGAGCTACACGGTGGTGACATTGGCCGAACTGGAGGAGCGCTACCCCGACCGCGAGTTCTGCCTGATAATGGGCAGCGACAACCTGGCCGGATTCAAGCGCTGGCGCAACTATGAATTTATACTGGAGCACTACCACATCTTTGTCTACCCCCGTCCGGGATACCCCCAAACAGAGGGCGGCCTATGGGACCATCCACATGTGACGTTGGTGGATGTGCCGATGATGGACATCTCGTCAAGCTACATACGCCGCATGATAGGCGAAGGGCACGATGTGCGCTACCTGCTCACCGAGCCGGTATACAATTATTTGACAGAAATGCATTTCTATGAAAAAATGGGTTAAAATACTGTTATGGGTGGTCGGTGTCATTGTGGCGCTGCTGGCATTGGTGTCGCTGCTGGGCGGACCTATAGCCAAAGGCTATGTCAACCGCCATGGCGAACAGCTGACGGGGCGCACGGTGCACGTAGACCATGTGGGGCTGAACCTCTTTACCGGCCATGTGAACATCCGCGGATTGAACATGTATGAGGACGACGGCGAGGCGGTATTTGCCTCGTTCGACACCCTCGACGTGAAGGCCCACCTGCTGAAGCTGCCTTTCAAGACACTGTACATGAAGCATATCGCCCTTTCGGGATTGAAAGCACAAATACTGCAGGAAGGCGAACGCTTCAACTTTAGCAGCCTGATTGAGCATTTCGCATCGGACGAGGAGGAGAAAGACACCACCCCGAGCAATTGGACACTGAAATTCTACAATGTGCGCCTGAGTCATGCACGGGTGGCCTATCGCGACGTGGCTTCGCAGAAACAATGGCTGCTGCCCGACATCAACCTGCGCGTGCCCGGATTCGTGCTGGGCGGCAAGGAAGAAAGCACCGGTGGCCTGAGCATAGGCTTCGACGACGGTGGACGACTGAATATCGGTGCCTCATACGATGCCCACAGCAGCAGTTTCGAACTGAATGCACACCTGACCGACTTTGCACTCGAGAACATCGAGGAATTGCTGTCTGATGCCATCCGCACCGAGGGGATCGACGGCACTGCGGAAGCCAATATCACGGTGAAGGGCAGCGTGAGCGAGCTGCTGCGCAGCCGCATCGGAGGCAACGTGACGCTGAACGGCGTGGCGCTGCAGTGCAACGATCAAAAAGTGGCCACGCTTAAGACATTGGGGGTGAAGGTAAACAATATCAACCTCGAAGCCAACAACTATGACATATCCAGTGTGCATCTCGACGGCTTGGAAGCCTCCTACGAGAACTGGGCCGACCACAACACCCTGAGTAACCTGATAGTCAAAAAAGAAGCAGAAACACCAGACTCCTCCGACAATGTTGAGCATTCAGCAAAAACAGAGAAAGCCAAGCCTTTGCGCTTCACCGTCGGCCAGCTAACCGTGAGCAACTGCAGCCTTACCTACGACGACCATACACTGCCCGACCCGCTGCATCTGCCAATTACAGGCATCAGCATCACTGCAAGCAATATCAATACTGCAGGCGAGAACAATGCCCGTCTGCGTGCCTCGCTGCCCGGTGGCGGAAAGCTGACTGTCATCTGGAACGGCGCCATCGACAACTGGAAACAACATCAAGACCTTGTGTTATCGGTGAAGGGCCTCGACATGAAACAATTGAGCCCATGGGTGGTGGCCTACACGGGGCAGCCTATCGAGGACGGCGTGTTCGGCCTCTCGTCGCACAACACCATCGTCAACAGCAATATCGAGGGCGAAAACAGCATCGATATCTACAAGGCCAAAGTGGGACACCGTCGCAAGGATGTCACCCCCGAACAGAAGCTGCCGCTGCGCACAGCATTGTATATTCTGAAAGACAAAGACGACAAGATACAGCTCGACGTACCAGTGAAGGGCAATGTCGACAGCCCCGAGTTCAACTATATGAAAGCCGTGTGGAAGACGCTGGGCAACCTGCTGGTGAAGGTGGCCACCTCGCCAGTGAGAGCCGTGGGCAATGCTTTAGGCTTCAGTGACGATGAACTCGACTTTATTGCCGTCGACCCCACACAGCACAGTCTCACCTCTGAGCAGTACCACACGCTTGGCAAACTGGCAGAGGCGGCGCAATACGACACTTCGATTGTGCTAACCCTGGAGCGGCATCTGCCAGCCGATAGCACTGGCCGCTACGAAATTATAGACAAAATGATACAAGAATACTTGACGGACCAGGGTGTGAGCCAGCGCAGAATACACATGAACGAAGGCAAAGCCACCGACGAAAAAGGACGACACGGCTACACCATCGGTTCCAAGACAAAACTAATCGACGAATAAACGACTATGGAAAAGGACCTGTTTGAAGAGAAGAACATAGCGAACGACTATAATGAAGAAAGCATTGTCCACCTTGAGGACATGGAACATATCAGGCTTCGTCCAGGTATGTACATTGGCAAGCTGGGCGACGGCTCGAGCCACGACGATGGCATCTATGTGCTGATAAAAGAGGTGATTGACAACTCTATCGACGAATTCACCTCGGGATACGGCAAGAAGATTGAAGTGAAAATAAACTTCGGAGAACGCCGTGTAAGCATACGCGACTACGGCCGTGGCATACCGCTTGGCAAAATAGTCGACGCAGTGTCGAAATTGAACACTGGTGCAAAATACGACAGCAAAGTGTTCCAGAAGTCGGTGGGTTTGAACGGTGTGGGTACCAAGGCCGTGAACGCCCTAAGCAGCTACTTCAAAGTGCAGGCTTTCCGCGACGGGAAAACCCGCATAGCCGAATTCAGCGAGGGCAAGCTGACAAACGATTCGGGCATCACCAGCTATGCTGGAGACGAAAGCGGCACGCTCGTCGAATTTGTGCCCGACAGCAAACTCTTCGGCAACTACCACTTCATCAATGACTATGTCGAATCGCGGATTTGGAACTACTGCTACCTGAACCGCGGCTTGACGATGTACTACAACGACAAGCGCTACTATTCGAAGAACGGCCTGCTCGACCTGCTGGAGAACAACCTGCAGAGCGACCCCATCTACCCTATCATCCATATAAAGGAGGGCGATTTCGAGGCTGCTTTCACTCATATCAACGGCCAGAGCAATGACTACTACTACAGCTTCGTCAATGGCCAGCATACCACAGAGGGCGGCACTCACCAAAGTGCTTTCCGCGAAGGCTATGCCCGTGTGGTGAAAGATTTTATCAAAAAAGACTACGCTCCGGAGGTGATACGACAAGGATTGGTATGCGCCCTGTGCGTGCGCATACAGGAACCCGTCTTCGAGGCACAAACCAAAACCAAACTTGGCTCGACCCACCTCGAGCCAAACAAGGCCGATGGAAGCAACGACAGTCCACTACTGAAGACCTACGTGCTCGACATCTTGAAGCGTAACCTCGACAACTACCTGCATATCCACGCCGACACTGCCGAAGCACTGCTCAACAAAATCAACGCCAACGAGAAGGAGCGCAAAGAGATAGCCGGCATAAAAAAAGTGGCACGAGAAGCAGGCAAGAAAGCCAGCCTGAACAACCGCAAGCTGCGCGACTGCCATGTGCACTATAACACCAACCATGCCCGCCGCTTGGAAAGCACCATCTTCATCACCGAGGGCGACTCGGCATCAGGCTCCATTACCAAGAGTCGCGACGTTGAGACCCAAGCTGTGTTTAGCCTGCGAGGAAAACCCAAGAACACCTACTCTATAAGCAAGGTGGATGTATATAAGAACGAAGAACTCAACCTGCTACACAATGCGCTCGACATAGACGACGGTATCGACAATCTGCGCTACAACAACGTGGTGATTGCAACCGATGCCGATGTCGACGGCATGCACATCCGTCTGCTACTGCTCACTTTCTTCCTCCGCTTTTACCCTGAACTGATACAGACCGGCCACGTCTACATCCTGCAGACTCCGCTGTTTCGCGTGCGCAACAAACAAAAGACCACATACTGCTATACCGACGACGAACGTGTAGAGGCCCTGAACAATACTTCCAACGCCGAAATCACACGATTCAAAGGTCTTGGTGAAATATCGCCCGACGAGTTCAAAAACTTCATCGGGAAAGATATGCGCCTCGACCCCGTATTGCTGCACAAGGAATTTGACACACAGGGTGTTTTGAGTTTTTACATGGGTGAAAACACCCTCGAGCGAAGAGAATTCATAATGAACAATTTAAGGATTGAAGATGACGAATCTATAGTTGTTGCATAAAAAAATTTGGTTATATCATTTTTTTATACTATTATTGCAACAAATTCTAACAGCTATGGCAACTACAAAAAAACGTAAAAAGAACCTGATTGTCAGTTACAAGAACCTGCCTGACGACCTGAAAGAATTGTTCAAAGAAACTTATCCGGAAGGCTATAATAACTACCTTCAGAAGTTTATCAAGCCAAATGGCGAACCAATTTTTGTGGTTCCGCTCGAGACTGAAGACACTTCCTACATGGTGAAATTCGAGGTAAAAATCGACACGTTGGGCGAAGATCTTGACAAAGCCTTGTTCGATGAGGATGACGAGGAGACCAAAGAGGACGAGTTCGCTCCCCTGAGCGAGGCTCTTGAAAAAGAGGAAGCCGACCCATCGCATAAGGAACGCGTGCTGCGTCATGGCGACTTCGAAGATAATCTTGAAGAGGATGAGAAGCGTAAAAAGAAACTCACCCTCGGCATCAACAAGGAAGAAATCCGCGCTGCCTTTGGCGACGACGATGTTGAAGAACTCGACAGTTACGAGAAAATCGACGATGACGAGCCGAACGACGACGACTTCGAGCCCACCGACGAAGATCTGCGCGGCATTGAGGAAGAATACCTCGATGCCGAGATTCCACCGCTCGATGCCACTATCCCCGAAGAGGAAGCCGTTCCTCTGAAAAAGACAACCAAGAAAACTCCGGCCAAGAAAGCCACAGCAAAAGACGCTCCTGCAAAAAAAACTTCTTCCAAGAGTGCCAAAAGCTCTGCAACAAAGAAGACCACAAAGAAAACTAAATAAAGTAAGAATAAAAAAACATTATCATGAAAAGTGTATTTACAAAAGTTTTGTTCCTGAGCGCCCTGATTCTGGGTACCGGTAGTGTTGCACAGGCTCAGTTTCGCCAATCGATTTACCTGAATTTAGGCCTCCCCACGGGCGGCATAGCCAGCAGCGTCAGCACTCCGCATGCCATTCCGCTCACATACACAGAGATTTGCAAGGATGCCCGCATCGGCTTCGGAGGCGGTTATCGTGCCAGCTATCGTTTCGATGTCGGAACTGGCGAAGTGGCTCCCTTTGCCCAAGTCGACCTGTTCTGGAACACTATCAATGGCGATCTAAGCGATGAGTACACCCAGGCACGTGCCGAGCATACTCCCGCCTACTTCAATGTCCCGATACAAGTCGGTGTCACCTACCTGTATGACGAACAGTGGAACGATGTTACCCCGTTTGGTGAGTTTGGTCTCGGTACCGACATTCTGATGATTTCCTCCGAAGGTCCCTGCACCCTCACCGATGCCCTTGGCAACCAGACCACCTCGCCGAAATACGCCTACAAACTCAACTCCAAGTTCTCGTTCTCGCTTGGTGCCGGTGCCTACTTCGGCCGCCATTTCAGCGCAGGTATCTACTACTACTGGATGGGCAAACACACCATCGAGTACACCGACAAGACCTTGGACCGACTGCCCGTTGCCGAGCAGACCGCCTACAACACCGGCAATGTCGAAACCCGCACCGTCGGCACTCTCGCTCTTCGCTTAGGTTTCCACTTCTAATCTGTTATAGACAAAAAAAGCCCGCTCAATGAGCGGGCTTTTTTTTATTCCTTATTAGTCTATCTTGTCGAAGCCCAAGTAGGGTCGCAAACACTCGGGCATCACGATGCCATCAGAGGTCTGGTTGTTCTCAAGCAGGGCTGCCACAATACGAGGCAGAGCCAGCGCAGAGCCATTCAGCGTATGGCAGAGTTGCATCTTGCCATTCTCGTCTCGGAAACGCAATTTCATGCGATTGGCCTGGAAGGTCTCGAAGTTCGATACAGAACTCACCTCCAACCAACGCTTCTGTGCTGCACTCCACACCTCGAAGTCGAAAGTCATGGCACTGGTGAAACTGATGTCGCCGCCGCAGAGTTTCAAAATGTGATACGGCAAACCCAGCTTGTCGAGCAAACCTCCCACATGTTTTTTCATCTCCTCAAGCTGGTCGTACGAGCGATCGGGATGCTCTATAACGACGATTTCCACCTTCGAAAATTCGTGCAGACGATTCAAACCACGCACGTCCTTGCCATAGCTGCCTGCCTCGCGACGGAAGCACTCACTATAGCCAACATGCTTGATGGGGAAACTCTTGGCATCGACCACCTCGCCACGGAAAATATTAGTAATCGGCACTTCGGCTGTGGGAATCATATAGAAACCATCGAGCGGAATGGCATACATCTGGCCCTCTTTGTCGGGCAACTGACCGGTACCCAGGCCACTGGCCTCGTTGACCATCAGCGGAGGCTGAATCTCCACGAAACCGGCGTTGGCAGCCTCATTAAGGAAGAAGTTGATAAGGGCTCGCTGCAGACGTGCTCCCTTGCCTTTGTAGACAGGAAAACCGGCTCCCGTAATCTTATTGCCAAGTTCAAAATCGACAATATCGTATTTTGCACAGAGCTCCCAATGGGGCAGCGCATCGGCCGGCAAGTCGGGCTTCACTCCGTATTCAGCCACCACCACATTGTCGGCCTCGCTCTTGCCCACCGGCACAGTGATATGGGGTGCATTAGGCAGCGATATCAGCTTCTCGTTCAACAGCTTCTCGGCTTCAGCCTGTTTGGTCGAAAGATCTTTTTCTTCAACTTTCAGTTCGGCAGTGCGGGCCTTGGCAGCTTCTGCTTCCTCTCGTTTACCGGCCTTCATCAGAGCACCGATTTCCTTGGCAATACGGTTCTGTTCTGCCTTCACATTGTCAGCCTTGGCTTGCATGGCCCGGCGTTCGGCATCGATGCTCAGTATTTCGTCAATACGGGCTTCAACATTTTCTACATTCTTGATTTTCAAACGGGAGATTATCTCCTCACGATGATCTTTAATATATTGCAGTTGTAGCATCTGATTATTATTTTATTTAAAAATAACGCGGGAATTTCTGTATTATTATATTTAATGAACAAAAAAAAGGCGGAGGTTATACCTTCGCCTTTTTGTCCGTTGGAATAATGATTATTATTTCTTAAAAATCATTTTTATTTCCATATTGGTTCCCATCAAGTTTCCCTTGTAAAGAAGTTTCAGATTCTTTTTGTCGAGTTTCTCGATGTTAAAGGTCATCCTGGGCATCATCTGGGTTTCACTATCTTCATACTCGATAGTCAACTTGTCATCCTTCATTGACCATTTGCCATCAGAAACTTCTTCTTCACCATCATCATATTTGACATTCTGGGTCAAAGTTCCGTCTTTTTTGAAAGTTAACGTCTCCGTGGCATCCTCGGGGGACATGCTCTCTGTCCTGGTTTGGCCTTCCATCGTGTAGGTGGCGCTGGCCGAGTCCAAAGTCCAAGTACCGAGAATCAGGTCTTCATTGTCTTTTTTACAGCCAGTAAGGCTGAGGGTCAGTGCAGCCAGAGCAATGGCTACAAATGTTTTGAACGTTTTCATCTTAATTTTTTTTTAATTTGATATCCATTTTATGTCACATTAGAATCAGCAAACTATTGCAAACATAGAACATACAATAATTGCCTGTCTTTCAAATCCAATTCTTTACAACATGAGGTAAGGTCATCACTTTCGTCTGGTTTCTCCCTCCCATGTTATATCCCTTTCTTCACTAAACTCAGCGGAGAGAGAGGGATTCGAACCCCCGGACCCTCGCAGGTCAACGGTTTTCAAGACCGCCGCAATCGACCGCTCTGCCATCTCTCCTTTGGCTCATTTTGAGAGTGCAAAAATACGAACTTTTGGCAATACCACAAAATTATTTTACTTTTACACTAAAAACGAGCACGTTATACCATCAGTGAATAATTACTTTTTGCAAAGCGATGCCCTCAGCAGTGACAATACGCAGCAGGTAAGTGCCTGCCGACAGACCATCAAGCTTCAGCGGTGACTGCTGTTGCATCGCCACCTGGCGCCCCAACGCATCATAGAGTTCAATGTGTCCGTTCTCGGGCAAACCGTCGACATGCAGTACGTCATTGGCCGGATTGGGATAAACGGTCCACGTTCCATTCTCCACGTTCGGTTCGATGCCGACATGTGCGCAGGGCCACTCAATGAAGTGGGTACCACCGTTATAGTAGGCACGCTCTACATCGACCAGCGTCTCACCGTGCTGGTTTTTCACCTGATAGTTGATATAACGGTCGGCTCCACCGCCTGGATACCACACAGCATAGACATCGTGCGGAGCCACCGGAATTAACACCGAGTCAAGTTCACCTTCAGCCAAAGTAGCCGTACCGAAGACATAGCCAGAGTGTGTCTGTAGCGTCAAGTGAGCGCCGTCTTGCCAGCCCTCGCCGCGTGTCGATTCCATCACCACGGTCAAGGGGCAGAACTCCGATTCGTCGAAGTTCACCTGCAACACCCTCACCTGCACACTCTTCGTGCCCTGGCGGAAAGTGATAGTAGCCTCACGCTCGGTGCCCACGGTGAATGATTCGACCGTGATATGAATCCATCCTGCATCGTTGAAGTCTACATGTTCGGGCGAAAGCCATGCCGCATTGCATTCCATGCTCCAATTGGAGTTTATCGTCGGATCGAGGGTAAGTATCAGCGAGTCTGTACCACCAGTGCTCATAAAGGTCAACATAGTGTCGCTCACACGCAAATCGTAGTCGGGCACAACACCGAAGAGGGCTGCATTCTGCATGTTGAAGGTGTAGGTGACATTGCCGCCTGCACCGCCCACACCGGGGCTAATCGAATCGACCGGGAAGAATCCATCGCCAATGCCGCTCCAGCCGAAATTAAAGTGCATATACTCGCGGCTGTCGAAACCATCGCACACAAAGGCATGACCGCCTTCAACAGCAGCGCCGGTGTAAACCAAAGGCAGGTTGGAACGCAAATCGGCGATGAGCAGTGCGCGCCACTCCTCGTTGGTGAAGGTTTGTCCCATCATGGGCATATTCTTGTACCGCACCACCATATCGCGGCTGTAACCGAAGTAGTTCATCAGCGCGTTGTTGATGGTGGGGTAGCCTTCCATTTCAAACAGACCCAATGCCCCGCTGCCGCCTTCCTCTGCGGTGCCATAGTCCATTTCGAGACTCACACCGCAATGGTACATCAGTGTGGCCACAGCACGACGCACGTTGTCGGGCGACACGATGGTGGGCTGGTCGGGCATGTTGTTCCAATCGTAGAACGTATGTCCGAATTCGGCACTCTGCTGTCCGTATGTCGGATGCACATAGCTATGGCTGCTGTAGCCGGCAACAGGATGGTTCCAGTACTTCATCAACTGTGCCTGTGCAGTAGCAGCGCAACCAGTCACCGTGTTGCCCGGACAAAGCTCGTTGTAGGGCTCATCCTGGTCCCAATGGGTGGTGAGCAGTGGAGCCACCGTGTCGGTGGTGGCATCTTTGAGGGGCTGGCCACTGTCAAGCAGTTTCCATGCCTCGACATCGGTGGCATACGACCGTCCGTCGTTGTCACGCACCCAGTCAATCTGCTGCTGATAGGTGCCAAGCCACTCAACGAGCTGGATAGGCATCCGCTGCGGGTCGAACTGGCCGGTGAGGGAGTAGCCCAGAATGGGGCGCACTGCGTCGTCGGCCGCCACCATCACGAATCCGCCCTGCGGGTTGGTGAAGAGGTATATGCCGTCGAACTGCCACTCCGCCGTGCGGTCGACCAGCACGACATCGGCCTTGCCATGCAGCGTCCCTGTCCAGAAGGTGCGTGCCACTGCAGCGGCACGCTCCGCGCTGACAGGGGCTGCGAAAGCCGCCCCCATGCAAAACATCAGGACGGCTGTAGCGACTGTCTTCTTCATAACAGGTTAGAAATTGACAGTTCCACGTACAAGGCGGAAGACAACTCTGTCGGAACCATAGAGGTCGCGCAGGTTCATGCCTTCATAGCTCTCGTCTGGAATTATCATTGTAAAAGTCTTGTCGCCCGCGTTGTATGTCATCGTACCGTTATCGCCTGTCGTTGCATCCTCGCCGGTGCTGGTGAGGGTCAACGTGGTGCCGTCGAAGGTGTAGGTAAACTCCTCGGTATCATCCATCGTCTGGTCGTTACCCGGTATATCAGGAACCGACACGGTAACATTCGTATACAATTCTCCCGCGGTGCTGCTGGTGAAATCCATCGACATAACACCCGAGATAATCATATCGACTATGCCCTGGTAGTTGTACACATTGTCAATTGTGGCCTCCCACGAGGTACCCGACAGGTCGACCGATACCGGGTTGTTCTCTTTCTCGCTGCAGGCGGCGAACATCATTGTTGCGGCCACGAAGCACATGGCCAGAAGTTTTTTGGTTGTTTTCATTTTTTTGTTTGTTTATTTGTTAGTACTAAAAATCTTGCTCTTTACAAAAGACGTTTATTGGGGGTATAATCTTACAGCAACCACGAACATTTAACATCATTTAACTCACAGCAACTCTTCCAGCGTCCACAAGCGGTTGGTGTTCGAGCCTTTCACCAGGATGGTGGCATCCGTCACCGGATTTGCCGTCAACCAGGCTTTTACAGCCTCGGTATCGTCAAAACGCTGCATATTGCCGGGCACCTCGAGGGCATTCCATTCCGGTCCCACCAGCAGCACCTGCCCTACCCCACTTCCGGCCAGCTGCTCGACCACGCGGCGGTGCTCGTCGTGTTCGTCGTCGCCCAGCTCGTGCATGCCGCCTATGATGGCCATCGAATGCGGTACATGGGATGCAAGATTCGAAAACGAGGCGATTGCAGCCGCCATCGACGAGGGGTTGGCATTGTAGCAGTCGAGGTACAGCGTGTTGCGCCTGGTACGTTTGAACTGCGACCTGTTGTTGCTCGGCTCATATTCCTCGATAGCCTCCTTGATGTCCCACGGCTCGACACCGAAGTGCAAGCCCACGGCCACGGCGGCCATGGCGTTGTCGAAGTTGTAGTCGCCCAGCAAATGGGTGTATACGTTATAGACGTTGTCGCCCACCTCAAAGTAGAAGTGCAAGTAAGGGCTCTGGGTGTCGGCCACCAATGTACCTCGCACATTGGCCTTCGAGCCACGCCCGTAGGTCATGGTCTTCAAGCCCTCGGCCTCGCGCATCAGCCGCTCATTGTCGGCATTGACAAAGGCCAAGCCCTGCTTTGCAGCCAAGTGCCTGTAGAGCTCCGTCTTAGTCCGCACCACGCCTTCGAACGAGCCGAAGCCCTCCAAGTGAGCGCGTCCCACATTGGTAATCAGGCCGCAGTCGGGGTCGGCAATGCCGCAGAGGAACTCGATTTCGCCGGGATGGTTGGCCCCCATCTCCACGATGGCCAGCTCGGTCCGCTCGGGGATGGCGAGCAACGTCAGCGGCACACCAAGGTGGTTGTTGAAGTTCCCCTTGGTGGCCGAGGTCTTGTAGCGCTTGGCCAGCACCGCGTGGACAAGCTCCTTGGTGGTCGTCTTGCCGTTGGTGCCGGTAATGCCTATGACAGGCATTTCCAAATGGCGGCGATGTTCGCGTGCCAATGCCTGCAGGGTGGCCAGCACATCGTCGACAACGATGCAACGGTCATCGACGGCATATTGCGCATCGCTGATGACGCACAGCGCCGCGCCCTGCTCCAATGCCTTGGGGGCAAAGGCGTTGCCGTCGAAATGCTCGCCCTTGAAAGCAAAAAAGATACATCCGGGAGTGATGGCGCGCGAATCGGTTGTAACCGTCCGCGACTGGATATATGTCTTATATAATCGGTCGATCATATTGTATCAAAGAATATATTTCATTAACGACGACGACGCCATTTTATTGCACCACAGCACACAAAAACATACAACCAACAGCTAACCAAACACATACCGCACAGTCTGTTGTCCGCCCGTTGTTCGTCCGTTGTTCAGTCGTTGTTCAGTCAAACACTGAACAACGACTGAACAACGACTGAACAACAAGTGACCAACAGATTATGTAAAAAATTTGGTCATGTGACGAATGTTTAGTACTTTTGCATTTTAAAATCTTACCAAAAATGAAGAAAACCACCATGTTTACACTCACGGCTTGCGTGATTGGCGCATTGGCATCATCGTGCCACCGGGATGCCACCCAGGTCAAAGCCGAGATGCAGTCGTCCGATTTCGTCAATATCACCGATGTGGTACCCGACGCCATATTGGAAATCCGCTACTTTGGCACCTACAACTTTGTCGGTGCCCGCATCGACGGCTATGAGCAACCCACGGCACTGCTCACCCGCAAGGCGGCCGACAGCCTGCGCGCTGTCAGCGACGACCTGAAGGCCCAAGGCTACCGTCTGAAAATCTATGATGCCTACCGCCCGCAGATGGGCGTGGATCACTTCGTGCGTTGGGGCAAAGACCTCGACGACACCCTCATGAAGCGTTACTTCTACCCTAATGAAATGAAGGACAGCCTCTTCATCAAGGACTATATAGCCACCCATAGCGGCCACTCGCGCGGCTCGACACTCGACCTCACCCTCTTCGACATGCGCACCGAGAAGGAGGTGGACATGGGCGGCACCTTCGACTGGTTCGGCCGCGAGAGCCATCCCGACTACTGCGGCAATCCCGAGACAGGCGAATACACCGGTGAGAACGGCCACCTCACAGCCGAACAGTTCGAGAACCGCATGATACTGCGCCGCGCCATGATGGCCCACGGCTTCAAGCCCTACGACTGCGAGTGGTGGCACTTCACCTTGAAGAACGAACCCTACCCCGACACCTATTTTGCCTTCCCAGTTAGAGAGCTCTGACAAATAGCATAATGGTTGTGTCAGAATTAGACAGACTTTTGGATAGGTAGGCATTCGGTTACTGCCATTTTGTCAGCATCCGTGCAGGCCCTTTTCAACTGGGTCTGCATTTTTTTTTTGCCATGTCGGAAAAAGTTTGTACTTTTGCACCGTCGTTTCCACACCGCCGGAGCCCCACTCGAGAGCGACGGGCACGCGGGCGGGAACGGCAGGACATATAAGAAAGACGTTGTGACGGCGTTTTATCTGCGGCTCATGAATCTCGCAAATTCCATTTGGTACCGCGATAACGCAATGTTCCTCGTCCATTGGTTTGGTATATGGTGGTCTCACTGTATCCATAACGCGTGGGCTTCGGCATTGCTTATTCTGTACCAAGGGCAATGCGAGAGCCTCATGAGCGGGATAAGCAAGAAAGTTGTTCCCGCGCTTTTTTATGTGTTGTTTTGAGAACGGAAATACTAACCAACAAAAATAAAACATCATGAAGAAAAAAGTATTATTTACAGCCATGGCGTTGATTTCTTTCTTTGCCGCTCCAAATGCCATGTCTCAAATCTGGAATCACTCGGAAACGGCCCCAAGCGGACAGACACTCTATTACATAGTGTTCGAAAACCAGTTTGTCCACCTTGGCCACCTTGTGATAGACAGCTCTAATACCACAGGGGCAGTTGTAGTGTATGCGGCGGGTGTACCGACCAATGCAAACACCCATGCGTGGGGTCCGTATGCCCTGCCTACGGGCAATCTCGTCATCCCTGACAGCGTCCACTACCAGGGTGTGGCATATCCAGTAGTGGGAATCTATCCATACACATTCTTACAATGCGACGGGCTCACTTCGGTAACTCTCCCTGGCACACTGA
>JAFSLX010000055.1 GCA_017448185.1 Bacteroidales bacterium
CATGTCCAAGAAACTGGGCGCTCCAGTCTTCTTCACCAACCCATACTGCTCTTGGGAGAAGGGCTGCATCGAGAACACCAACATGCTCTACCGCCAGTATCTCCCCAGAGACCCGTCATTCGCCCTCTGGACCGATGAGAATCTGTTGGAACTACAACACAAACTCAACCGACGTCCAAGAAAAAAAATCGGCTTTGACTTGCCGTATCGAAAGTTTTATCTATCTTTGCAATCATAAGTTGCGTTTTGGTCTGGAATCTATCTCGGACGGATGGAAGAAAATAAATTTGGCAGGATGGAATTAATTATGTAATTTTGCAAATTCAAACTAAGTAATTCATTAAAAACAAATAATCATGGTAGACTATAAAAAAATAGGATTGGTGAACACCCGCGAGATGTTCAAGAAAGCAGTCAACGGCGGCTACGCTATCCCCGCCTTCAACTTCAACAACATGGAGCAGATGCAGGCCATCATCCAGGCTGCTGTCGAGACCAAGAGTCCCGTCATCCTGCAGGTGAGCAAGGGAGCCCGCGACTATGCCAACCCCACCCTCCTGCGCTACATGGCCGAAGGTGCCGTCGAGTATGCCAAAGAGCTGGGTTGCCCCAACCCCCAGATTGTGTTGCACCTCGACCACGGCGACAGCTTCGAGACCTGCAAGAGCTGCATCGACATGGGCTTCTCAAGCGTGATGTATGACGGCAGCGCACTGCCCTATGAAGAGAACATCAAGATTTCTCGCCAAGTGGTGGAATATGCCCACAAGTACGACGTCACCGTCGAGTGCGAACTCGGCGTGCTGGCCGGCGTCGAGGACGAAGTGGCCTCCGAGGTAAGCCACTACACCAAGCCTGAAGAAGTCATCGACTTCGCCACCCGCACCGGCTGCGACTCACTCGCCATCAGCATCGGCACGAGCCACGGTGCCTACAAGTTCAAACCCGAGCAGTGCACCGTCGATCCCAAGACCGGCCGCTTGCTGCCTCCTCCCTTGGCCTTCGACGTCCTCGAAGCCGTCGAGAAGAAACTTCCCGGCTTCCCCATCGTGCTCCACGGTTCCAGCTCGGTGCCACAAGACGAGGTGGACACCATCAACGCCAATGGTGGCGCACTGAAGGCCGCCGTGGGTATCCCCGAAGAGCAGCTCCGCAAGGCCGCCAAGAGCGCTGTCTGCAAGATTAACATCGACAGCGACAGCCGTTTGGCCATGACCGCCGCCATCCGCAAACACATGGCCGAGCATCCCGACCACTTCGACCCGCGCCAGTACCTGAAACCCGCCCGCGAGAGCATGAAGAAGATGTACATCCACAAGATTGTCAACGTCCTCGGCTCAAACGACAAACTCTAAAGAATATGAAAGACGTGATGAAAGACCTCAAACCGGCGCGTGTATGGCACTGGTTTGGCGAAATAATGCAAATTCCGCGGCCCTCGAAACATGAGGAGCGCATCAGCGCCTACCTCGTGAACTGGGGCAAGGAGCATGGACTCGAGACCAAAAGCGACAAGTTGGGCAACGTGCTTATCCGCAAACCAGCCACCAAGGGCTACGAAAAAAGCCCGATGGTCTGCCTGCAGGCGCACATGGACATGGTGTGCGAGAAGAATTCGAACAAGAAGTTCGACTTTATGAAAGACCCCATCCAACCCGTGTTGGACGGTGAGTGGCTCACCGCCGACGGCACCACCCTCGGCGCCGACGACGGCATCGGCGTGGCTGCCATCCTCGCCATTCTCGAAGACAAGAAGATACAGCACCCCGCACTTGAGGCACTCATCACCGTTGACGAGGAAACCGGCCTCACCGGCGCCAACGGCCTCAGCAAGACGTGGCTCAAGAGCGAAATACTTCTCAACTTCGACGACGAGGACGAGGGCGAATACTGCATCGGCTGCGCCGGCGGTATCGACACCACCGTCGAGATGGACTACAAGCTTGTGGCTGCCACCAACGGGCACAAAGCCTTCCTGTTGAAGGTGAGCGGACTGAAAGGTGGCCACAGCGGTGACGACATCAACCGCGGCCGCGCCTGCGCCAACAAGCTCATCAACCGCATCCTCTGGGAGGGAACCAACAAGTATGGCATGCGCATGGCCACCATCGACGGCGGCAACCTGCGCAACGCCATAGCCCGCGAGGCCGAAGCCGTGGTCACCGTGCCCGAAGAGAAAGTGCGCGCCTTCAAGGCGATGGTCACCAAGATGGGCAAAGCCATGGTGTTCGAATTCCGCAGCACCGAGCCCGACATGGAGTTCGAGCTGCGCGATGTCGACATGCCCAAGAAACTCATCGACAAAGAGACGCAGGAGCGCCTCGTCGACGTGCTCTACGCCTGCGCCCACGGCGTGCTGGCCATGAGCCGCGAAATCGAGAACTTCGTCGAAACCTCCACCAACCTGGCTTCCATCAAGATGCACCCCGCAGGGGAACCGAACACCTTGAAGAAAAAACAAAATGAGGTGATGACGGACGGCGTAATCCATATCGCCACCTCGCAGCGCAGCAGCGTGGAAAGCGCCAAGATGGCTGCTGCCGCCAAGATTGAGAGCACCTTCCGCCTGGCGGGCTGCCGCGTGAAACACAGCGACGGCTACCCCGGATGGACCCCCAACCCCGACAGCCGTGTGCTGAAGGTCGGTGTCGAGGTGTACAAGAAGATGTACGGCCGCGAGCCCATCGTCCGCGCCATCCATGCAGGTCTCGAATGCGGCCTTATCGGCGAGAAATATCCCAATATGGACATGATCAGCTACGGCCCCACCCTGCGCGGCGTGCACAGCCCCGACGAACGCATCGAAATCAAGACCGTCGAGATGTTCTGGAACCAGACCCTCGAAATCCTCAAGAAATTGAAATAAACATTTTTAAGCCTGAAAAGAGGCCGACACAATGTCGGCCTCTTTTTTTTTGCAGAGTAAACAACAAGAGAGTCCCGTTGAAACCAACGGGACCCTCAGAACCAAATCTAAAACAAATTACTTTCTGTTTCTTTTTTACTCGGCCTTCTTGTACTGAAACGGTACTTCAATCAGTCCGATTACTCGGCCTTCTTGGAGTAGCGTTTGTACTTGTTCATGAACTTGTCGACGCGTCCGGCGGTGTCAACCAGTTTCAGCTTACCAGTGAAGAAGGGGTGCGAAGTGTTCGAGATTTCGAGTTTCACAACGGGGTACTCCTTACCATCGGTATAGACCACGGTCTCCTTGGTGTTGGCACAGCTCTTGGTGAGGATCATATTGTCGTTCGACATGTCTTTGAACACCACGAGGCGATAGTTTTCGGGATGAATTCCTTTTTTCATTTTCTTCTTTATTGCCGTCTAAACCATTGTTTTTTAGACGATTGTTTGACATTTATTTTTATTTTCCGTTTTGCAAAGTTACAACATTTTTCCGAACTGACAAAAACTTTTTTCCTTTTTCTTCATTTTTTCATTTCTCTCCCCCTTGTCGCCACTCAGTTTTTTCTCCTGTCGATGTTCTGCCGTTGTTCAGTCGTTGTTCAGTGAATGACTGAACAACAACCGAACAACGGCAGAACATCGAACGAGCCAAAGGCCATCAGGCCACCTATAACAATTAATTGTATACACTATTATTAACGTGACATTTTATTACAAAAAAAAGCAGGTTGCCGATTGGCAACCTGCCTGTCTGATTTAGGTAGGCTCAGGCGTTATCTTTTCGCACCAATTTCTTGAAGATTTGGAGAAGATATGGGCGATGCGTGAGTGGATTCCCGACCCAACGAAGCCGATAGCGCCCAAAAGGCATCATGGCTGATGTCTGTAGTTCAATATATTATAACCGTTTAAAATTATTAAATTGAAATTGTTTTTGTCGGATAAAGAAAAAGTTGTATATTTGCACTCGTAAACCGCAAGTAATGGTTTACCGTTAGAAAGCGCATTTTCGCTTTATTCCGATTGTGTGAACTTCGACAACTCACCAAATAGTATTTGGAATAAGGGAAGATGAAATGCTCCATGGATTATAGTGTATCTATATATCCTACGTGGAGCGGTTCATTGCACCAAATACTTTATACTATAGGGAGTCGAAGCCCTCACACAAAAAGGATAGGGCGTTGATGGATGGCTCCACTTTCTTCATATTTACATTGATGCATACTGTCGAGCCACAGTGCATAAAAGGAAAAGAAATGATGGACGAAAAGCCAAAACACAGTTATCTTCCTCCCACCCTCACTGTGGTCCAGTTCCGCTCGGAGCAAGGATTTGCCGCAAGCGGGAATACCACTACATACGGAGAATCATCGAACAGCGGGGACAATTTCTGGGGAGGCACCACCGATGAAACTTCAAACACAACCAGTTACTCGCAATACGATTGGAACTGGTAGAAACGATTAATTAAAAAGACAAAGATAATGAAAGCAAAAATTGCAATGCTTGGTCTCGCATTAGCCATACTCTGTGCAGGCTGCGAGAAAGACAAAACCACTGTATTAAAAGCAAAAATCAGTGGCTTCGACAAAGGGTCGAAAGTGTACATTGACAACACCCGCACACCACGTTGGCACAGCGGAGACAAGGTAAAAGTGAATGGAACAGAAACAACTGTCAGTGTCTCTGGCAACAACGGTTCGATGGAGGTCGCCGCCGCCGGAGTGTATAAAGCAGTTTATCCATCCGCCTACGTCACTGGTATGGGGAACCAGAAAGCCGTTTACCTGAACATTCCACGCAGCCAAACCTATGAAGATGATGGCAACGGACGCCAGATTGTGCGTGCGCCGATGAGTGCGTACAGCGAAAACGAGACACTGCTATTCAAAAACCTTGGCTCACTTCTCGGTATTATCGTAAACAACGACCGCAGCAACGGGACAATCATCATCGACTCCATCAGCGTAAAATCCTCCAACGTCGCAATGCACGGAGCCGCAACCATATCCGACATTACTGCAGACGAACCAACTTACCACTTCAACAGCACCTATCATGCAGATAATAACGACAGCGTGGTGCTAACTTCTATAGACTATGCGTTGGACGAAGATGAAGAGGCAAAATTCTATGTTTGCATCCCGGGAATTACGGACAATAATAAATTCACAATCCGTGTATTCATCCATTATGAAGATAACGAGGACGACACCTATGTGTATTCTCGCAGCCAAACCACGAACTATGCAGGAAGCATTCCTGCTGGAAATTTGGCCAATGTACCTTTCACACTATCATCAGCTTCGGAGTCTATCATTTACGGCATGGGAAGAATTAATGGTTTATTCTCTGTAAGTGCGGTATTACAGGTCTACTTCTCTAAAGGCAACCTCCAGTACCAGGCATCGACAAACACGTTCAAATTTGCCGAACACCAATACGATTACATTGGCAACAACCCCGGCAATACTACAGCCGGCACATTCGCGTCGACGACCAACCCCAACGCGACAAACACACTTCGAGCAACACAGGAGGCGTGGATTGACCTGTTCTGTTATGGCACAAGCGGTTACAGCCAGAAACCCTACGCCTGTATCAACCAATCGGCTTATGAGACATTATATAATGGAAACCTTTATTCCAACACCAACTATGATTGGGGAATGTACAATCCAATATTGAATGGTGGTAATACGACTGGCATGTGGCGTACTCTTTCAACAACAGAATTCAAATACCTATTAAACACTCGTTCTGCAAGTACCATCAATGGGGTTGCCAATGTGAGGTATATATGGGCAAAAGTAAATAATCACAATGGGATTATACTATTTCCCGATGTCTTTTCTTGGCCTGATGGCATCTCCTTGCCTTCAGGAAACAACTCCACCATTAGTGACCCTTCAACATTGAAAAACCATGTCTATACAGCAGAACAATTCAAGAAACTACAAAAAGCAGGATGCGTGTTTATTCCCCTGGCCGGCGGTATTGACGGTATTGCATCAAATCAATTAACTCCCGTAGTTCGAGACACTGAAATCAATGGTCTGTATTATCTCTCCGACAAGAATTTTGTCCAAATAAGATACGACAGCAGCAATGACGACGATCCTGACTACTCATTTATTTATTTCTCATCAGACAACCGTGATCTTGATTTATCAGACAAGATTACATCAAACCATGGAGTCAGACTTGTACAGGACTACTCTTTGTAGCAGAGAAAAAAACTAATAATGTAATTAAAAGAAGCAGGACAATTGTCCTGCTTCTTTCTATAGTAGCGAGGAAAGGATTGCGGGCATAAAGCCCGCCATCCATAGCGAGGAGGGCTTTACATAAATCAGATAGGCAGTCCGCAAAGCGGGCTTTGCTTTTTTCATGCCGTCCACCTTTATGCAAGCAAGCTTGCCTCGGTGGACGACAAAAAAAAAGCAGGTTGCCGATTGGCAACCTGCCTGTCTGATTTAGGTAGCGGGGGAAGGATTCGAACCGACGACCTCCGGGTTATGAGCCCGACGAGCTACCACTGCTCTACCCCGCACTCTCTTATTCCCTTGCGGAAATCGGGTGCAAAAGTACGAACATTTTTCGAATCCACCAAATTTTTCTTAAATTTAATTTGTTACTGCTTGATTATTCGTTTGATATATTGGCCATCCCCGGTGGTCACACGGATGATATACGGGCCGTTGGGCAGGCCTTCGAGCGGAATTTCAGCCTTGCCGTCAACCACTGCCGTGCGGGAAACCACACGGCCCATGGCATCGACAAGCTGGGCTTCGGTTCTGTCGGCGTTGCGCAGCGAGAGGTTGATGCTTGAGGAGGCCGGGTTGGGCCACAGGCGGCAGTCGTCCCCGCTCACCGGGGCGATGCCGACAAACGGTTCGGGTTCAACCCAGATGGCATAGAAGGTACGCGGTGAACGGATGTGAGCCACCTGACCTGGCTGGTAGAGGGTGTCGCGGCCTTCCTTGTTGAGGCACCAGCCGAGGAAAGGCAGGCTGTCGTGGGTGAACGTGCAGTTGGGCAACGTGAAACCTTTGACAGGGCAGAACTGCTCGGCATACTTCATTCCTTCGGCACCGTTGGGGTCGAGGTAGGCGTTGCGTCGGCCGATAACGGCAAGGTGGATGGTGTAGATGGTGTCGAGATGGGTTGCCGTGTAGGTGGCACCGTTGGTGGCAGTGAAAACATAGTTGTGGAAGGTATAGGTGGAGGTGCCGGAACAGACGGTGTCGTAAATCTCGGCCTCGTAGAAAGTCTCCTCACCGGGTTCGAGGTGGAAGATGGCGGTCTGATGACGGTTAAAGGTATAGGTGGCATTACCGCCGGCTCCGCCACTTCCGGGAGCAAGGTTCGACATCAGGTAATAGCCGTCGCCATAGCCGCCCCAACCCCAGTTGAAGTGATAGAAGTCGTTGGTATCGGAACCGTCGAGGACAAAGGCATGTGCGCCCGTCGAGTCGCTGCCAGTGTAGATAATAGGCCGTCCGGCCGCAAGGTCGGCATCAATCATGCCAATCCAAAGGCTGTCGTTGAAATGGTAACGCTCCTCGCCATGCAGGTCGGGGCTGTACTTGAAGTGATTGACAAAAGCAGTCTCGGAGCAAACAGTGATGTAATCATATTGACCACCATAGCAGATAGTCCATGCACCCGACGATTCGCCGTATCCCATATCGACGGCCACACCACAATGGTACGAAAGAGTGGCGATGGCGTTAATCTCCCTGTGCTGGGACGTAAAATCGAGCGACGTGGTCATGTCGTCCCACATGTAGTCGGTCTGGCCGAAGTCGGCGGAAAGTGTGCCGTATGCCCAGTGGTCGTAGGAGTGGCTGCCGTTGCCGCAAGAGGGATGGTTCCAATATTTCATCACCTGGGCCATGGCTGTGGCCACACAGCCCACCACCGTGCGGAAACGGCCGGCGGAATCGTAGGGGCATAAGTTATTGTATGGCGAAGACTGGTTCCAGCGGGTTCTCAGCATGGTGGGAATCAAGGTAGCCGTCAACGGCTGAGGAGGCACCGATTCGAGGTTCTTCCATTGCGACACAGCCTCGGACGTGGGAGGTACGCCAAGTTCGACGGCTTCGGCAATCTGGGCTTCGTAACCGCCAAGCCAATAGCGCAGGCCGGGATGTAGCTCCTCGGGGAAAGGACTGTCAAACGAATAGGCCAGCACCGGGCGCACACAATCGTCGGCCGACACCACCACATAGCCGTCGGCACCCGTCGTGAAGACATAAAGATGCGGCATATCAGGCAGTTGACGGAGCAACATGTCGTCGACAGGCTTCACGCTGGTAGGATGGTATGAATTCCAGAAGTTGACAGCCGTCTGGCGTGCTTTTGCAAACGAGACGGGTGCAGCTTGGCACACAACGGTTATGGCGACGAAGGCCATAACGGGAAAGACCTTTTTCATGTATTACTTTTTATTATTATTTGACAAACCTTCATTGAGCCAATTGAGGAACTTCTTCACGTCGCGGTCGTACTTGTAGTTCTCGGCGGTGAGCACACGCCCGTCGGCATCGATAGTCACATAATAGGGCTGGGCATTCATGTTGAAGGCCGTTTTCTGATAGTTGAGGTTTTTGCGGCCCAGTGTTTTGAGGACATGGCCTTTTTCATCGGTGACCCATTCGCTTTCGGGTAATTCGATAGTATTCTCGTCGGCAAAGAGCGAACAGATGACATATTCCTCGTTGAGCAGGCGCTTCACCTCGGGGTCGGTCCACACGTAGTGTTCCATCTCGCGGCAGTTGGCGCAAGTCTTGCCAGTGAAGTCGATGAATATAGGCTTGCCGGTCTGTTTGGCATAGGCTTTGGCCTCGTCGAGGTCAAAGAATGCCTCGAATCCCAGTGGCACATGCAGTTTGTCGACATATTTACGGTCGGCCGGAAGTTTGCCCACTTGCACGGTAGAGCCTGCGGCGGGAGTACTTTCTGCCAACATACGCTCGATGTCGAACTCTTGCGACGATTGCGGCGGCAAGAATCCGCTGAGGCTTTTGAGCGGGGCACCCCACAGGCCGGGAATCATCCAGACGACGAATGCCAAGTCGGCGATAGCGAGGAAGAGACGCAGGGTGCTGATTTCCTTCACTTCGTCATCGCCTTTGAAGCGAAGCTTGCCAAGCAGGTAGAAGCCCAGCATGCCAAAGATAACAATCCACAGCGCCAGATAGATGTCGCGCGGAAGCAGACCCCAATTGCAGTAGAGGTCAGCCATCTGCAAGAACTTGAGACCGAAGGCCAGCTCGAGGAAGGCAAAGGACACCTTGACAGTGTTGAGCCACGAGCCACTCTTCATGTTCTTCAGGGCCTGCGGGAACATTGCCAGCAGGGTGAAGGGAGCAGCGAAACCAATGCCGAAGCCCAGCATGGTGACAAGCGACACCCAACGGTCGGTGCTCGAAGTAGTGAGTCCCACCAAAGCGGCACCGAGGATGGGACCTGTGCAGCTGAACGACACTAACACCGTGGTCAGCGCAATAAAGAAAGGGGCAAGGATACCACCCTTGTCGGCCTGCTCGTCGCTGCTGTTAATCCACTTTTCGGGCATCTTGATTTCAAACAAACCGAAGAAGCTGAGGGCAAAGACAAAGAAGATGATGAAGAACAGCAGGTTGGGAATCCAGTGCGTGCCGATGAAGTAGAGTGCCTCTGGACCAAAGATAAGGGCCAAAATGGCTCCCAGCACGGCAAAAAGGAATACGATACTGAAGCCGAACATCCATGCCTGACGGCGGTTCTTGCGCTTGTTGTCGCTGTTGTGCATAAAGAAGTTTACCGTCATCGGAATCATCGGGAACACACAAGGAGTAAACATCGTAAGAATGCCGCCACCGATGGCCAGCAGGAAGATAACTATCAGACTCTGCCCTTTCTTCTCTTCTGTAGGCTCTTGCTCCGCATTGTCGGTGAGGTCGGTGTCAACTTCCTCTTGGGAGGTCATCAATGTGTCGGTCTCGACGGGAGACTCGCTGTTGGCCACTGCCGTATCGGCTACTGCTTCGGCTTTTGCGCCGGGCACCTTGAAGCTGAAGTCGCGGTCCTCGGGGGCTATGCAGCTGCCGTCATTGCATAGTTGGTAGCTGAGCACACCCTTGACGGTAAAATCGTTGGTGCTGAGACGTTTCACCTTCTGGCGGAACACCACAGTGCCACTAAACGACTTGACCACACACTGGAAGATGTCGTCCATCTCCTCGTGCGGCTTCGGTTCCTGCACCTTACCAATACGCTGATAGTCTTTGCTGTCGGCAAACTCAAACACGATAGCCAACGGCCCGTTGGGGTCGGTATACTGCGAATAGAGGTGCCATCCGGCATCCAGCTTGGCGGTAAACACAAGTTCCGCCTCTGTGGCCGAGGTTTCTTTGAGGCTGTAGGTCCACTTTACGGGATCAAGCTGCTGGGCATTTGCAACAAAAGCCGCGAGCAGAAAGGTCAATGCAATTGCAAGCTTTTTCATAATTTATTTCAGGTTGAATTCAATCTTACGCTCTCCACGTACTGTCTTCACAGACACGATATACATGCCCTTCGGCATGCGGTTGATTTTGATTTTTTGGTTGGGTTTGTAATTATCGATGATTTTCACCACCTTTCCCGTATTACTGTAGAATGTGACAGTAGCCGAGGGGCTCTCCATCGAGATGGTAACATATCCAGCGTCCAAATACGGATTGATATGCACCTTCTCTTTGCCGGTCGACTGCTGCGTGGGGCTCTCTGCTTCCGGTGTCACCGGTGGTGTAGCAACCACTGGGGCGACTACCTTCTCGGGCATCACAAATCCGCTCAGTTTGGCCATGCCCTTCACATCACTGGCAAACCAATGGTTACCATACCTGTCGTTGACCACCTTGTAGATGTTGCCGGCAAACAAACCACTGTTTTTCGACGTGAAAACCACCCAGCGGTCGACTCCGTCGAACACCGCAGCTCCGGCGTTGGTGGCAATCCACAGCAGTCCGTCGCGGTCGATGGCGATGTCGTTCACCTGGTTGCTCGGCAGGGGGCTGTTGCCTGTGTTCCACACCTTCCAGTTCTCGCCGTCGAAACTGGCCATACCATTCAGCGTGCCGAACCATTTGACATTGTCCTTGTCGATGGCAATAGCCGGCACAATATTGTCGGGCAGGTCCGAATTGCTCACCGTGTAACCCGTCCATCGACGGCCATTATAGACGCTCACACCACCGTTGGTGGTGACCCACTTGCGGTTGGCACGGTCGACGGCTATGTCAAGCACAAAGTCGCTCAGCAACTCACTGTCATCGGGGGTATATTTCTCCCACACACTGCCGTCGTAGCTCACCACGCCGCCCAGCGTCACGCCAATCCACATCACCCCGTCGAGGTCTTCGACAATCTCCTTCACAAATTTCATCTTCAACCGGCGCGTCTCGGCATTGTGCTCGGTCCAGTGGGTGCCGTCGAATTCGATGACACCATAGTCGTCGGTGCCAATCCAAATCACACCACGCTTGTCGAGCATCAGGCAGTTGACCGACTGGTCCTTCAGCTTTTCGTTGAACATCGAGTAGTCCATCCACGAGCCACCCTTCAAACGACTGAGGCCTTGATATGTGCCCACCCATATTCCGCGGTTGTCGGGCACCATGGCCGACACATTGTTGCCGCCGATATCCGACGTGCGAGTGTCGTAGATGGTCCAAGTGCCGTTGTTTTGTGCGAATGCCGTCATGGCAGAGAATGCCAAGACGGCTGTTGTGATAATATTGCGTAATATCTTCATTGTCAAATTAGTTTTTCGATTTTCAACTTTCACCTTCTTCAGGTTTTATGTTTTTCTTTCTTTGCTGCAGGAAATAGTATATTGTTCAGTATCAAGCGATAGCCTGGCGAGTTGGGAAACAGTGACAGGTCGGTCGGAGGGTCGCCCACAAAGTGGCGGTAGTCCTCGGGGTCATGACCACCGAGGAAAGTCCACGTACCCTTGCCATAGTCGCCATGCAGATAGCGCACCTCGTTCAACTCGCGGTTCTCGGCCAGTATGACGCAGCTGCTCTTCACCGTTGCACGGCGGAAAGCGGTGGTCTGTCCCATAAAGCCGTGAATCACTCGTGTGTGGTTCTGTGTCAGCATGGTAGGTATCCAGTCCCACTTGGCCGAAAACTCGAACAGGGTGAAGAAATCGGTCTTCTCGTTCACCACACGCTGATGTGCACGGTCGTCGATATCGATGGTCGAAATCTCGTATTCGGTGGGGTTCAGGCTGATGCGGAAATCCTTGAAGGCAAAACACTTGCTGTAGTCCAACCGCTGCTGTGCGTCGGGCTGCATGGGGTCGCCGTCGAACATCACGTCGCAGATGTCCACACCCTCGGCAGCCAGCGCCACATCGTAGCTGTCGGGGGCCGAGCACATGGCGAACAGGAAGCCGCCACCCATCACAAAGTCGCGAATCTGCTTGGCCACGGCCAGTTTCAGCTGACTCACCTTACTGAAGCCCAACTTGTTGGCCATAGCCTCCTGCTGACGCACATCCTCGATGTACCACTGCTGATTGCGATAGTTGCCCCAAAACTTGCCATACTGGCCCGTGAAATCCTCGTGGTGCAAGTGCAGCCAGTCGTAAGTGGGCAGCACGCCGCTCATCACCTCCTCGTCGTACACCACATCGTAGGGTATTTCGGCGTAGGTCATCACAAGCGTCACCGCGTCGTCCCACGGCAGTTTGTTCTTGGGCGAATAGACGGCTATCTTCGGGGCTTTCTGCAGCTTCACGGCATCCATGTTCACCCCCGGGTCGGCGATATAGCTCAAAATGGCGGAGCTTTGCCCGTCGGCAATCACCTCGCAGGTCACTCCGCGCAGCTTGCACTCGCGCTCAATCATGTCGGCATACTTGGTCATGAACGAGCCGCCGCGGTAGTTGAGCAGCCATGTCACCTCTGCATCGCGCTGCAGCGTCCAATAGGCCACGCCATAGGCTTTCAGGTGGTTCTTCTGCACCTCGTCCATCGGTATAATAATATAATTCGCCTGCGCCCGCGCGACAAAAAAAACGAAAAACAGGAAGACGAGGAGCGCACATTTGTCTTGCACTCCTTGCATCACATGCACTCCCGGCACCCTTTTCTTCATTTTTCCTTTTTTCATTTCTTTTTGTGCGGATAGGGGGACTCGAACCCCCACTCCTTTCGGAACCAGATCCTAAGTCTGACGCGGCTACCGATTACGCCATATCCGCAGGGTCAAAAACGGCTGCAAAAATACGCACTTTTTTTCACATACACAAAAAAACTTCAAAACGCCCTGCTGTTCACTCCTTGCATTACACCTTCCTGTTCGCTCTGCGTGCCACCTCGAAGAGGGCTTGCGGCAGGTGGCAGTAGCCGTCGGGATGCTTGTCGAGGTAGTCCTGATGGCTCTCGTCGGCAGGGAAGAATATCTTCAACGGCTCGACCTCGACGGCAAGCGGACTGCTGTAGCCATGCTGCACCTGGCGATACACCTCGTTGATAACCAACCGGTCAACAGGATCGATATAGTAGATACCCGTGCGGTAACGCGTACCCTCGTCTTCGCCCTGTCGGTTCACAGCCGTCGGCTCGATGCTCAAAAAATAGAGTTCCAGCAGTTTACGCAGTGGCAACACTTCATCGTCGTACACCACTCGCACCGCCTCGGCATAGCCCGTGCGGTCGGTGTACACCTCTTCATAGGTCGGCCTGTCGGTGACAATACCGCCCTCATCCTCAGAGGTATGCCCATTGGCAAAACCCGTCTCGGTCTCGAGCACACCGTTAATCTGCTTCAGATAGTGCTGTGCGCCCCAAAAGCAGCCTCCAGCCAGAAAAATCGTCTTGGTCATAACTTTCAAATAACGGCAAATCCGACTTGATATTGTACCGACCTTTGTTCACCGATTCTTTTTCCGTTGCTCAGTCGTTGTTCAGTGTTTGACTGAACAACGACTGAACAACGACTGAACAACGACCGAACAGCAGGCGTTGAGGTCACATCCAGGCCGTACAGTTGCCTTTCAGCGTTTAAAGTTGTGATTTGATGGCGTTTTCCATAGCATTCATGGAAGAAGAATGCGAGAAACGCGACACCACATTGCCCTCGCGGTCGATGAGGAACTTGGTGAAATTCCATGGAATATCGCCGGGCTTCTTTTCCTTGAGCCAGACATAGAGCGGCGAGGCATTGGGGCCATTGACATCAATCTTGGCGAACTGCGGGAAGGTTATATGATAGGTACCCGTGCAGAAATCATGGATATCGTCGTAACTGCCGGGAGCCTGACCGCCAAACTGGTTGCAAGGGAAGTCGAGGATGGTGAAACCCTGCTCTTTGTAGGCCTCGTATATACGCTCGAGGTCTTCATACTGAGGCGTATAGCCACACTGCGTAGCGGTGTTGACCACCAGCAGCACCTGTCCCTGGTAGGCGGAGAGCGACACACTGTCGCCCGGTCCGTCGAGAACCGTGAACTGGTAAATGTTGTCGGCCGGTTTTACTTCTTCCTGTTTCTTGCCACAAGCCGCAATCATCATTGTTGCAGCCAGCGCCATCACTAAAATCTTTACGTGTTTCATCGGTGTACTTTTTTATTTTTCGGCTGCAAAAATACGACATTTCTGCAAAGTGGAGAAATATTTTTTGTCAGGTCGGCAAAAATGCCTATCTTTGCACCACGAAAAAAACAAAACACAACATAATTATGACAAAGAAATATTTAGCATTAGCCCTCGCTGCCATGCTCGTTTCGGGCGGCGCCATGGCCCAGAAGAAGAAACAACAGGCCGAACCTGCGTACAATGGCGGCATCACCACCGAGATGATGCAGCAGATGAAGAAAGGATTCAGTGGCAACGCCAGCGACAAAGCATTGCGCAACATCCTGGTGAACAACTCGCCGGCCAAGCTGGCCATGAACTATGAGAACGCCACCAAGTTCGACTCGCATTTCTCGAACCGCGTCATCAGCAAGGCCGTCACCGACCAGAAGTCCTCTGGCCGCTGCTGGATGTTCACCGGCATGAACGTGCTCCGCAACCAGGCCATTCGCCACCACCACCTGCCCGCCGACTTCCAGTTCTCGCAGGCCTACCTCTTCTTCTACGACCAGCTGGAGAAGAGCAACCTCTTCCTGCAGGCCATGATCGACACCTACAAGAAGCCCATGAACGACCAAGAGGTGGAGTGGCTCTTCAAGAACCCCATCGGCGACGGTGGCCAGTTCACCGGCGTGGCCAACCTCATCGACAAATACGGCCTTGTGCCCAGCGACGTGATGCCCGAGACCTACAACACCAACAACACCTCGAGCATCAGCAACCTTATTGCCCTCAAACTCCGTGAGGACGGCCTCACCCTGCGCGAGATGGCCGCTCAGAAAGGCATGACCCCGCAGAAACTGCAAGCCAAGAAGACCGAAATGCTCGGCACCATCTACCGCATGCTGGCCCTCACCATGGGCGAGCCCCCCGCACAGTTCACCTGGCAACAGAAAGACGCCAAGGGTGAGATTGTGGAGACCAAGACCTACACCCCCAAGGAGTTCTACGAGAAATTCGCCAAAACCGACTTCTCGAAGTACTACATGGTCATGAACGACCCCACCCGCGAGTACTACAAAGTGTATGAAATCCAGTACGACCGCCATGTCTACGACGGCCAGAACTGGCGCTACCTCAACCTGCCGATGGAGGACATCGCCCCCATGTGCATCGCCAGCATCAAAGACAGCACCATGATGTATTTCAGTTGCGACGTGGGAAAATTCCTCAACCGCGACAACGGCCTGATGGACATGAACAACTATGACTACGAGAGCCTGATGGGCACCACCTTCGGCATGGACAAGAAGCAGCGTGTGGCCACCTTCGCCAGCGGCTCGAGCCACGCCATGACCCTCTGCGCAGTCGACCTCGACAAGGACGGCAAGCCCGTCAAGTGGATGGTGGAGAACAGCTGGGGTCCCAACTACGGCTGGCAAGGCAACCTCATCATGACCAACGACTGGTTCAACGAATATATGTTCCGCGTCGTCCTCGAGGAGAAATACATCCCTGCCAACATCCGCGCCATGATGGACCAGACACCCATCATGCTGCCCGCTTGGGACCCGATGTTCGCTCCCGAAGAATAAACTTTTACGCGATGGAAGAACCTATCCTGAACGCCCACAACAAGGAGGAATACCCACCGATGCATACGGCCGAGCACATCCTGAACCAGACAATGGTCAGGATGTTCGGCTGTCCGCGGTCGCGCAACGCCCATATCGAGCGCAAAAAAAGCAAGTGCGACTACCTGCTCGACACCTGTCCCACAGAGGAGCAGGTGAGGGAGATTGAACGACGCGTGAACGAAGTGATAGCGCAGCATTTGCCTGTCAGCTACGAGTTTGTGAAGCGCGGCGAGGTGCCATCCGAGGTTGACCTGTGGAAGCTGCCCGACGATGCCAGCGAAACCCTCCGGCTGGTCCGCATCGGCGACTACGACCTCTGCGCCTGCGTCGGCACCCATGTGCAGAACACCGCCGAGATAGCCCCCTTCAAGATTATCTCGCACGACTACAACGCCGACACCCACACTTGGCGTATGCGCTTCAAACTGGCAGAGTAAGCATGGACCGTGGCGAGAATATCGATTTCTGTATCCGCTACCTGATGGCGCAGAACGAAGCGACGGCTGTCATGCCTCAGAAGTTGAATGACAAGAAACAGTTGCTTCGGGCTTTGATGAATGTATGGCGGCCGCAGCCGCTGAGCATCGACTTTCTGAAGGCACAAGACGAAGAGCTGCAGATGCAGCTGAAAGAAAAAGGTGTCGTCAGAACCCGCGAGAGGCTGTGGCAGGGCGACATCACGAGGCTCAAGGTCGATGCCATCGTCAATGCCGCCGGACCTCGCGGCCTCGGCTGCTGGAATCCGCTGCATCCCTGCATCGACAACGACATCCATTCGGCCGCTGGCTTGCAGCTGCGCCAGGAGTGCAATCATATTCTGCAGGGTGACACCATCGCCACCGGCGGTGCCATCGTCACACCCGGCTACAACCTGCCCGCCAAATGGGTCATCCACACCGTCGGTCCGGTCATCGAGGGCGACAAGCCCACCGCCGGGCAGGAGGAACAGCTGGCCTGCTGCTACCGCACCTGCCTGTGGCTCGCCCAGCAGCACAACTGCAACAGCATAGCCTTCTGCTGCATCTCCACTGGCGACTTCCACTTCCCCAACCGCCGTGCCGCCGAGATTGCCGTCGATGCCTGCAGGGAAGCGCGCATCCGCGTGATCTTCAATGTCTATAAAGACATCGACTACGCCATCTACAAGGAGCTCCTGCGGCTGCGTTAAGATTATACAATAATTGGGAGTACCCTATTGCAACACGCCTCTGTAGTATGATTACTGCAGAGGCGTGTCGTTTATGAGGCATGTTATATTGCAAGCTGGTTGATGGCCTCTTGGAGGCCGTTGAGGAAGCGGGCGGCTTCGAAGCCGTCCATCTGGGCGTGGTGGAATTGGAAGGAGACTGGCAACGTGGTCTTGAAGAATCCCCGCCGGTATTTGCCCCAAGCCAGGAAGGGGTTGGTAAACATCTCGGAGTAGACGCTCACCACCCCGTCGATTTCGCATTCTGGCAATGCCGAGGTGTCGATGGCCATGTATTGTTCGCCCAGAAGATAGTCCTCGTTGGTGTCGTGGACCTGACGTGTCAGCCGGAGGTAGTCTTCGTTGAACTGGTGGATATCCTCCGAGAAGGGTATGTCGCAGAGATGGGCCTCGCCCTTGGAGGTCATCACGACGGTGTTGACTGCCAAGCGGTCGTATTGCCACAGGTGTCCACCGGCCGGCAGGGTGTAGAACTCGGCGATGGGACTTGCCGCGTGGCCGATGCACCAACACATCAGCATATTGGACTTCAGCCCTCTTCTCTGGCCCGCCTTGACAAGCCTGCCGATATTGAAGGTCTTGGTGATGGTCACTTTCGGCATAGTGGCATCCTTCCATAGTTCGAATGCCCGTCCGCGCGGCGATGATTGTGGGTCTATCTCTTTCCTCATGTCAAAAAAAAACAGTCGTTCCGTTGGTTTGTTATCGGTTGCAAAGATACTCTTTTTTTGCAATAATGTGGAGATAATATTTTCCCATGTGGCGGGAAATGTGTATATTTGCAATGTAAAACGGAAACGGGACGATGCTGAACAATGCTCATAACTCGCTGATATTCACCCCCACGAATTGCACAAGTAATCGTCGGGAGGCTTTCCTCTTTGTTTTTAATTCATTTGCCTCTCTCTGCCGCAATGCTGCGGCGGGGAGGGATGGTTTTGTATTGTCAATTAACCCATTTATAAATTAAAAAGTTTCAATCATGAAAAAAGTATTTTCAATTCTGATGGTCACTTTTGCGATGACAGCAATGGTCGCCTTCACGTCCTGCGACAAGGATGAAGCTTCACCCATTGTGGGTACGTGGGAGTATCACGAGACAGATACGAATATTGTCCGTGAGTACACGGAAACAATGTCTTTCAAAGACGATGGCACTATGTCTGTGTGGTTCACCTGCTACGACACCTATCCTGAAGGCGACACTTGGCACTATGGCATCAGTTTCACTGGACCTTACACCATTGATGGATCTGTTCTCAAACTCAAGCTCTACCATAATGGAGTAATGAATTCCGAGGACACTGAGTTCACCTATAATGAGCCTGATTATAACGGCGAAACTCCCAGAGAATGCACTTATACATTCGAGATTTCAGGCAATACCTTGAAGATTGACAAAGGGGGAGATCAGCTCTTTGGACATGGAGGGAATCCTGGTGTGATGGAGTACATTAAGAAATAGTCTGTCCATCAACGAATATTATCAGCAACACCTATGAACATTCCACAACAGACAGGCCAGGCCTCCATCGCGCGGGCGACAAATCAATTTTGAAAACGGCCCAAAAGACTCTCGCCAGCCCCAAATGATTTTGAAAACGGCCAAAAAGAGTGTCGCAAGTCCCAATCAGTTTTGAAAACGGGTGAAAAGAGTGTCGCAAGTCTATTTTGAAATCAAAAGGCGGTGAAAAGAGTGTCGTAAGGGCCAAATGAAAATAAAAATGGCGGAAAAGAGTGTTTTCCGCCATTTTATTTATAACCTGGTATATGCAATTTCAAGAGTTTTGCGCCAACTGATTAAAGGAGCCATAAAGAGCCCACAAAGAAGGCATAAAGAAAGGGAGCACCCAATCAGATGCTCCCTTTTATCATTTATTTTTATGTGGTAACTTCTTGGCCCCTTCGGCAATTTGTTTTTCTTCTTTTGCCATGCGACGTTCTACTTTTTTGATATCTTCGGCTGGCGGTAGGTTCTCAGGCTTGATGCCTCGGCGCCCGAGCATTTCACGGACGCTAACGTTGTTTTGTATATGCTCATTTGTGATGGCTTGCTCACCGAACATGTCTTTTTGTTCCACATTGTAGTTGGTCATTTCGGTAGCAAGATTTTTGGCCGCAATGGTCAGGGTGGGCAAGCGGTCGGCAAGAGCACCACTCTTGATTCCGAGACGTTGTTTCATCTGCTCTGTGCTAAGTCCACCGAACAAAGCGCTGTCGCCTTTTGAACGTATTCGTGCAAATCCTTTGTCATCAACACCTCTTTCATAGATATTCTTGCTCAATTGCTTCTCAGAGGAACGTAGCCTATCGCGGGTCTCAATTCGCTCAAGCATGTGCAACCTTTCCTCTATCACTTCAGCGCGACGTGTTTGCACGGCGAAGTAACTTTGGGCAAAGGCAATCTCTTCTTTCTTTGGATCACCATTCTGAGCTATGAGGTAGCATGCATATCGAGTGAGCATGAAGTCCTGTACAGGACGTTGGGCTCCTTTGGCAAGTTCTATCATTTTCGTGACCTCACGAAAATGATCGTCAATATTGATTCCCTGAGTTTTACATGATTGCATGGCTCGCCCGATAGCTACAGCAAAATTCTCCCACCTTGCATAACCCAGTACATGCTGTAATTCTCTGGCGTACCATACTTCAATGTCCTCTCCGTCGTCTCCAACAATGTGGCGTTCTATTTCGTCAATTGAACTCTTGTAGGTATTGATTTGTTGAATATCCATATTCTAACTTTTCATAATAAACGTAGATGCTGCAGTATTATTGCATTACTATATAAATAAAGCCTCGGCTGGCAATGCCAGCCGAGGCTTTAATATTGGTTTGTATCAATTCATCAATACATGCCACCCATACCGCCCATGCCGGGGTTGGCGGGGGCTGCGGGTTCGGGTTCCTTGATGTCGCAGAGGACGCACTCGGTGGTCAGGAGCATGCCGGCGATGCTGGCGGCGTTCTCCAGGGCCACACGGGTCACCTTGGCGGGGTCGATGACGCCGCTCTTGAAGAGGTTCTCGTACTTCTCGGCGCGGGCGTTGTAGCCGTAGTCGCCCTTGCCGTTCTTCACCTCGTTGACGACGACGCTGCCTTCGAGGCCGGCGTTCTCGACAATCATGCGCAGAGGCTCTTCGACGGCGCGACGGATAATCTCGATACCGAGCTTCTCGTCCTCGTTCTCGGGCTTGACGCCTTCGAGCTTCTGGGCGGCGCGGATGAGGGCGGTGCCGCCACCGGGGATGATACCCTCTTCGACGGCTGCGCGGGTGGCGTGCAGGGCGTCGTCGAAGCGGTCTTTCTTCTCCTTCATCTCGACCTCCGAAGCGGCGCCGACATAGATGACGGCCACGCCGCCGGCCAGCTTGGCGAGGCGCTCCTGGAGCTTCTCGCGGTCGTAGTCGCTGGTGGTCTTCTCGATCTGGGCTTTGATCTGACCCACGCGGGCCTTGATGGCATCGCTATTGCCCTTGCCGCTGACGATGGTGGTGTTGTCCTTGTCGATGCTGATCTTCTCGCTCTGGCCAAGCATGCTGAGGTCGGCGTCCTCGAGCTTGTAGCCTTTCTCTTCGCTGATGACGGTGCCACCGGTGAGGATGGCGATGTCTTCGAGCATCTCTTTGCGGCGGTCGCCGAAGCCGGGGGCCTTGACGGCGGCAATCTTCAGGCTGCCGCGCAGGCGGTTGACCACGAGGGTGGCCAGGGCCTCGCTCTCGACGTCCTCAGCGATGATGAGGAGCGGACGGCCGGTGTTGACGACCTTCTCGAGCACGGGCAGGAGGTCCTTCATGGTGCTGATCTTCTTGTCGTAGATGAGGATGTAGGGGTTGTCGTAGCTGCACTCCATCTTCTCGGTGTCGGTGACGAAGTAGGGGCTGATGTAGCCGCGGTCGAACTGCATACCCTCGACGACCTTGACAGTGGTGTCGATGCCCTTGGCGTTCTCGATGGTGATGACACCGTCCTTGGTCACTTTCTCCATAGCCTCGGCGATGATGTCGCCGATGGCGCTGTCGTTGTTGGCGCTGATGGTGGCCACCTGGCGGATCTTCTGGATGTCGCCGCCGACCTCCTGGGCCTGCTCCTTGATGCTCTTCACGATCTCGGCAACGGCCTTGTCGATGCCGCGCTTGAGGTCCATGGGGTTGGCACCGGCGGTGACGTTCTTCAGGCCGGTGTTGACGATGGCCTGGGCCAGCACGGTGGCGGTGGTGGTGCCGTCGCCGGCCTGGTCGTTGGTCTTGGAGGCGACCTCCTTGACCATCTGGGCGCCCATGTTCTGGATGCCGTCCTCAAGCTCGATTTCCTTGGCGACGGTCACGCCGTCCTTGGTCACCTGCGGGGCACCGAACTTCTTGTCGATAACCACATTGCGGCCTTTGGGACCGAGGGTCACCTTCACTGCATTTGCCAACTCGTCGACGCCTTTGCGAAGCTGCTCGCGAGCGTCATTATTGAAAACTATCTGTTTTGCCATTTCTTTGTTCCTTTCTATTTTTTATTTGTCTTATAGGACTTATAAGTCTTATAGGGCCTATAGGTCTTATTCTTTTCAGTTTAGATGATAGCGTAGATGTCGCTTTCTTTCATGATCATCAGCTTCTCGCCGTCGATTTCGATCTCGGTGCCGCTGTACTTGCCGTAGAGGACCTGGTCGCCCACCTTGACGGTCATCTCGTGGTCCTTGGTGCCCTTGCCCACGGCGAGGACTTCGCCGCGCTGCGGTTTCTCCTTGGCGGTGTCGGGGATGATGATGCCGCTGGCGGTCTTCTGTTCAGCCTCGGCGGGACGCACGAGGACTCTGTCTGCTAAAGGTTTGATGTTCATAATATCGAATGTTTTAATTTGTTAATTCGTTAATTTGTTAGTCTTTGGATGCGCCAGCATGACTTACACATTCATACATTTACGCATTCACGCATTCTCATTATCAACAACCGTGCCAAAGCCCATAAAACTGCCAGCGACTGCCACTCGCTGACAAATTGTCAGCCTTGGTGGCAGTCGCCGTGTCCTTATGCCAAACTCTTACAGCAGTTCGAAGAAGAAGTTCTCAAAGCAGGCGTCGGGGTCGAGGTGGAACCAGTAGGCGCAGGGGCAGTCGGGGAAATCGAGACCGAAGTGGTAGGTGTTGCCGCTGATGCCGTAGCGCAGGGTGATGGTCTCCCGGAAATAGGGGGCGTTCGGGTCTTGTGGGTAATACCATTCGTAAGGCTCCATTGTGAACTTGCCGTTCTCGAAAGGCAACGGGCAGTTGACCCTCGAGAAGACGTAGCTCTGTCCCTCGTTGGCGTTGTCGTGGGTGTGGATAATGATGTCGCACTCATCGGAGCGGTGCACGCTAATCGGAAAATCGTCGGTGCGGACAAACTCGAAGTTGGTAATGGTGTTGAGGTCCTGCGGGGCATTGTCGGCATAGTGCAGGGCGAAGCCATTGCCGAATTCGAGGTTGCCGGTGATGTAGTAGTGCGCGGCACGCTCCGGCACATTGGCGTTCTGAATGTAAAGCCATGCGCGGTCGGCGTAGCTGCCGAAGCCCGAGTCGGCGGGGTTGAACCAGTGGTAGGTGCATACACCTTCGGGCACGAGGAGGTTGTAGCCGACGAAAGTGTTGATGCTGTCGTACATCATGCCGGTGGCGTAAATATAATTGTTGACGGTGTCGATGCTCATGATGATGCGCCACATGGGTGAGGCGTCGCAGACGTAGGTCAGCACGCCGCCGTTGGGATGCGGCACGGGGTTGGGTGTAGGGGCGGGCTGGGGGCCGGGGCCTATCTCCAACTGGAGAAAGGTGTCGCCGTTGTAGTCCTGCCGCGCTTCGACGGTGCCGCAGAGGGTTATCGGGCCGCCGGGGTAGATGGCAGAACTGTCGGAGAGCGACAGGTAGCCGTCCCAGAACCAGTGGCCGCCATTGGCGATGATAAGGGTGCTGTCGTCATTGATTTGCAACGCCATCACCATGCCTGGCAGGTTGGGGCCTTCTTCCATCTGCGGGTTTGGCACCTCAACGAGCGTTCCCGTGTAGCAGTCATGTTGTGGCTGCGGCGCGGTGGCATAGGCGGTGCCGTTCCAGGTGCCAGTGGCGGGGTCGTAGGTCACGGTGATGGTCATGCCCTCGTCTTCCATCTGCGCCATCCAGCGCTTCATCTCCTCACGACTGGTGGTGCTGAAGGTAGTGGTCTCCTTGGCAGCATGCCCTTTTGTGGCACGTTTGGCGTTGTAGAAGATCACAGTGCTACCGCCTTCGGCGTAGTCGCAGAACTGCTCCAGCAGCGCGTCGAACTCGGCATCGGTTTTCAAGTGCGCGTCGTGGCGCTCGGCGTCTACGGTGTAGACGATGTCGCGCACGTGGCTCACGACGCTGTTTTCCTTGTTACAGGCTCCTAGCAGCATCACAGCTGCCAACATTGTGGCAAATCTTGCAATCTGTTTCATGGCTTATTGTTGTTTGGTCAGAAGAAGGCCGTTCTCACCATCGCTGAATAGCATAGTGTTCTCGTCGGGCATATAGAAACCGCCCTTTACGGTCTCACCGTCGGCGTAAATGCTAGTGGTGCCGATACCGGCAGAGTAGTTGTAGTTGATGTTCCAGCGCAGGTTTTCAGTGTAATCGCCCTCTACCAAGGCCAGGTTGAGCACGGCGCCGGTGGCATTGACGAACTTAAGCTCGTAGTTGTATTCTTCATCGTCACCGCTAATGTTCATCGTCCATGTGGTGCCCTCCATCGACGACGGCTTGGCGAAGCTCTTCTGTTCCAGCTCTATCGGTCCGCCTATCTCAAATGTATGCTCTATCGAACTGAATGATGCTTGCAGACCTGTTGTCTTGCTCCAACTCAGTGGGATGTTGAATGACATTGTACCTTCTTCGGGAATGGTGAGTGTGGCCGTGGCGGTGCCCTGGTTGTCGTCCCATGTGTAGGTCAAGGGCATAGCGAAACAGAAAGGCATCTCGTCGTCGGCGTAGCTAATGCTTAAGAAGAGCATGCCGCTGCTGGAGGTGTTGAGTACCATGGTATAGGTGGCCGTGTAGTGGTCGCCGTCGCTGTCGGTGCCGCTGACGTAGTTGCCCCAGGCCGAGCCGGCCAGTTCTTGTTCGGGAGTGCAGGCTGTCATGATGCCTGTCATAAGCAGCACGAGGGCTGCCAATCTCAATGCTTTCTTCATATTGATGATGTTTTAGTTGATTCTATGGAATACATATTGGCTGGCACAGCCGGGGTACTGATGCAGGTCGTGGATGACCATGGGCATTGCTGTGGCGGCATCTGTCGGGTAGCCGCTGACACCCAGCGAATCGATTATGTAGTAACTGCTGTCATTGTTGTGGGTGTAGCGCAATGAAAGCTCCCAGTCCACATCGGTGCGGTTGGTGAAATAGCGTTGCATCTCGCAGTTGCCTGTACAGAAAGGTGCTATGCAATTGATATTTTCAGCCATCGGGGCGCATATCTGTGCGAGGCCAATCTCGGGATAGGTTTCTATGGCATGGGGGTATAGGCCGAGGATGATGTCGTAGGGCGAGGAGCAGTACCAGGTCTGCAAGTCCTGCTGAGCGGGCACAAGGTAGCATTCATGCGTATGGACGGCGGGGCAGATGCCGCTGTAGGCGAAACATATCATCAGCGAGTCCTCGTGGCTGCGGCCGATATAGAGGGTGTCGTTGTTCCACACACCGAGTATCAAGCGTCCGTTCTCCTCGTGGATATCATGGAACACGCCGCAGGGCATGTGAAGCCAGTAGCTCTCGCTGTCGAAGTTTACGTAGGCCGTGCTGTTTGCGCTGTCGATGGTGACGATGACGTTGAGGCAATTGCCCCAGCCGTCGAAGCAGGGGCTGACGTAGGTGGCCACGCCGTTGCCCACCGGCGGCTGCGGCGCGGTGGCATAGGCGGTGCCGCTGTATGTGCCGGTGGCGGGGTCGAAGGTCACGGTGACGGTCAGCCCCTCGTCCTCCATCTGGGCCATCCAGCGTTTCATGGCCTCGCGGTCGGTGGTGCTGAAGGTGGTGGCGTCCTTGGTGGCACTCTTGGTAGCCTTATGGTTGGCGTTGTAGAAGGTGACCTCGCTGCCTTCTTCCGCGTAGTCGCAGAAGCGGTCGAGGAGTTCCTGCCACTCATTGTTGTCGACAAGATACACCCGCTGCTCGGGTCCTTTGTCGACGGTGTATGCCACCACATGGTCGCCTTCCGGCGGGCACTTATAGCAGCTGGCCAGCATCAGTACGGCGGCCACTACAAATGTGATTTTCAGTGTGTGTTTCATATCGCTATAATGTTGATTTTGTGTTTTTATTGTTTGTTTTCTATTGTATTCATCTGGTAGTCCAGCAGGGCTTGGCGCTGCTCTTCGGTGTCGATGCGATAGAAGGCCACGGTGCGGTCGGCGTGGACAGCCATGGCGCGCCAGGCGGGACGCACACTGCGTTTCACACGCTGCTGCGGGTGGTCGATGGCGCCCATCCACGAGGTGACACCTTCAGCGGTGCGGATGTCGAGTTCCTCTTTCAGGCCACGCCATGCCGCCGTGTCGTCGGCCACAAGGATGACCACGTCGGTCTTCACCGTGTCGTTGAGCCGAAAACCCGTCACCTGCGCCACCGTCAGGTCCTGCCGCGAGGCGTACTGCTGATAGAGCGGCACTTCATATTCGCGCGAGCAGGCGAAAGCGACAAGCGTCAATAACATTAATAGCAACAAGCGTTTCATATCATTTGGGTGGTTAAAATGTTTGCGGCCACTTCGGCCCAATGGCTCTCGGGAAAGGTGGTACGGTTGCAGCAGACGTCGTCGTAAGACTGGAGAGTGGAGAGTGTCGAATGGAGGGCAATGCCTACCGTCACAGCCAGCACAGCCACCGAAGCCAACACAGTGTGGCGCACACGCCGACGCCGTTGCCATGCAGGATAGTCTTTCTTCAGGCGCGACAGCAGTCCTTGCTGCTCTTCTTGATTCCACAACTCGTCGAATGTCATCTTGTTCTGTTCCATATTATCTCCTTTCTCAGTTTTCGATTATCATTTCTTTCCTCAACCTATCTTTTATTCGCATCAGGCGGACACCTACATTGTTCTTGCTGAGACCGGTATAATTGCCGATTTCCTTGTAATCGTACCCTTCGAGGTGCATCGTCACAATCGTGTGGTCGGGTTCGGGCAGTTGGTCAATCAGTTCGTGGAGTGCGATATGGAGAGAACGGTCCTCCTCGGGTGGGTCGTATCCCTCGGGCAGCAGCTCGGTCGGTCGATTGGTGCGTTGCAGGTCGATGCAGGTGCTGCGTGCCACTCGCCATATCCAGGCAGCCTGTTTCGGGGCTACCGTGATGTCGAAAAGCCTCTCTCGCTGCTTCCAAAGGGTCAATACCGTCTCCTGCAGCAGGTCGTCAACCTCCAGGCCGTCACTGCTGTAGCGGCGGCAGACTGAGAAGAGCAGCCCGCGGTAGCGGAGCATCACCTCGTTGAACGTTTCCTGTTCTTTCACATAATAATAACGTAAAACAGGGGGGTGAAAATTACATCGTATGTAAAAAAAAAATGCGTCCGCTATGTTGGCGGACGCTGGAAGAAATGTTTTTTTTATTAATCGTTTCGATTTTTATTCGGCGCGGTGGAACACCACGGGCACGTCGACGACGGTGGTGTCGCCTTCGTAGGCCATCGGCAGGACGAAGGTGATTTCGTCGGTGGCGTCGTTGTAGGTGAACACGAGGTGCGTGGTGGTCTCGGTGCCGTCCTCTTCCTCATAGGTGCCGATGAGGTTGCCGGTATGGGTGGTGCCGTCATAGCTGTACTCATAGTCCACGCCAGAGATCTGCTCCATGCTCATGCCGTCGGCGGACATACCCCAAGCCTCGACCATGTCGGAGAAGGTGAAGTGGGCGTAGTCGGCGTCGAAGTTCAGGTAGAAGAGGTCGCCAATGCTGGGGATGGTGAGGGTGTCGCCCATCTCGTCGGTGAAGACGATGTCGTCCATGGTGTAGGTCCAGTTGGTGCCGATGAGGTCAGAGGTGCTCTTCACACGAGCTTGGGTGGGAACCTGTCCGCCATTCTCGTTAATGGGATTGACAACGTCCTTCTGGCAGGCAGTGAAGGAGAGAACCAGTGCTGCAACGGCAGCGATCAAAATGTTTTTCTTCATAATTGAATAATGTTTAAATTGTTTATTAATTATTTGTTTAATTTGTTTTCGCTAATAAGAACGCATCAACTTGCCGAAAAACTACAAAGGGGTGTGATTTTTTTTTTTTATTCTTCCTCAACTCGCAAGCTGAGAGTATTGAAAGTATTGCCATTCAGGTCGGTATGAGTACCTGCCACTCCTTCAAGTGTCATCATGGCTCCTTCGATTAATCGCATATTATCGTCAATGGATTCACACCATATCATTATGCCGTGCAGCGTAATGATATAGTAGTTGTCGTCTACCTGCAAGGCCCATACCACGCCACCCATATAAGGATCTCCCAAAACCGGTGAGGGAATGAAAGACAGGGTACCATTGTACATCTGAGCATCCTGCATGTCATCCGACCCAAGGTTGGCATAGGCACGGCCGTTCCAAGTGCCATTGTCGTAGGTGATGTTGACAGTCTTGCCGGCCTTCTCCATCTCTTTCATCCAGGCTTTGAGCTCTTCGCGGTCGGTGGTGCTGATCGAGGTGGGGGTATCGGTAGCAGTTCCTTTTTGTCCTGTCTGAGTGCTGCAGAACATCACCTGAGCCCCACCCTGAGCGTAATTGCAGAAACGGTCGAGCAGGGCGTCGAACTCGCTCTCGGTGTTGAGATGGGCGGTCGTACCCGAAAAATCGGAAGCAATAGAGCCACCATTGACGCTATAAAAGATATCGCGTTGGTGATTCAAATCGGTGTCGGGGATTTCCTTCTGGCATCCCACAAGGCCCATCAACCCTATCAAAACAATTAAAAGATTTTTCTGTCTCATTTTATTTTATTTTTTCATTTTCACATTTCATTTTTTCGAGCTGATAGTCCAGCAGTGCGTCGTATTGCTCCTCGTTGTCGAGGCGATAGAATCCGACAACCCGCTTGTCCAGCGAAGCAATGACGCGCATGACCGGCGTTCCATCCCACGTCGTGCGGATGGCGGGTTCGTCAATGTTGCCTATCCAGCTGGTGTATCCAACAGTGTCGTCGATAGTCATTTCCTCGACCAGGCGCTGCCAGGCCTTTTCGGTTTCGGCCTGCAGCATCACCACATCGACCCGCACTGTGTCATTGAGTTTGAAGCCAACCAGTTCGGCCACCTTCAATTCCTGCCGTGACTCGTAATGTCGGTAGAGCGCACTCTTGTCCGGCACCTCGGCCTTGTGCGTGCAGCTTGCAAGCACAACCATCGGCAGCAACAGTATATATAACCAAATCCGTTTCATTTTGTTCGCTACTTTTTTAGGCATTCAACAGCAGTTCGTCGGCCATGTTCACCCAATATTCCGTATCGACATCGCTCTGGTTGCAGTAAGCCATCAGATAATTGTCGTTCAAACCGTTATTATTCTGCAACATAGGCAACGATATGCCGACCACCAGCAGCACCGCGGCGGCAATGCCCATCGTGCGGCGACGGCGTACACGCCACGCAGGATACTCGGCCGCCAGCTTCGTGGCATACGGTTCGGCCCCTGCCTTTTCCCATAATTGCTCAAATTGTTCTTCGTTTATCATATCCTATTGTTCTTTTTTATTCTAATTCATTGCGTTTCTCAGCCGTTCTTTCACCCTCACCAACCTTACGCTTACATTTTTCTCTGTCATTCCCAGCGTTTTACCGATTTCCTCGTAGCTGTAGCCCTCCAGTTGCATTCTCACTATCGATCGGTCGGGTTCGTCCAGATGGTCTATCTGTTCATGCAAATCGTGTATCAGTGTCCGGTCGTCGACCTGCATTTCCAGACCTTCGGGCAGCTCTTCGGTCTCGTCGGTGCGCCGCAAGGCATCAATCGCTGCATTTCGCGCTATTTTCCACACCAGAGCCGCTTGCTGCACTCCCACCCCCAACGGTAGCAGTCGCTCACGTGCCCTCCACAGGGCTATGGCTGCCTCCTGAATCAGGTCGTCAGTATCCAACCCCCTGTGTCTAAACCTACTACACAGAGTAAAGAGCATTCCCCGGTAACGGTGGAGCATTTCTTCGAATGGATCTTTGATCCTCACAATCATAAAAACGTAATAAAATTAGAAAAAACTACATCGACGGTAAAAATTTTTTTTTCCTCCCCCATTGTTGGCCTCTTGATGTTCAGTCGTTGTTCAGTCGTTGTTCAGTGATTGACTGAACAACGACTGAACAACGACTGAACGACGACTGAACAACGGCATAACATCAACCTTAGAGTATGATATGGGATTAGTGGGCTTCGAGCCAGTTTTCGCCTACGCCCATGCCGACATCAATCTCGATGCCCTCGAGCGGCAAGGCGGTCTTCATGGCCTGCTCGACGATGCGGCGTACCTGCTCCTCTTCGGGACGGTAGAGGTCGAACACCAATTCGTCGTGCACCTGCAGTATCATCTTGGTGCGGAGATTGTTGCAGCGCAACTGACTGTGGATTTGCACCATGGCCAACTTGATCATATCGGCCGAAGTGCCTTGGATGGGCATGTTGACGGCGTTGCGCTCGGCAAACGACCGGGCCGCAGCGTTGCGGCTGTTGATGTCGGGCAGGTAGCGGCGACGGCCAAGAAGGGTCTGAGCGTAGCCGTGCTGACGTGCAAACTCGACGCTCGAGTCGATAAAGCGGCGAATGTCAGGATATTGGGCAAAGTATTCATCAATCAGCGCCGCAGCCTCCTTGCGGGCAATACCGAGTTGTTCGCTGAGGCCGAAGGCGGAGATACCATAGACGATGCCGAAGTTGACGCTCTTGGCGTTACGGCGTTCATCCTTCGACACTTCGTCGATGCTTTTCTTATAAATCTTAGCGGCAGTGGCGGCGTGGATGTCGTAGCCGTTGGCGAAGGCTTCGAGCATGTGGCGGTCGTGGGCCAGCGAGGCAATGATGCGGAGCTCAATCTGCGAATAGTCGGCGGCCAGCAGCAGGTGCTCGTCGTCGCGGGGCACGAAAGCGCGGCGTATCTCGCGGCCGCGTTCGGTGCGGATGGGTATGTTCTGCAGGTTGGGGTTGGACGACGAAAGACGGCCCGTAGCCGTAACGGTCTGGTTGTAAACTGTGTGCAGACGGTGGGTTGTGGGGTTGATGAGCTTGGGGAACGAGTCGAGGTAGGTGCCCATGAGCTTGGTGATGGAGCGGTAGTCGAGGATGTTGGTGATGAGCGAAGCGTGTGGGGCGGAGAGCTTGGGACTCTGGGCCAGCTTGACGAGCACGTCCTCAGCGGTGGAGTACTGCTTGGTGGCGGTGCGCGGAGGCTTGTCGGTGACCTTCAGCTTCTCGTACAGCACCTCGCCCAACTGTTTTGGCGAGGCGATGTTGAATCGTTCACCGGCCAGTTCGAAAATCTTCTCCTCGATGGCAGTACGCTGTTCACCAAGCTGTTGCGAGTATTGTTTGAGGGCATCGACATCGATGCGGACCCCCTCGCGTTCCATATCCATCAGGACCTCGACCAACGGCAGTTCGACCTTGTGGTACAGCTCCTCGAGCTGCGCGTCGTGCAACGAAGCCACCAGCAGAGGGTAAAGCTGCCACAAGGCGGCGGCACAAGCCGGCGCATCCTGCGGCTCGTAGCCGATGATGGCCGAGCAAATGAAGTCCATGGTGTGACGCACTTCGGCATCAATCAGGTAGTGAGCCAGTTGCACATCGAAGAAGGTATCAGTGGGCAGAGCGTTGTGGTGAGCCGGAAGCAGTTCGGCGAGAATATATTCTATGTTTTTGAGGTCGAAGCATATCTTGAGCGTCGAAGCATCTTCCATCAGTTGAGTGAATAGCTCGACATCGAGTTCGGAGACGAGAGAGAGCCAGACCGAGTCGGCATCGGTCGAGAGCACCATGCGCGGCCCGTCGACCCAAAGGGCAATATCTTTGCCCTGCAGCTGACGCAACACCTCGGCCGTGAGCGGCTTGTGTTCCACCTGTGGAGCCTCGGTGGCTGGTGCCGAGAGGTCGAACAAGGTGGGAGCGCTCGGCGTGCTTTGAACAGTCGGAGCTTTGGGGGTACCCTGATTGCCCCAGGCGACTGCTTGGGAAGGGTCCTTGAGCGAGAGGTCGGTGAAGACTTTTTTGGCAAACTGGCGGAACTCGAGGTAGTCGGTCACCTCCTTGAGCTGCTGATAGTCGGGCTGCTCGAGGCGCAGCTGCTGTTCGTCGAAGGGTATGGGCGCATCGAGCATGATGGTGGCCAGTTTCTTCGAGAAAAGAGCCTGCTCGGCATACTGCTGCACCAAGCCGCGTATCTTGGGATTGTTGATTTCCTCGGCATTCTCGACCATGCGCTCGATGCTGCCGAACTGGGCAATGAGCTTCTTGGCGGTCTTCTCGCCCACTCCGGGAATACCGGGTATGTTGTCGGACGTGTCGCCCCAAAGGCCGAGCAGATCGATTACCTGACGACAGTCGGAAACATCGAATTTCTCCTTCACCTCGGCGATGCCCATCAGCGAATCGGGCTTGCCCATGCGGCCAAAGCGGTACATGTGCACATGCTCAGTGACCAGCTGGGCGAAGTCCTTGTCAGGCGTTACCATCAGCACCTCGTCGAACCCCTCACGTTCGGCGGCATGCGAGAGGGTGCCAATCACGTCGTCGGCCTCGTAGCCTTCGCAGGTGAGGATGGGAATGCGGAAGGCCTCGATAATGCGGCGCACCCACGGAAGACCAAGCTGGATTTCCTCAGGCATGGCATCGCGGTTGGCCTTGTATTCGGCATACATCTCGTGGCGGAAGGTGGGTTTCGGCAGGTCGAAAGCCACGCCCACATGGGTGGGCTTCTGCGACCGCAGCAGGTCGTAGAGCGTGGTGGTGAACCCCAGCACCGCCGAGGTGTTCAATCCCTTGGAGTTGACACGTGGATTGCGGTTGAGGGCATAATAGGCGCGGTAAACCGCAGCCATTCCGTCGATTAAGAGGAGTTTTTTCACTATTTCAAAGGATTGGCGGTCAGTTCGTCGTATTCCTGACGGTTACGCAGAATCTTGCAGGCCAGATAGACAGCCGATCGGAACGACTGTTCGCTGGCCTTGTCCTTGCCGGCTATGTCGTAACCGGTGCCGTGGGCAGGACTGGTTCGTACATAGGGCAGACCGGCGGTGTAGTTGACACCTTCGGTGAACGACATGAGTTTGAACGGGATAAGACCCTGGTCGTGGTAGAGGGCCAGCACACCGTCGAACTTGTTAAACTCGCTGCTGCCGAAGAAACCGTCCGACGGGAAGGGGCCATAGGCCAGCACACCCTTGTTTTGCACCTCGTCGATGACAGGTTTGATGACCTTCATGTCGAAATCGCCAATCACACCGTTATCGCCGGCATGGGGGTCGAGGGCCAAAACGGCAATCTTGGGCATGGTGATGCCAAAGTCGCGCTTCAAACTCTCGTTCATAAGCATCATCTTATCATAGAGCAGGTTATGGGTCAGTGCATTGGGCACATCCTTCAACGCCAAATGATTGGTAACAATACCGATGCGGATACGATCGCACACCATGAACATCAGGCTTGAGCAGTCGAATTGATGCGAGAGATACTCGGTATGGCCCGGGAAATCGAAATCGGGAGCCTGAATGTTGCGTTTGTTGATGGGTGCAGTAACCAATACGTCGACCGATCCGGCCTTCAAGTCGGCACAGGCTCGGTTGAGGCTTTCGCGCGAGAGGCGACCGGCAATCTCGGTGCTTTTGCCAAGGTCGATTTTCACCTCGTCGGGAGTGAGGTTGATGACGTTGAACTTATTGTCCTGCGCCTCGAGTGCATCGTGGATGCCAGTGAAGGTCATTTCCTGCGGCATCGAGACCAAGAGTTTCTTGTGGTACGAAGCCACCTTGGTCGAACCGTATAGCACCGGAGTACAGATATCGTACATGCGCGAATCACCGAAGGTCTTCAATATCACCTCGTAACCAACGCCATTAATATCGCCATGCGTGATGGCTACTTTTATCTTTTTTTCCTGTTTGTTTTCCATAAAACATGAATGTTTAGACGATTAAATAATATAATGTATATTAAATGTTTCCGTTCACAACGTCCTGCATCTGCAAGAAAGCATATAACAAGCGGATACCATAGCCCGAGGCCCCGATGCGGTAGTAGTGCTGCGGCTTGGTGAAATAGGCCACACCGGCAATGTCGAGGTGAATGTAGGGAACATCCTGGGCAAAATGGGCGAGGAACTTGCCGGCGGTAATGGTGCCTGCCTGGGGCGTATTGCCACAGTTGCGCAGGTCTGCAATCTCTGACTTAATCAATTCATCGTACTCCTTCCACATCGGGAATTCGGCCAGACGCTCGTACACCTGCTTACCTACCAGCTGCATGAGCATCATCGGGTTGAAAGCATTCTGCTGCATGGCAGCAATGCCAAAAGTGGAGATGGCCCGCACAGCGGCACCGGTCAACGTAGCGGCATCGACAATCAGGCTGGGGTTATAGTTTTTGACAGCATAGGCGATGGCATCGGCCAAAATCAAACGGCCTTCGGCATCGGTATTGACCACCTCGACAGTGGTGCCATCATACATGGTCAGTATATCGTCGGCGGCATAGGCATTGAATCCCGGACGGTTGTCGGTCATTGGAAGGAGCGCCACAAGGTGTACTGGCAGGGCATTATCGGCGGCGGCAAACAGCACCGAGGCCATAGTGGCGGCACCAGCCATGTCGGACTTCATCTCCTGCATGTAGTCTTCGGGCTTGATATTCAAGCCACCTGTATCGTACATGATACCCTTGCCCACCAAGGCAATCGGTTGTCGATTGGTGGCACTTTTGGGCTTATATTCGAGCACCATGAAGCGAGGCTCATCCACGCTGCCACGGTTCACAGCCAACAGGCCTCCCATGCGCAGGCTCTCAATCTGACGCTTGTCCATCACGGTGCAGGTCACATCCGTGAGGTCGGCGGCGATGCTCTGCAACTCATCGGCGAAATCGGCAGCATTCAAGTCGGCCACCGGCAGATTGACCCATTCGCGGCACCAGAAAATACGATTCCACAAGCGCATAGAAGTCTCCAGTTCCTCGGGTTTCAAGAACAATGAATCAATTGTAAGGTTCTCGAGGTGAGAACAATCCTTTGAGCGGTAACGGTCAAAGCTATAGTCGGCCAATGTCAAGCCTTCTACAAAAGCTGTCATCTCCTCGGGCAACACGCCAGCACCGGTAACAGCAGCCGAGTCTACCTCGTCGGCCTGCATACGTTCGAGCATCTTGGCGGCACCGCGACGCAGCATTTCCTGACATTCCGGGGCCTCCTGCTCACTGTCGAACGAAAGCAGGTAAAGCCTGTAGGGCAGACGGTCGAACACTACCTGAAAGTCTTTTTTATTATCACGTTTGGCTTTCACTATTTCCAGTTCCTTGCGCGACAACGGCAAAAGGCGGTCGGCGACATCGTCACCATAAAGGAATATTACATTACCTTCGTAATTTTTAGCGTTTATTTTTTCAAGCTTATAATTCATAATATTATGGGTATTTTCATTTATGTGCAATCATCAATACTATGCGGTCCTGCTTTATCCGCTCTACAATCTGATAAAACCGTTCGCGGGTGTCCATGTCCATCCATGCAGTCGGCTCGTCGAACACCATGACCGGGGCATTCGTGGCCAATGCACGAGTAATGGCTACGCGTTGCCATTGCCCCATACTGAGTTCGGAGCCACCGTCGAACAAACGGCCAAGCTGTGAATTGTATCCTTTGGGTAGCTTATCGACAAATTCGAGCAATTCCTCGTTCTTATGCCCACAGGTTTCGTTAAGCGAGATGTTCTCGTCAACCGTCAAGCAATAGCGCCCAAAATCTTGGAACAACACACCAACCTTTTGTCGCCACTCGGCAGAATTGAATTGCTTCAGGTTGATACCATTGACATAAATGCCGCCTTTCTGTGGTTCATACAAGCGCAGTAGCAGGTTGACCAAAGTCGACTTGCCGGCGCCGTTATGCCCCTGCAGCGTGGTGACATCGCCCCGACGGGCGGTCATACTGTAATGCGCCAGTACGTCGCGTTCCATACCTGGATAGCGGAACGTAATGTCACGAAACTCGATGATATCAATCTGCTGCGGCACTGCGACCGGATGTTCGGGTTCGACAATCTGAGGCTGTAAATCCAAATATTCAAACAGGTTGCTAATAAATAGACGGTTATCGTATAGGTTGGCCACAGCTGCCACCAAAGTGGTCAAGTAGCCTTGCCCACGACGATAAGACTCGAACAACATGACAAAACTACCAATACTGATAATGCCAATCATTGCACGATGGGCCAACAACCATACCACAGCCAACATAGCAGCCGCTTCGATAAATGCGCATACGACACCTATTGCCCCCAGACGGCGCGAAATGCTGATAATGCGCTTAGTCAGCGATGCACGGGCCTGCGTATAACGGTTGCGGAAGAACGGTGTAGCACGGTAGGTACGCAATTCCTTGGCAAATTCGCGACGAGTCAGCACGCCAGAAAGATAGGTGGTCAGTCGGAACAGCGGTGTATTGGTGCGACGGAAAGCATATATTGAGTGTGCCTTGTGTAATCTGACCATAAACGAGGGCAGCACCGCCAAGAACATCACCGGAATGACCCACCAAGTAACAGCAACCAAAATAACAGTGATACCGGCAATACTAATCAACGCACCACAAACAGCCATAATATTGTCGTACACCTGCATCGGACGTGTGCCAGCCTCATGCTGGGCACGATGCAGGGTGTCATGGTAGTCGGGATTGTCATAGTAGGCCATATCGAGCCGTGCAGCCTGATTCTGTATCAACTCGTTGACATGGTCGGTCAGTCGCTGGCCCAATACATCGCTATTCACCCTGTCGAGAATACCGATAATACGATTTAAGCAGTACACACCGCACATACCTGCCAACCATGGCATAAACGAGGTATCCCCCACCCCACCGACAGCATCAACCAGTCGTTTTAGGATATACAGCATAAGCAACGGTAGCAAGCTCTGCAGCAACACATAAACTGCACGCCTCCAAAACGCTCCAGGAGCGCAACGGCATACCATTTTCAATGCTTTCCACAGGTTCCTCATAACAATGTAACCCTCCTGACTATATTACCGCCCAACGATTCGTTCATCTTCTGCATCAGACTTTCGCGCCGCATCAACATCTCCTGTTTCAGCGCCGGTGACGATAGTTTTAATTTCAGTTCTCCTTCATGATACATCACCTTGGGGGTCAACTTGCTGATCAGCTCACCTGCCAACTGGCGGTAAACCCGTTCCACCTTTATTTCCGAGGCCACATCGGGCAAATCGAGACGTTGGAACGCACGATTCAAATAGTAGTCCAATGCCCTATCTTCCTGCATACACCCCTCCTTTCTCCACTTTGAAGATACGATGTTCCAGTTGCGGCATTTCGTCGAAAATGGCCTGCACACGTCCGGGTTGGGTGTCGGTTAGCAGCACCTGCCCAAAGCGGTCGCCCGCCACAAGAGCAATCAGGTGCTTCACCCGAAGCATATCCAGTTTGTCGAAAATATCATCGAGCAGCAGTATAGGCTTTTGTCCACAATGATTCAGAATATATTGGAACTGCGCCAGTTTCAATGCCAGTGCGAAACTTTTCTGCTGACCTTGCGACCCGTATTTCTTTACCGACATTGCCCCGTCAAGCATAAAAAGGAAGTCATCCTTGTGTGGGCCTGCATTGGTAAACTGCGAATAACGGTCGTTCTGACGGCAGTCAATCAACTGCAGGTCGAGCGGCGATTCAACATGACTATACACTATCGAGCCGGGCTCATCTGCACCGGCAATATAATGGTAGTATTCATCGAACAGCGGCTGGAAATCCTCAAGGAACCTGCGACGGCACTCATAGATGGGTTCACCGTGGCGACATAGTTGCTCGTCCCACACGGCAATTATACTTTCGTCCCACAGGCGGTCTTCCCACATCTGTTTCAGCAGACGATTGCGCTGCTCAAGGGCCTTGGTGTATTGCAGCAGATGATCAAGATAAGCACGGTCAGTCTGCGAAATAACACCATCGACAAACTTGCGTCTAATGTCGCTGCCGCCGGTAATCAACATTTGGTCTTGCGGCGACACCATCACCAACGGGATACGGCCAATATGCTCCGACAGGGTCTTGTACTGCTTCTTGTTCCACTTCATCTGCTTGCCCTGCCCTTGACGCACTATGCAACTGACCACCACATCACCATAGTGGCCATGCACAGCAAAAAAGTCCGCTCCCTGACGTATATTCTGGCTATCGACCGGATTGAAATAACTCTTACAGAACGAAAGATAGTATACGGCATCAAGAAGGTTGGTCTTACCGGCACCGTTGTTGCCAACAAAACAATTCACATTGCCACAAAGCTCGATATCGGCTTCGGTATAGTTCTTAAAATTGCCCAGTATCAGCCTATTCAACACCATATCATTCACTTTTTCAACATTTCCCTTACCTCTTCCATCAGCCAGCGAGGAGTCGAAGTGGCGCCACTGATGCCAACACGCTGCGCACCGGCAATCCATTCGGGTTGCACCTCGGCGGCACTGCCTATCAAGTAGGTCTTGGGTTGCACCTTACGGCAATATTCGTACAGGTAGTGGCCATTACTGCTGTGTGCACCGGCAACGAAAAGCAGCACATCGACGCTCCGTGCGAACTCCTCCAATTCCTTGGCGCGGTTGGCCACCCGGTTGCAGATGGTGTCGAAAGCCACGAAATCGGCCTGTGGTTGCAGGCGGCCCTCGATATTGGCAATCAACTGCCTGTAATCCTCACGGCTCTTGGTGGTCTGTGAATACAGGCGGACAGGACGGCTGAAATCAATACCATCCAACTCGTCGGGACGGCTGACGATGAGAGCCGTATTGTCCGTCTGACCATTCAGGCCGGTTACTTCGGCGTGACCAGGCTTGCCAAATATCACAATCTGACCTCCCACAGCCTTCATCTCCTCATAGCCCTGACGTATGCGTTGCTGCAAAGCAAGTACAATGGGACAGGTGGCATCAATCAGCTCGATGCCGCGTTCGGTAGCAGTGCAGTAGGTTTCAGGTGGTTCGCCATGGGCACGGATAAGCACCTTGCAACCTTGCAGACGACGAAGCTCCTCATGGTCAATCACCGTTAAGCCCTTGGTCTCGAGACGGTCGACCTCAGCGCTGTTATGAACAATGTCACCAAGGCAATAGAGACTACCTTCGCGCGCCAATGCATCCTCGGCGGCACCGATAGCCTTCACCACACCAAAGCAGAATCCTGCATGCTCGTCAATCTCGATATGCATCAGCTCATACTCTGGTTATCCTGACGTGCCGCCTCAAGCACCTCCTCGTATTCGGCGGGGGTCAGGTCGTTGAAGAAATAATATACAGGGTCGACTTTCTTGCCGTTGAGAATCACCTCGTAGTGCAGATGCGAACCCGACGACATACCCGAACTGCCCACGGTACCAATCTGTTCGCCACGCTTCACACGCTGTCCCGGACGCACCGATACCGAAGCCATGTGGGCATAAAGGGTCTGAAAACCGAATCCATGGTCAATCATCGCCACCACACCGTAGCCGGCATAGCCCTCGGCATTACGCGTGGCCACACGCACCACACCGTCGCCCGTGGCATAGACCGGCGTACCCTGACGGGCTGTCATATCGATACCGGCATGCAGACGGCGATAGCGCAATATGGGATGGAATCGCATACCGAAACCACTCACCACCTTGCACTTGTTCTTGGCCACCGGCATGATGGCCGGCATGGCGGCGAGGCGGTCGTTCTTGCGGCGGGCAAGACTGTAAATCTCGTCAAGCGAACACGATTCGACATAGAGGCGCTTGGTCAGGTCGTCGACCCGCTCGGTGGTTGAGCGCAGCAACTGGCCGGTGGCATCGTTGCCAAACTCGGCATAGCGCTCTACGCCGCCTATACCGCTGCGACGGCGCTCCTGACCGATAGGTTCGCTCTCAAAAATGGTGCGGTAGACCACATCGTCGCGCTCCTCAAGGTCTTCAAGCACATGCTCGGCACGGGTCACACGCTCGTTCAGCAAACGTGTCTGGTGCTTGTATTGTGCCACTTCGCGCCGCAGCACACGCTCCTTGGGCGAATCCATGAACTGCAACGCCACCACCACTATCACCACGCCCAGCACTACGCCGAACAGCACATTGAAGCTGATGCGGCGCACACGTTCGCGCAGCGAAACGAACACCTTCTCATACTTCAGCGTATGAGGGTTGAACCGGTAGGTATGGCGTTGCCTCTTTTTCATCCTTTATTGCAGCGATCTCAAATGGTCGTAGGCACCGACAAAGTGCATAATCGGCGTCACATGGTTGAAGTACCAAGTCTGTCCCAATTCCGGTATACTCAGCATGCTGGCTGCGTCGCCGAGGTACGAGGTAAGCGTCTCGACCGTCTCCTCGATGGCCATCTCCTGACAAATAAAAGCGAGGTCTTTCAGGGGATGCACGTCGAAGTCGACTGAACTGCGGGCTGCAATCATGCAGGTGGGCAGCAGGTAGTACTGCACACCGTTCGAGTCGCGCATCAACGGCAGGAAGGTATCGGCATGGATAAAGTCGAAGATGCCGAAGTCGAAGAACACCTGCTGGTATTTCGTGCTCTTGGCCTCGTTGTGATGCCATGTGCGGCGGCAGTTGGCCACCTTGCGGAACGCCTCAACCACCTCGAGCCAAGCCGTATAGACCTCGGGCGAACACATGTTCTTCACATCGAGCTGCACCGACTTCATGTCGTGCTCAAGCTGTCTGATTTTATGCTTATGGTGGCTGATGACGCTAACCATGAACTTGTTGTGATGGTGGCCCATCTTGTCCTTGATGGCACGGATAATGCGCTCGACGCGCTCCTCGACACGGCCTACAGCCAACGCATTGACATAGCAGTCAAGTATCTGGCGCTTCACCGGGTCGGTGGCGGCAGCCAAGGCGGCACGGGCACGATTCTGCTCACGCTCATAGTTGGGCTCGCGGTTGAACAGCAATTTCCAATAGGTCGGGTGCTGGTCGGCCACACGGTCGCGCACAAACTCGTGGTAGCTATGGCTCTCGCTGCTGCGCTCGATAAAGCCGGTGCCGGGGGTGCCGTCGCAAAGATAGCGGCGACCATAAGCGCTCTCGTCGCTCGACTCGCGCACACCGAAGTCGGTGTAGAAGAAGTGGTTCGACATCATCACAGCCAAACCTTGCGTCACTTTGACTCTACGATATGGTACTATCATTTTTCTTGCTTTTAAAAAGTTCAACCATGCACAGCCTCGCCATGGGCGGCTTCGAGGGCTTCCATGACCCCTTCGCTCATGGTGGGGTGCGGGTGGATGGCCTGGGCCACCTGACGGGCAGTGAGGCCCTGCTCACGGGCAGCCACAATCTCGGCAATCATCTCGGTGACATTGTCGCCGCAGAGATGGCAGCCAAGGATAAGGTCGGTCTTGGCATCGACCACCACCTTGACGAAACCGTCGGTGTTGCCGGCTGCCGTGGCCTTGCCGCTGGCCTTGAAGAAGAACTTGCCCACCTTCACCTCATAGCCGGCGTCGACAGCCTTCTTCTCGGTCAGACCCACACTGGCCACCTCGGGCACCGTGTAGGTGCAACCGGGCACGTTAGCATAGTTCACCTTCACGGCCTCGCCTTTGGCGATATGCTCTACACAGCAGATGGCTTCCTTCGAGGCCACATGTGCCAGCGCCGGGCCATGCACCACGTCGCCGATGGCATAGTAGCCGGGCACATTGGTGCAATAGTAGTCGTCCACCTCAATCTTGCCACGCTCGTATTTGATGCCGGTTTCGTCGAGGCCGAGGTTCTCGAGGTTGGTCACCACACCCACGGCGCTCAGCACCACGTCGACGTCGACAACAGTTTCGGTGTTCTTTTTCAGGTCCTTGACGGTGACATGGCACACATCGCCCTCGATGTCGACCTTCTCGACCGAACAGCTGGGCATCACCTTCATGCCCATCTTGCGGAAGCTGCGGCTCATCTGGGCAGCCACCTCCTCGTCCTCGTTGGGCAGAATCTGCGGCATGAACTCGACCAGCGTCACCTGCGTGCCGATGCTCTGGTAGAAGTAGGCGAACTCCGAGCCGATGGCACCGCTGCCGCACACCAGCAGGCGCTGGGGCTGCTCACGGAGCGTCATGGCCTCGCGGTAGCCGATGATGCGCTTGCCGTCCTGCGGCATCGAGGGCATCACACGACTGCGAGCACCGGTGGCGATAATGATGTGGTCGGCCTCATACTCCGTGCCGTCCACATTGACGATATGGTTCGGGCAGACCTTGGCCGTGCCCATGATAACATCGACGTTGTTCTTTTTCAGCAGGAACTCGACCCCCTTGTTCATCGTCGAGGCCACACCGCGGCTGCGGTCGACCATCGCGTTGAGGTCGGCCTCGACTGCATCGACCTTCACACCGTAGTTGGCGGCATGCTTGGCGTAGTTGTAGGCCTGTGCACTCTTCATCAGAGCCTTGGTGGGGATACAGCCCCAGTTGAGGCAGATGCCTCCGAGGTTTTCGCGCTCGACAACAGCGGTTTTCAGGCCCAACTGGGCACCCTTGACAGCAGCCACATAGCCTCCGGGGCCGCTGCCTATCACAATCAAGTCGTATTTCATATCTTTTGAATGTTTAATTATTATTCTAATAAAAATGAAATGCAAAATTACGAAAAATATGTCACACTGCCAAAAAAAATATCCTCTGTCAACGCTTAAGCCGTCGAAATCAAGCAAGAAAAAATATCCACAGCCTCCGGGCCTGTTGGCCGCTCGTTGTTCAGTCGTTGTTCAGTCGTTGTTCAGTGAATGACTGAACAACGACTGAACATCAACTGAACATCAACTGAACATCAACTGGCCAGCAACAGCACCGAACCCGTTTAGGCCCTACATATCAACACATTACGATATTTTTTAACAAAATTAGTATTGTAGGTCAGCAGCTTAGGTGTTTTTTGAGCAAAAGAGAGCCGCCGATACCATTTTTTCAAAAGCGACAAAGCGTCCGATTGACCTTATTTTTTCCACCGCCAAAGGTGCATAACTTGGAAAGACTATTGAAAAATAGCCCCTTAGCAAAACGGGGCGGAAAAAAGCGTTTTAATTTACAAAATATTACATAAAAGTCCATGTAACACAACAAGTTGCGAAAGTTATTCCATGGCAACTGATTCGTTTACAAACCAATTGTGATTTATCAACAGAAATGGGTGCAAAAATTGAATCCGAAAGAAAAAAATTTTAAAAATCGAAAAAAAATCGTTATATTAAAAGACCCGGGAAAATGTTAAAAAATCAAATTTTGTGTTTGAAATTAGTGATTTATGAAAATGGGGCAAAAAGGGAGGGTCGAAAAAATCGAGAAGTCTTTACTAAACTTGTTGGAATAATGCAAATTTTTTTTTTCAAATCCATGTTCAAAAATTGGTAGATATTTGCAAACAGAGAAAAAACGCAGGGAGTCTGCGTAAGTGATTGAAAAACGAGAATAGAACAAACGATATGATTGAGGAAGATTACAAGAAGGTTTGGGCAGAATGCCTGGAAGTGATAAAAGACACCCTTGGACCGGAAAACAAGTCGGTGTTCGATACATGGTTTGTGCCTATCGTGCCGCTGCAGCTCGAAGGAAGCACGCTGATCGTGCAGGTGCCGAGCCCCTTCTTCTACGAATGGATCGAGGAGCATTATATCGACCTGCTGAAACGCGTCATCCGTATGCAGCTGGGGCCGAAGGGGATGCTGAAATACAGCATCGTGATGGACCAGACCATCCCCACCGAGCCGCTGCGCACCACGCTGCCGTCGAACAGCCGCCGCTCGGTGCAGAACCCGCTGACCGACATGCCTATTAATATAAATAAGGATAACGCGCGCGAGCTGCCGAATCCCTTCGTCATCCCCGGCATCCAGAAGACCCGTGTACATTCGCAGCTGAGTCCCAACTACACGCTGGAGAACTTCGTGGAGGGCGACTGCAACCGTCTGGCCCGCTCGGCCGGTTATGCCGTGGCCGAGAAGCCCGGTACCACCAGTTTCAACCCCCTATTGCTGCATAGCAACGTGGGCCTCGGAAAAACCCATCTAGCCAATGCCATCGGATTGAAGACCAAGGAACTGCACCCCGACAAGACCGTGCTCTACGTCACCAGTGAACAGTTCATGGCCCAATATGCCGAAGCCGGCCGCACGGGTACCACCAATGACTTCATCCACTTCTATGAGCAGATAGATGTCCTTATCGTCGACGACATCCAGTTCTGGTCGGGCAAGGGACAGAAGACTCAGGAGGCTTTCTTCCATATCTTCAATTACCTGCATCAGCGCAACTGTCAGATCATCATCACCTCCGACAAAGCCCCCGGCGAGCTTCAGGGTCTCGAACCCCGTCTGCTCAGCCGCCTCAAATGGGGTCTCAACGCCGACCTGCAAGCTCCCGACGTGGAGACACGCAAGGCCATTCTGCGCCAAAAACTGCAGAACGACGGCATCGAGATGAGCGAAGATGTCATTGAGTACATCGCCTATAATATTAATACGAACGTGCGCGAACTCGAGGGCGCCCTCATCTCCCTCATCGCACAGAGCTCGCTGAACCGCAAACAGATCACTCTTGAACTCACCAAACAGATGATTGACAAGTACGTGCAGAGCAGCACGCGCGAAATCACCATCGACTACATCCAGAAAGTGGTGTGCGACAGCCTCGACCTGCCGGTGGAGAGCATCCAGCAGATGTCGCGCAAGCGCGAGATTGTGCAGGCCCGCCAGCTGAGCATGTACTTTGCCAAGAAGATTACCAAGTCGAGCCTCGCCGTCATCGGCATGCAGTGCGGCAACAAGGACCACGCCACCGTACTCCACGCCTGCAAGACCATCGAGAACCTGCGCCAGACCGACCGCTACATCCGCAACCTGGTCGACGAGCTCGAGAAGAAGTTCAAAGAAGCATGAAGACAGCATTCAAGCCGGGCACAATGATATACCCGCTGCCGGCCGTCATGGTCAGCTGCGGCGACAGCCCCGAGAACTACAATATCATCACCATCGCATGGACGGGCACTATCTGCAGTGACCCGCCCATGTGCTATATCAGCGTCCGTCCCAACCGCCACAGCCACGAGCTGATTTCCCGCACCGGCGAGTTTGTCATCAACCTCACCACCGAGGAGTTGGCCCGCGCCACCGACTGGTGCGGCGTGAAGAGCGGCCGCGAATACAACAAGTTCCGCGAGATGGGGCTCCACGCCGAACCGGCACAGCTGGTCAAGGCACCCCTCATCAAGGAGAGCCCGCTCAACATCGAGTGCAAGGTGGTGGAGGTGAAGCGCCTCGGAAGTCACGACATGTTCATCGCCAACGTGGTGGCCATCGACGCCGAGGAGACCCTCATCGACAAAAGCACCGGCCAGTTCCAGCTCAACCACGCCGGCCCCCTCGCCTACTCCCACGGCAAATACTACGGCCTCGGCGAGAAGCTGGGCGGCTTCGGCTTCAGCGTTAAGAAAAGAAAATAAAAGCGATACATTGTTCGGGCGTACCCCCGTGTACGCCCGAACAATAAAAACCAGAAAACAATGAACATCACCTGCGTAGAATCCCTGGGCATTCCCCAGACCCGCTTCGAGGAACTCAAGAAGCATTACGCCTCCATGGGGCACACCTTCACCTATTATATGGACCGCAAGGAGGACGAGGCCACGCTCATTGAGCGTATGCACGACGCCGACATCGCCGTTATCAGCAACATTAAGCTGTCGGCCAATGTCCTCAGCCAGTGCCCAAAGCTGCGCTACCTCAGCGTGGCCTTCACCGGATTGGACCATATCGACCTCACATACTGCAAGGAGCATAATATCACCGTGCAGAACGCCGCCGGCTACAGCACCACGGCCGTCAGCGAACTGGCGGTGGGCATGATGCTCGACCTGCTGCGCAATATCGTCACTCTTAACGAGAAGATACGCCAAGGCGGCAGCCGCGGCACATTCCTCGGCCGCGAGTTGAGGGGCAAAACCGTCGGTGTCGTCGGCACCGGCGCCATCGGCACCGCCACCGCACGCCTCCTGGTGGCCTTCGGCGCTAAGGTGATAGCCTACAGCCGAACCGAACGTCCCGAGGTGAAGGCCATGGGCGTGAAGTATGTGACTCTGGAGGAGCTGCTCAAGGAGAGCGACATCGTCACCCTCCATGTGCCGCTGTGCGACGAGACCCGCGGCCTCATCGGTGAGCGCGAGCTGGCCCTGATGAAGCCCACGGCCCTCTTGGTCAACACCGCCCGCGGCCCCGTGTGCGACATCGCCGCCGTGGGCCGTGCCCTCGTCGACGGCACCATTGCCGGCGCCGCCTTCGACGTCTTCGAGCAGGAGCCTCCCCTGCCCGTCGACCACCTGCTGCTCTCCACAGGCCGCTGCCTGACGACCCCCCACATCGCCTTCGCCACCGAGGAGAGCTTCGCCGCACGTGCCGACATCGTTTTCGGCCACGTCGACGACTACCTGAAATAAGACAAATATCTAAACATACATTATCCGACATGACGAATATTTTTTGCCATGTCGGATAATTTTTGTATCTTTGCAGCCAGAAATCTAACCAACAAAAGCACAAAAACAATGAGTACCGCGACATTGAACAATCTGCTTGAATACCTCTATGGCACGCTGTCCCGGAGCGATATGCGCTGGGTGGCCGACCACCTGATGGAGCGTGCCAATAGGGAGGAAGATTACGATCTGAAGCCCTATACTATGGAGGAAATCAACGCCATGCTCGACGCTGCTGAAGCCGATATCGCCGCCGGACGCACCACGCCTCATGAGGAGTCGATGCGCCAGGCGAGAGAGAGAATAGCCCGCAAAGCCCGCATGGAACGTAAAGAATCCGTAACAGCCGAAGCGGTATGAGATACGAATGGACTGATTACGCCAAAGAGGGGCGGGACCAAATTGCCGACTATATCTACGATCGTTTCGGCGAAAAACGTTCGATGAAGTTTCTCGACGATGTCGATGAGGCTGTCGACATGATTCTACACCACCCCAGTATCGGCACCGTCGACCCATTGTTTGCCGACCGCTCCGTAACCTACCGCAGCGTTATCGTGGACGGATTGAGCAAGATGATCTACCGCGTTGAGAACGATGTCATCTATATCGCTGCCATGTGGGACTGCCGTCGGGAACCACAGGTGCAGGCCGAACAAGTAAATTAACCCTTATGCTGCGGCAAAGCGGACATAACTCGCTGATTATTACCTCCCAGTTTGCTGGTCTTGTAAACGGGAAGGGAGGAAACCCTATATTTATTGTTGGACTCTCACCACCCTGCTGCCCACCATGGGCGGCGGGGCGGATTTGTTTTATCCCTATTATGAAACGTGGTATGCCGTCGGCTTGGCCGACAACACGAATTGCACGAATTAGCACGAATACATTCGTTTGATTAGTGAGATTATTCACTTCGTTTGATTATTTTAAGCGGTGTTCATCACCCTTACAGGGGTCGTGTTCAAAAAAAAGCACAAAATTCACAAATAATCAATTAACCTTTTAACACTTAAACACAATGATTAAAAAACTTCTTACGATTTTGGCTGTGCTGGCTATGAGCGGCATGGCTATGGCGCAGACGACGCCGTCGGACATTAACCTGCATCGCAACGAGGACGGCTCGTGGAGCTTCATCATGCCGGGGCGCAACCTGGTGATGAGCATCGAGACCTTCAGCACGAACGACACGGTGAACGGCCACTATATCGCCGGCGTGCCGGAGGGCTGGCTGATTCTGGCGCTGGGCGACACGGTGCCCGTGAGCAACGACTCGCTGCGCCGGACGACGCCCATCACCGAGGGTGCCCCGGTGACCATCGTGCCGACTGGCAACCTCCGCCGCATCAAGAGCATCACGCTGGTGGACGAGAGCACCCCCGTTGAGTCCATCACGCTCAACAAGACCGCTACCACCATCTCGGCCGGCAATACCGAGACGCTCAGCGTCAGCAGCGTGACACCCGATGACGCTACAGACCAGACCGTCACCTGGAGCAGCGACAACGAGGCCGTGGCCACCGTCGATGCTGACGGCAAGGTGACCGCCGTAGCCTTTGGCACAGCCAACATCACTGCCACGGCCAACGACGGCAGCGGCGTGACGGCCACCTGCGCCGTTACGGTAAGCAAAGTCGTCACCATCAACCAAAGCGATTGGGGGGGGTGGGATACTCCTATCACAAAAGACGGTGTCACCGTCTCAGCAGACATGATTGACCCTCATGACGGCAACCTCATGGGTGGCGGAACATTCTCTACCACCCTCGGCAACTTCACAAAGATTGTTGTGACGACCTCCAGTTGCAATGCTTCCGGCACGGGCTGGAGCGGTAGCGGCTCATCAATGACCTGGGCGGGCACTCCTGCCTCCACAGTCTCTTTCAGCGGCGAATTTATGGGCATGGGCATGACCCAAACCACCATCGTCTGCACCATCGAGCCGGCGAACTGAGAATAGACCTTGGGGAATCAGGGCATTCTGATGCGTCAGAGAGGCCCCGCGCACGGCGGAAGAGGCTTCTATGTGAATAAATAAAACGCACCCTGGGTTTACTCTCCGAAACACCCGGGGTTTTTACCCAAGAAACCCCGGGGTTTCTTACCAGGAAAACCCGGGTATTCCTGACCAAAAACCCGGGGTAAAATCGACAATAAACATAAACGTCTAATTTAAAACAAATTACATTATGGCAAAGAACAAATGGCGTTGCCGCGAGTACACACCCTCGGGCAACATGACAGGAAGCCACAGCTTCTACGCTGAGGCAGTGATTACTACCGACCTTTCGAACGACGACCTGGCCGACCGCATCCAGGCGCGCACGGGCTTCAAGAGCTACGAGGTGGAGGCCGTCATCGCCGCCATCGCCGAGGTGGTGGCCGAGGAGGTGCTGGAGAGCAACCGCATCACCCTCTCGGACCGCAAGGGGACCAAGATGGTGAGCATCTACCCCAAGGTCAGCGGCTCGATAAGCGATGCCGACGTGCAGGCCAACCCCACCAAGTACGGCGGCGCCACCAAGGCCACCGAGGAGATGCTGACGCCCGACATGCTGACCTGGACGCTGGGGGCGACGATGGGGGTGAAGTTCAGCAAGCAGTTCGCCCACGACAAGCAGGCGCAGAAGGTGCGCTTCGTGGCCACCGACGAGGCCATCCCCGGCGACGACACGCCGACCCCGACACCCGACCCGACGCCGGGCCCCCACCTCTCACCTTTCACCTTACTTCACCGGGTGGTCCTTGTGGAAGGCCTCGAGGCGCGCCTTGAGGTCGGGGAACTGGTCACGCTGCACCAGGGCCACGCAGGCGCGGATGCCCTGCTTGTGGGAGCCCGTGATGTCGAGAGCGATGGCGCTGATGCCGTAGCGGATGAGCTCGTTGAGCAGGGCGACACCTTCGTAGCCGGGGTAGCAGAAGGTGAAGTAGAAGCCGTCGCCGATGTCCTCGCCCATGTCCTTGTCGTAGACGATATAGAAACCGTTGTCGGTGAAGAGTTTCTTCATGATGCCGGCCTTCTCGCCGTACTCCTTGATGTCCTTGACGAAATTGAAGGTACCGTCGTTGGCGCCCTTGAGCATGGCGGCCATGGCGTACTGCACGCTGTGGGCAGTGCCGCTGCTGAGGCAGTAGAGGGTGCCGAAGATGAGGGCGCGGCCGAGCTGCGTCTGGCTGTAGTAGCGGCTCAGGTCGGGGCACTCCATGTTGAACAGCTTGGGCGAGCAGACCATCATGGCGATACGCTCACCGGCATAGCTGAAGCTCTTCGAGCCGGAAATCATGATGACGTAGAGGTCGGTGTACTTGGCCACGGTGGGCTGGAAGGGAGCCTTGCCGGGGACGCTGTAGTCCTTGCGGAAGTCCATGAGGAAGTAGGCCGAGTCCTCCATCACGACGACGCCGTACTTGTTGGCCATCTCGCCGATAATCTGCAACTCGTGCTCGGTGAAGCAGAACCAGGCGGGGTTGTTGGGGCTGCTGAAAATCATGCATGCCACGTCGCCGTCCTTCAGCTCCTCTTCGAGCTTGTCGCGCAGCTTGTCGCCACGGTACTCGTAGACGTCGAAGGCCTTCATGGGGATGCCGAGGACGCGGCACTGCTGCTTCTGCACGGGGAAGCCGGGGTCGATGAAGAGCACCTTGGTCTTCTTGGCATCGTAGCGCGTCAGCGTCAGGAAGCTGGCGAAGCCTGCCTGCATCGAGCCCACGGTGGGCACGCAGCAGTCGGGCGTGACGTCGATGTCGAGGAAGTTCTTCACGAAGCGGGCGGCCTCGCGCTTGAAGTCGGCGGTACCGTAAATCTCCGGATAGATGCTGGCCACGCCGCTCTTGAGAGCCTCAATCTGGGCCTGGACACCCACCTGCGGGGCGGGCAGGCCGGGGATGCCCATCTCCATCTTCACGAAGCGGACGCCGGTCTCTTTCTCCACATCCTGTATCATCTTGCGCATCTCACGGATGCTGGCCTTGCCGGGGTTCTGGATCTTGTTGGCCGCGGCAATGCGGTCTATCGTTTCTTTCTGTATCGGTATTTGTGTCATGATGTATATGTTTTGTTATTAATTGCGTCAAAAATAAATGGTTGTTCCTATCGAATACGACATCCGGTGATATGACATACGCTGCGGGAAGCGACTGTCGTCGAGCAGCGTGGTACCCACCTGCACGCCAAATTTGACACGTTCCCAGCCCATGCGGAAAAACACCTGCGGCTCAAGCAGCCAGCCGTTAGTGTAGTATTCCATGCGCTGCATACCCGGATCGGAATAACTAATCCGGTATTCCGGCATCCAATAGCCAACCTTCAAGGCACCGCCCACGTCGATATGCAGCTTGGTAAGGTTTTTCCAGCCATAGTTGACTTGCACAAACGGAAGTCGATAACCGCCCTTGTAGTCGAAGTCATCGGCCTTTGTCATACCGCCTTCGCCCAAACCATAGCCAACATACGTTTCCAACACCGACTGGCCCATGGGAAAATAAAGGCCACCGGCAAAATGGGTGTATTCCAAACTGTGGGTGAGGTAGGTGGTGCCCAGGTGGTACTGCAGGGCGATATGGTCGGTCAAGCCTGCGCTCACCGACAGCGAGGCATTGCGAGGCGCTTCGGCGGCGGCCGAGACACGGATGTCGCCCCTATGGTCAATCAACGGAACATGAGCCAACTGAGGCTTGTACACCGAGCCGCAGCCCGCCGTTGTCAGGGCCGTCAGCATCAGGGTTACAATCGTCAGTTTTTTGATTGACATAGCTTTATTTTTTTTCGAATTCTTTTATTTTCACAGCATTGATAGGGCTGATTTCCTTTATCAGGTCGAACACCTGCTTCTGTTCCTGAGCCGGAGCCGGACGGAAGATGGAGGCAATCTCCTGCATCTTGACATCGATAAACTGATTGACCGACAGCAGGTTGGTACGAGTCTTGTGCACCTGTAGCAGGTTGCGCAACGCGGTAATGATGGCCTGTCGGGCCATGGGCTGGTCCTTGGTCATCATGTCGAGTCCCATGCGGTGGTAGTTATAGTAGGCCTCGTGCAGCGGGGCATAGGCATCGTTGGTGTGGTTCTCCATGAACCAGTAGCGGCTCTTGGCCCCTTCGCCACGCCAGCCGGCATAGCTCGAGCCCTCGGCCGATTGCACCACCTGCTCAGCCAATCCGAAAAACGGTGCGCCACCGTTGGGGGCGTAGCTGTCGAAATAGATGCCGAGCATGATATAGCAGTAGAAACCCAGCGTGGCCGAAAGGTTGCCATAGAAGTTGTTGGGGTCGAATTCGAGCGGCTGGCTCTCGTTGAACGAGAAGGTGAAATTGCCCTGTTCCATGTAGTTGAACAAGCCCGTGGTGTAGGTCGAGTTGAACACCGGACGGCGCATCTGGATGGTGAGCTGGCCGGTGAAATCGGTGGCCGTGGAACGCGAATTGAGGATGAGCGAGATAGAGCAATCGATCAGTTCCTGCTGCTCGAGCTCGATGTTGGTCCACCGGCGGCCGTTGACAAAATCCTCGATGGCCTGCTTCATGCTCTCGAATATTTTCTTGTCGCCACCCGAGTCGTATGCCTGCGTCGTGTTCATCAGCTTTTGATAGTTGACCGACACGACACAACGGAATTCCTGTGCACTGACCGTACAGAAACCCAACATTATCAGCACTATAGCTATAAATCTACGCATACTTTTCTGTGCAAATATACAAAATAAAAACGAACCATGCAACTTTCACCGAAAATATTTTCTCTGCCACCGATGGTATGCCGTTGTTCAGTCGTTGTTCAGTCGTTGTTCAGTGATTGACTGAACAACGACTGAAC
>JAFSLX010000056.1 GCA_017448185.1 Bacteroidales bacterium
GTTGTTCAGTGTTTGACTGAACAACGACTGAACAACAACTGAACAACGACTGAACAACTGCAGGTGAGGTTGCCTCTTTTTATCATAATTTTTATAAATAAATTTGTTTGTTTCGGATAAAATGCGTATTTTTGCACATTCGTTTATTATACAGAGAAATGTCAAAACCTAACATAGACAAACTGATAGTGGTTGGCGACCGCGTGCTGATTGAGCCCGGAGTGGGAACAAAGAAGACGAAAGGCGGTCTTTTGTTGCCGGCCGGCTATCAGGAGAAAGAGGAAATCCAGTCGGGCTACATACTGAAATGCGGCCCCGGCTACCCTATTCCGTCGAACGACGACGGCGAGGCCTGGAACCCGTCCGAACGCGAGGCCCGCTATATACCGCTGCAGGTGCGTCCGGGCGATTTGGCCATCTTTATGCTGAAAAACGCGGTGGAAATCAAGTACGAGGGCAACAAGTACTTTATTGTGCCGCAGAACGGTATCCTGATGGTGGAAAGAGATGAATTTTGAATAAAAAACAACAATATAAGAATATGACATCAAACGAGATACGTAAAGCCTTTTTAGACTATTTTGCAAGCAAGGACCACCATGTGGTGCCGAGTGCCCCAATGGTGATTAAAAACGACCCGACGCTGATGTTCACCAACGCCGGTATGAACCAGTTCAAGGATATCTTCCTCGGCAACCAGCAGCGCCAGTGGCCGAGGGCGACCGACAGCCAGAAGTGCCTGCGCGTCAGCGGAAAACACAACGACCTTGAAGAAGTGGGTCACGACACCTACCACCACACGATGTTCGAAATGCTGGGCAACTGGAGCTTCGGCGACTATTTCAAGAAAGAGGCCATCGCCTATGGCTGGGAGTTCCTCACCGAGGTGATGAAAATAAACAAGGACTGGCTGTATGTCACCGTTTTCGGCGGCGACGAGAAGGAGGGCCTCGAGATGGATATGGAGGCCTACAACTTCTGGAAAGAGCACATCAGCGAGGACCGTATCCTGAAGGGTTCGAAGAAGGACAACTTCTGGGAGATGGGCGACCAAGGTCCCTGCGGCCCCTGCTCGGAGATTCATGTCGACATCCGTCCCGCCGAGGAGAAGGCCAAAGTGCCGGGCAAAGAGCTTGTCAACAAGGACAACCCCCAGGTGATTGAGATATGGAACCTGGTGTTCATGCAGTTTAATCGCAAGGCCGACGGCACACTCGAGCCTCTGAAAGCCAAGCATATCGACACGGGCATGGGCTTCGAGCGTCTCTGCATGGTGATGCAGGGCAAGCGCTCGAACTACGACACCGATGTCTTCCAACCACTGATTCAGGAGATTGCCGCCAAATGCGGTAAGAAATATGGCGAAAACGAAGATGCCGATATCGCCATGCGCGTTTGTGCCGACCACCTTCGTGCCGTCAGTTTCAGCATCGCCGACGGACAGCTGCCCTCGAATGTGAAGGCCGGTTATGTCATCCGCCGCATCCTGCGCCGCGCAGTGCGCTACGGTTATACCTTCCTCGGCTTCTCCGAGCCGTTTATCAACACCCTCGTCCCCACCCTCGTGGGCCAGATGGGTCATCAGTTCCCCGAACTGCAGAAACAGCAGGAACTTATCCAACGCATCATCCTCGAGGAGGAACAGGCCTTCCTGCGCACCCTTGCAGGCGGCATACGCCGATTTGAGGAATATGTGGCCAAAAACGTCGGCAACAAAGTGGTTGACGGCGCATTTGCATTTGAATTGTTCGACACCTACGGCTTCCCCATCGACCTTACGCAGTTGATGGCAAGCGAAAAAGGTTGGACAGTGGACATGGATGGCTTCTCGAAGGGCCTTGCCGAACAGAAGGAGCGCAGCCGTGGTGCCGCCAAGGTGGAGAGCGACGACTGGGTCGAGCTGTTGCCCGGTGTTGAAGAGGAATTTATCGGTTACGACACGCTCGAGGCCGATGTGCACATAGCCCGTTACCGCCGTGTGAAAGCCAAAGACAAAGAGTTCTACCAACTGGTGTTCGACCGCACGCCTTTCTACGGCGAAAGTGGTGGACAGACCGGCGATACCGGTAAGCTGGGTGACCTGGCCATCAAGAATACCAAAAAAGAAAACGGCCTCATCGTACATATTGTAGACACCCTGCCCGAACCTCCCGCAGGGACGTCACTGGCATCTTTGACATTCCATGCCAGCGTGGATGCCGACCGCCGTCAGGCCATCGGCAACAACCATACTGCCACCCACTTGATGCACTACGCACTGCGTCAAGTGCTTGGCGACCATGTCGAGCAGAAGGGCTCAAGTGTGGATGCCGAGCGTTTGCGCTTCGACTTCAGCCACTTCGCCAAACTCAGCCACGAGGAAATCCGCGAGGTGGAATGCCGTGTCAACAAGATGATTCGTCAGTGCCTTCCGCTCGAGGAACACCGTGCAATGCCCATTGCCGAAGCTCAAAAGCTCGGTGCAATGGCCCTCTTTGGTGAAAAATACGGCGACAAGGTGCGTGTGGTGAAGTATGGCCCCAGCATTGAGTTCTGTGGCGGTACGCATGTGAAGAATACCGGCATGATTGGCTCGTTCCGCATCGTCAGCGAAAGTGCCATTGCCGCCGGCATGCGCCGCATTGAGGCTGTCACAGCCCAGGCCGCCACCGACTTTGCCGACCAGCAGCAGGAAATGATTATGGCACTCAACGACATGTTCAAGGGCACCAAAGACCTCGCTGCTTCGATTGCCAAACTTCAGGAAGAGAATGCACAAATGAAAGCCATGGTGGAACAGATGCAGAAAGAGAAGGCTGCCGGAGTGGCCAAGGGCTTCGCCGACAGACTGAAAACCTCCCCCACCCTTGTCGAGCGAGTCGACTTCGATGTCAATGCCATGAAAGATGCCCTGATGGCACTCCGCAACGACAATCCCGACATGGCCCTCGTACTTGGCAGTGTTACCGGTGGCAAACTCGCATTGCTCATCGTCCTTGGCGGAAACCGCGTTGCCGCCGGTCTAAACGCAGGCCAGATGGTACGCACCCTCGGCAAAGAAATTCAGGGCGGCGGCGGTGGACAGCCCCATTTCGCTACAGCCGGCGGCAAAAACCCCGACGGACTGGACAAAGCCCTCGGCCTCGCCAAGGAATTGATTGGACAATAAGTATTAACCCCTTAAACATTATATACCATGGATTTACAGACCATCACCACCCTGATGCTTTCGCAGGACTACAAAGAAAGAATGAAAGGCGAATACTACCACCTGCTGAACCGCAAGGAGAACCTCGAGGCCGTCCTGAAGCTGTGGGACAGCGGCAAGCTGACCTTCACCCCCGACTGCCCCCGCAGCATCTACGACCTGCAGATGCGCGCCATGAACGACTACAAGGCTGTCCTCGAGGCCCGCGCCAAGATTGAAGGCGTAGCCCTCTAACTGTCAAAAGATGACATACCGACGGATTCTGACGCTTGCATTGTTGCTGGCGTTGGCAGGAAGGGTGTGTGCCAATGGCGACCCGGTGGCGGTACGTTCGGCATTGACCCTCTCGCCCACCCCTGTGGCGGTGCATGTGCCCGAGGTGCAACTTATCGACGAACATGTATCGTTCGTGCCACGCGGTCTCTACACCGAGGTCGTGGTGCGCTACCTGCTCCACAACCGCAGCAACCGCTCATTCGACAGCCTTCCCTACGGCTTCCCTATCGACTATTGGGGCAGCGGTGAGGCAGAATGGGTGAGTCTGGACGACTTCACCGAGTCACAACAGGAGGTGGGATGGCGCGATGGCTACATACGCAACGTGAGTTTCATGCTTGGTGACCGCCAGTTGCAGTGGCAGCACTCGCGCGACAGCGTCATACGCCCACCGCAGAAATACCTTTACACCCTAGAGATGGACGCGCTGCCCGACAGCGCCGACGGCTATTCGAAGCACCTCGTTGACAGCCTCTATGCCATCTATGGGGATGACATCTACGCATACACCAAGGCTGTGTCGCGCCGCTGGTACTACACCTACCTCGACATTCCGGCGCAGAGTTTTGCCACCCTCGAGGTGCGCTACACCGTAGAGACACCACTCAGCGAAGGCGCATACTACCGTCGCAACCATTATTACTATTATACACCCGACTACTACTGGGAGTTGCGATTCATGTACGACTTCACCCCTGCCGCCTACTGGGGCGACGGCCACGCCGACCACTTCTCGGTACAGCTCGACGCCTCCAACGTGCGCATCATAAACGAGAAGGTATACCTCCGTGGCTGGGAGAGCTGGAGCAGAGGCATCGGCGGCCTGCCCATGAAACAGGAGGGCGACCTATGGCGCTACGAGGCCCGACACTTCGACCTTGCCGCCGCCAAACCGTTCATCGTCGATTACAAGTTGAAGAACTGTCCACAGCAACCCATTGACAATATTTTCAACCACCGCATCGACCCGTCGCTGTTCACCGTCGAGGTGAGCGGTGCCGACCGTAAGTATCCCGCCGCCAATCTCTTCGACCTCGACCCCTCCACCGCCACGGTGCTGCAGCCCGACAAGGAGGGTAATATCTGTATAACCATCCGCTTCAAGAAGCCCACCTGCTTGGAAGGCATAATGCTCCTAAACGGATACACCAAGAACGCCGACACATGGCGCAACAACGCCCGCGTCGACAGCCTGTTAGTCTACAAAACAAGCTACGAAGTGGTAGGGCCATTCGACAACGGAAGGATAGACACCTCAACATACACTAATGAGTTGAAAGTCGGATGGGCTCCTCGCGGACAACGGCCAATATCCCAAGAGGTAGCAGGCCGCGAACCCTCCGGTTACAGCTGGCAGTCCCTGCTCGACAACGTCGACGCCTTCCGCCTCAGCGATCCTTGGTGGCCTGAATACTACACCGAGCTGCGCATTGTCATCACCTCCACAAAAAAAGGATTGAAATACAACGACCTCTGTGTATCGGAAATACTACTTATCAGAAGATGATTGACCGCCTCACATTCGACCTCCACGCCACATGCGGCGACGCCCGTGCAGGTCTTATTCATACTGACCACGGCGATATACAGACCCCCATCTTCATGCCCGTAGGTACTGCGGGCACGGTTAAGGCTGTGCATCAACAAGAACTGAAAGAGGCGGTAGGCGCTCAGATTATTCTGGGCAATACCTACCACCTCTACCTGCGACCTGGTTGCGACATACTGCGCAAGGCCGGTGGTTTGCACCGTTTCAACGCATGGAACCGCCCGTTGCTCACCGACAGCGGTGGCTTCCAGGTGTTTTCGCTGGCCGACAACCGTAAACTCAAAGAGGAGGGCTGCACCTTCCGCAGCCATATCGATGGCAGCAAACACCTCTTCACACCGGAGAACGTGATGGACATACAGCGCATCATCGGGGCCGATATAATAATGGCTTTCGATGAATGTGCTCCTGGAGACAGCGATCATCGCTATGCGCAGAAATCGATGGAGTTGACCCATCGCTGGCTCGACCGTTGCATCACCCGTTTCAACGAGACGGAGCCACTTTACGGCCACCACCAGGCGCTCTTTCCTATTGTCCAGGGATGTCAATATACTGATTTGCGACGTATCTCGGCCGAATATATCGCTTCGAAGAACCCCGAAGGATGCGCTATCGGCGGTTTGGCGGTGGGAGAACCTACAGAAGTAATGTACGAGATGATCGAGGTGGTGAACGCCATTCTACCTACCGACCGTCCACGCTACCTGATGGGGGTCGGCACGCCTGTCAACATCCTTGAGGCTATCGAGCGCGGTGTGGACATGTTCGACTGTGTGATGCCCACCCGAAACGGTCGCAATGGCCTGCTCTTCACGGCCGACGGCACCATCAATATCAAAAACAAGAAATGGGAAACCTGCTTCGAGCCCATTTACAAAGACTATACCCTCGCCTATCTGCATCATCTAATTAAGGCTGAGGAGATTCTGGGGCTGCAGATTTGTTCCATCATCAATCTTAAGTTCTACCTATGGCTTGTCGGCGAAGCACGCCGGCATATCCAGGCTGGCGACTATTCTATTTGGAAAGCCGGCATGGTGGCCAAGCTGGACCGCCGTCTTTAATTGTTATTAACAACCCAATGCCGTATTTCTGCATTGCGACGGGCAAAAAAAGTCCCGCCGTGTTAATAACTATTATCACACAAAACTGAAAAACTGTGTAACTTTGCATCGTCAACGAAACACATGAGTTATTTGACATACCCACTGAATATCAGGGAACAATAGGGAACCGCGTGCAAATCGCGGGCTGTCGCGCAACTGTAACATTTAGGCTGATTGCCACCGATGCCATTGGACTCAACGTCCGAGAAGGCCCGACCGTCAAGCCGTTCGACAATGAAGCCAGGAGACCGGCCCTGATATTTCGGCAATTCTGCTTTCGCGTCAAAAGCCTTTTGTCATCCCAACCCGATACGTTTGTCGCCCAAGCAGTTGATTTGGTTGAAGAAAAAAAAGAATTATTATATGGAGACAAACACATTCACAATCACCAAACGTGACGGCACCACCGAGCGCTTCTCACTCGACAAGATTATGAACGCCATCATCAAGGCGTTCAACTCTGTGCACGAACCCATTGATTTGGGAAGACTGTCGAAGATTCTTGCATTGCTTGACATCCACGACGGCATCACCGTCGAAGAGATTCAAAATCAGGTCGAAGTGGCACTGATGAAAGAAGGCTACTATGGCGTGGCCAAAAGTTTCATGCTCTATCGCCAGCGCCACACCGAGGACCGCGAGACGATGGAAAAACTCCGTTTCTTGAGCGACTATGTGGATGCCGCCAACGCCGCCACCGGCTCGAAATACGATGCCAATGCCAACGTCGAGCACAAAAACATTGCCACCCTCATCGGAGAACTGCCCAAGTCGAATTTCATCCGTCTCAACCGCCGCCTGCTCACCGACCGCATAAAGGCTATGTATGGAAAGGAGCTGGCCGACCGCTACATCGACCTCCTCACCCACCATTTTATTTATAAAAACGACGAGACCTCGCTGGCCAACTACTGTGCCTCCATCACCATGTATCCCTGGCTTCTCGGCGGCACCACCAGCATCGGCGGCAACAGCACAGCCCCCACCAATCTCAAGTCCTATTGCGGTGGCTTCATCAACATGGTCTTCATGGTCTCCTCCATGCTCAGCGGCGCCTGCGCCACCCCCGAGTTCCTGATGTACCTCAACTATTTCATCGGCCTCGACTACGGCAAAGAATATTGGAAAGACCCCGACCGTGTGGTAGACCTCAGCCTCAAGCAGCGCACCATGGATAAGGTCATCACCGACTGCTTCGAGCAAATCGTCTACAGCCTCAACCAGCCCACCGGCGCCCGCAACTATCAGGCTGTCTTCTGGAACGTGGCCTACTACGACAAGCCTTACTTCGAAAGCCTCTTCGGCGAGTTCCGCTTCCCCGACGGCTCGGCTCCCGACTGGCCTGGTCTTTGCTGGCTGCAGAAACGCTTCATGCGCTGGTTCAACCAGGAGCGTACCAAAGCCGTCCTCACCTTCCCTGTCGAAACCATGGCCCTGCTCTACAATCCCGACGGCACCTTCGCCGACCCCGACATGGCCACATTCACCGCCGAGATGTATGCCGAAGGACACTCCTTCTTCACCTATATGAGCGACAATGCCGACTCGCTCAGCTCCTGCTGCCGACTGCGCAACGAAATCACCGACAACGGCTTCAGCTACACCCTCGGTGCCGGCGGCGTGTCGACCGGCTCCAAAAGCGTGCTCACCATCAACCTCAACCGTTGCATCCAGTACGCCGTCAACAACGGTATGGACTACAAAGTGTTCCTTACAGACATCATCGACCTCTGCCACAAAGTGCAACTCGCTTACAACGAGAACCTCAAGGACCTGCAGGCCCATGGCATGCTGCCGCTCTTCGATGCCGGCTACATCAACATGAGCCGCCAGTACCTCACCATCGGTGTCAACGGCCTGGTCGAGGCCGCCGAATTCATGGGTCTCACCATCAACGACAATCCCGACTACCTCGCCTTCGTGCAGACCGTACTCGGCCTCGTCGAAAAGAAGAACCGCGAGTACCGCACCAAAGACGTGATGTTCAACTGCGAGATGATTCCTGCCGAGAATGTCGGTGTGAAACACGCCAAGTGGGACCGCGAGGACGGCTACTTCGTGCCGCGCGACTGCTACAACTCCTACTTCTACATCGTTGAGGACCAGTCGCTCACCATCCTCGACAAGTTCCGCCTGCACGGTGCCCCCTATATCGAGCACCTCACCGGCGGCAGCGCCCTCCACATGAACCTCGAGGAGCACCTCACGCAGGAACAGTACATGCAACTCCTCCACGTAGCCGCCAAGGAAGGTTGCAACTACTTCACCTTCAACATTCCCAACACCATCTGCAACGACTGCGGCCACATCGACAAACGCTACCTCAAAGAGTGCCCCCACTGTCACTCGAAGAACGTCGACTACATGACCCGCATCATCGGCTACCTCAAGCGCGTCAGCAACTTCAGCCAGCCCCGACAGGAAGAAGCCGCCCGCCGCTACTACGCCACAATGTAATCCAGAAATGCTCAAATACGTCAACACAGATATTGTCTTTCAGGAGATTCCCGACGAGGTGACCCTCGCCGTCAACCTCTCGGGCTGCCCCTGCCGCTGTCCGGGATGCCACTCCAAATATCTGTGGGGCGACACCGGAACGCCCCTCGGCGAACAGCAGCTCGAGCAGCTGATTGCCGACGGCCGCCCGGCCATCACCTGCCTCGCCCTCATGGGCGGCGACGCGCAGCCCGACGAAGTAGACCACCTGCTTACCTATGTGCGCAACCGTCATCCAGAGTTACGAACAGCCTGGTATAGCGGACGTTCATTATTGTCACCTAAAGTTACACTTTCACATCTTAACTACCTCAAACTCGGACCCTACCTTGCCCATCTCGGCCCCCTAAGCAGCCCGCGTACCAATCAGCGCATGTACAAAGTCGACCCTGCCGGCCACCTACACGACATCACCCGACGCTTCCGCCGCGCCGCCTACGAATCGTAACCCTCCCCCACTATTCTTGTTTGCCCGATGCAGGGCCGTTGTTCAGTCGTTGTTCAGTGTTTGACTGAACAACGACTGAACAACAACTGAACAACTGCAGAACAACGGAGTTAGAGGTTGTTTGCCCGCAGGTCGGCTCGTCGCTGAGCCGCCATACACACCAGGAACCGAATACGGCGCACGAAAGCGTGGTGAACATGGGCTATGCGCTGTGAAAAGCGTTCCTGCCTTGTCGCAGGCTAAGTTTTTTTTTGGTATGTCAGTTTTTCTTTGTATATTTGCATTTCAATTGAAAAAAAATTAAAACAAATAAGTAACCTGTAAATTATTATTACAGAAGTAATTCTAACAATTAAAACCATTCAAGATGGAAGAGACCAACCTGATGCAGCCCTCCAACGAAGAGGAGATGCAGCACACTGAACAGGAAAACATCGTAGAAGAGACTGCTGAACAGCAGCCTGTCGATGTGGAGACCAACACCGAAGAGGCCCCCGTGGCCGAACCGCAGGCCGATGAGCAGCCCACGGCAGAAGAGCAATCCGCTTCCGAGGCTGAGAAAGAGCCTGAAGTGAACTACGAAGGCATGAACCGCGAGGAACTCGTGGCCGCCTTTACCGAGTTGATGCAGAACGAGGTGCACACAATCAAGAACCGTGTTGCCGCGTTGCGCAACCGTTTCAACGAGTTGAACCGCGAGGTGCAGAAGGCCGCCTATGAGGCTTTTCTGGCCGAGGGCGGTAACAAAGATGACTACGAAGAGAAGAACGACGGCGTGGCCGAGGCGTTCCATCGCCTGTATGACCAGTATCGTGTCCGTCGTCAGCAATATATGGAGGCTATCGAGGAACAGAAAAAGAAGAACCTCGAGGCCAAGCAGGGACTGATAGAAGAGATGCGCGGCCTGATCGACTCGGAGGAAGAGTCGGTGAAGGCTTCGCTCGATAAGTTCAATGCCATTCAGGAGCGTTGGAAAGCCATCGGCGAAGTGCCGCGCGAGCAGATGAACGACCTGTGGCAGAACTACCACTTCCAGATTGAACAGTTCTTTAACAAACTGAAGATCAACCGTGAACTCCGTGCCCTTGACCAAAAGCGCAACCTCGAGCAGAAGATTCAGCTCTGCGAACAGGCCGAGGAGTTGATTATGGAGACCTCGATGACCAAAGCGTTCAAGGGCTTGCAGGAACTGCGCGCCCGTTGGAAGGAAATCGGCCCCGTGCCCGTGGAACAGAACGAGGAAATCTGGCAGCGTTTCTGCAACGCCACCAACCAGATTGACGAACGCCGCCGCGAATACTACGAGCAGCGCAAAGAAGAACTCGACAACAACCTGCTGGCCAAGCAGGCCCTGATTGACAAGGCCGTCGAACTGACCGAGACCACCCCAAAGAGCACCAAGGAATGGAACGACCTGACCGCCGCCCTCGACGAGCTGCTGAAGATGTGGAAGACCATCGGACCCGTGCCCCGCGAAGTGAACGAGGAAATCTGGACCAAGTTCAAAGGCATGATTGATAAGCACTACGAAGAGAAGAAGGAATACTTCGGTGCCATCCGCGACGAACAGAACGAAAATTACCAGAAGAAAATCGACCTCTGTCTGAAAGCGGAAGCCATCGCCAAGCGCGAGGACTGGAAGAAGGCCACCGAGGAACTGCTTCAACTGCAGCAGGAGTGGAAGAGCATCGGCAGCACCAGCCGCAAGGTAAGCGACAAGGTGTGGCAGCGCTTCCGTGGTGCCTGCGACGAATTCTTCGCCAAGAAGGGCGAGTTCTTTGCCGAGCGCCGCACTTCGGAGAAGGAAAATCTGGAGCAGAAAGAGGCTATCCTGCGCGAGTTGAAGGAACACCAGTTCGGCGACAACCGCGAGGAGAACCTTGCCGCTATCAAGGACTTCCAGCGTCGCTGGGCCGAAGTGGGATTTGTGCCGATGGCCGACAAGGAGCGCCTTCACAAGGAGTTCCGCGGCGAAATCGACCGTATCTTCGAGCAGTTGAAAATCAGTGCCCGCGAGGCCGAAGAGACCGCCTACCGTGAGCGTATCCGCAATGCCGCAGGTGACGCCCGCAAGTTTGTCAACAATGAGAAGCAGGAACTGCACGACAAGATTGAGAAGCTGCGCAGCGACCTGAACCTGTGGGAGAACAACCTCGGTTTCCTTGCCAATTCGAAGCAGGCCGACCTCTTGAAGCAGGAATTCGAGAAGAAGATGCAGGGTGCCCGTCAGCAGATTGCACTGATGCAGGCCAAACTTCGTATTCTCAACGACGCTGAAAAGAACGAAAAAGAAGCTGCTGATGCAAATAAGGATGCTGAATAACAAGCATTTGACCATAGAACTGATACAGAGATGCACCATGGTGTGTCTCTGTATCGTATTGTTCTGTTCGTGTGGAAACAATGCAGGGAAGAAGCAGGTTGAGTTCAAACGATTCGAGCAATTGCTTTTCGGCACACCGGTGGACCAATTGAGGCAGGTGCTGACGAAAGAGAAGGCAACCTACCAGTGCTCATTGCTCAATGTATATCCCGAAGATGAAGGATATATGGGCATGCTGGAGGGATTTGTGACCGACCCGGTTATGCGCGACGTTTATCGGATTTCTGATAGTCTGTATCACGACCTCGGGTGGCTTGAAGACGAGTTGGACAAAGCATTGACAAAGGCAGAAAAACTGTGTCCTGCAATGCAGTACAACAAGTTTTATACATTGATTACCGGTGATTTCGAAAATTACCAGAGTCGTGTGATGTGTGACGACGGAGTGTTGGTCATTTCGATTGACCGCTATGCAGTGTCGGAATTGGGTCGTTACGGTTATTTTGGGCTTCCGTCGTATTTGGTGGCGACAAGTAAACGAGAATATATTGCGGCCGACTGTATGGCCACCATTGCACGCGACCATATCATGATGCCCGACGGAGAGGCGACGGTGCTTGACTATGCCATTGCCGAAGGTAAGGTCCTTTATTTTCTCGAGCAGGTCCTTCCCGACTGTGCCGACACTATTTTCCTGCGCTATACGGGCGAACAACTGGAATGGATGGAGGGGAACCTGACGAATGTCTGGGCTTGGATGATACAGAACAAAATGCTGTATGATACCGACTTGAGCCGTTTCCATAATCTGATTGACGAGGCTCCGAAAACTAACGCTTTCGGCGACGGATCGGCGCCACGTACTCCGTCCTATATCGGTTGGCAGATAGTAAAACGATACATGAAGAAAAGCGGTGCCACAATGAGTGAACTGTTCGAAATGACCGACAGCCAGCGCTTGCTGACCGAGTCGGGATGGCGCCCGTAAAAAAATAAATTCAATGAAACAGAAAGGTAAAGGTATATATTCCTATATTGTGCTGAAACTGCTGTTGGCGTTCGGTGCATTATTGCTTTCACAGTTGATGTTTTATGTATGCAATACTCGTGTGCTTCATGTTGATGGAGCCAACGAATGGGTAGGCATTGTTTGGGGCAATATTGTATTCGGTATGGCTACTCTCGGAGCATTCCTGCTCCCCTACTTTCTGATGATGCTTTTGCCTGTAAAGTGGCGTTGGAACCGTGGTTGGCGTGTGGTGAGCGAGGTACTGTACATTGTGCCAGTAATAATGATACTTGCCTGCCGTGGTGCCAACAGCGCCTACTTCCAATACACCTACCGCCTGCTTTCGGACGAGATATTCTCATACCTTGGCATTAGTGGACAAATGGGATCGCTGGTACCTCATTTTGCGGTCGACTATTGGTATGCCTGGGTTGTTCCAGTGGTCATCGCCATTATTTTCTTCATTCTCAACAGTCGTATCCGCCTGGCAAAACGCAACGAAAACCAGAAATATTTGGTCAACGATATTTTGGGTTGTGTGGTTGGATTGCTTTTGGTATGGTTCATGCTTCGCGGTGGCTTCGGAAAATTCATCCAGCCTTCGGATGCAGCCTATTTCTGTCAACCCAAAAATGCCGTACTTGTTAGTAATGATGCTTACAACATACTTCGTACCAGTTTCACTCCCGACATTGAACCAATAGAGGAAATGGGCGACGAGGATGCCAGAAGCCTATTCAACCCTGAGCAACATTATAGTCATGAAACCGTTGCCGATTCACTTCATCAGCCAAAAAACATTGTGTTGCTCATTGTGGAAAGTCTCGGACAGGAATTTATGGGTTGCTACAATCACACCGGTTTTGAGACCCGCACTCCATTCCTCGATTCGCTGGCACAATTCTGCACACTATACGACGGCCGCTCGAACGGCAAAAAGAGCATCGAGGGCATTACCGCCATCACGACCTCCATTCCCAACTTGATGAGCGTACCTTTCACCAACTCGGCATATCGGAACAATGAATTTATCGGCCTGCCGACAGTGCTGAAACGTCACGGTTACTACTGCGGCTTCTTCCACGGTTCATACAACGGAGTGATGGAGTTTGACAAGCTGTGCGACAAACTCGGATTCGATGAATACCTTGGCAAGAATGAATATGAAGCCGAAGGCATTGGCGACGAGGCCGACTATGACGGTGTGTGGGGCATCTATGACGAACCATACCTGCAGTTTGCCGTGCGACGCATCAACACCTTCCATGAGCCGTTCCTGGCCGAAATATTCACTGTCACCTCTCACCACCCCTTCCCAATCCCCGAGGCTCACAAAGGTGAGTACAAGGAAGGCGTGCACCCCATATTGAAGTGCGTCGAATATACCGACAACTCGTTACGTCAATTCTTCGAAGCGGCCAAAACCCAACCATGGTTCAACAACACGCTATTCATCATTCTCGGTGACCACAGCGGACACGGTCTTACGCGCGAATACAACGACTACGACGGCTGGTACCGTATTCCCATCATGATTTACGACCCGCAGCAGCCTAATGGTCGTGTGAGCAACCGTATTGTGCAGCAAACCGACCTCTTCCCCACCCTTGTTGATTATCTCGGCTTCGACGACCCCATTGTGGGATTCGGCAACAGTGTGCTCCGTAATCCAGACATGGGCTGGCAAATCTACTACGGCAACGGTTTCCATTGCATGGTGAGCAACAACCCTTCCAATCCTTCAATCCACGATATCACCGTCATCGAAGGTTCACATGAGGAAGGCACACCCGACAACATCCGCTTCCTCAAGGCTGTGGTTCAGCAATACAACGATCGAATAATAAACAATAGACTTATAGCGAAATGAAAAAAAAGACCCTCGTCATTGTCAACCCCATCTCCGGAGTTGGCCGACAGAAAAAAATCGAGAAAATACTGCAGAACAACCTGAATCAGGATTTGTTCGACTATACGGTACGCTATACAGAATATATCCATCACGGTACAGAGATTGCCCGTGACGCCGTTGACCATGGCTACGACTGCGTAGTCGCTGTGGGTGGCGATGGTTCGGTCAACGACGTGGTGCAGGGTATCAAGGATAGCGACACCCGACTCGGAATCATCCCATGCGGCAGCGGCAACGGCCTGGCCCGTTCGCTCAAGCTGCCGTTGCAGCCTTGGTTGGCAACACGCGTGCTCAACCAGCAGTTCGAGCAGACCATCGACTCCATTGTCGTCAACAACCGCTGGGTTGTCGTCAATGCCGCCGGCTGCGGATTTGACGCCTTCATCGCCCGCCTTATGCACGCTGCCAAAACCCGTGGCTTTTCAGCCTATACCAATCTGGTGCTGAGGGAATATACTCGTTACAAGAACTCGAACTACCACCTCGTCATCGACGGTCAGGAGTATTATCGCAACGCCTGGTTCATCGCCATCGCCAACAGCCGCCAATATGGCTACAACCTTGCCGTCGCTCCCAAGGCCGAACTCGACGACGGCCTGCTTGACATCAGCATTCTCGACAAAGTCCCCATCGACCACCTGCCCATCACCGCACCATTGGCTTTCACCAACCATCTCGACCTCTCGCAACACGTGGAGATGTTCAAAGCCAAAGATGTGCTTATCGAGGGCAACGCCGACCGTTGGGTCAACCTCGACGGCGAAGGTGAGAACATCGGAACCTCGGTCCACTTCGTTATTCATCCTCAGTCGGTGAAAATCTATGCACGCGACATGAAACAACTGCTGATAACCAAGTAACCATGAGCAAGAGGCAAGCCATCGGTGTGGTCTATTCAACCAATCCCGATTACAACTACCAATACGACGACGAGCCCGAGGCCGAAACTCTGCCGCCCTCGCAGCAAAAACTTCGCGTCGCTATCGACCGACATCATCGTGGCGGAAAAACCGTCACTTTGGTGACCGGCTTTGTGGGCACCGACGACGACCTGCAAGCTTTGGGCAAACTGTTGAAAAGCAAATGTGGTGTCGGCGGCTCGGCCAAAGACGGCGAGATAATCGTGCAAGGCGAGTTTGTTGAGAAAGTAAAGCAACTGCTTGTCGCCGAAGGTTATCGGGTAAAATAGAACAAGAAATCAATATCCGTATTTCCCTCCCCACCTCTCGCGCAGCGAACGGCGTGTGTCCTCTTCGCGAGGTGTGCTCCCCGGATTGTAGAACCTGCTCCCTTCCAGCCCCTGCGGCAGGTATTCCTGTTCGGTGAAATTGCCTGCATAGTCGTGGGCATACTTATAGCCACTGCCGTAGCCGATATTTTTCATCAGCTTGGTGGGTGCATTGCGCAGGTGCAACGGCACAGGCAGGTCGCCAAAACGTCGGATAGCCTCTTCGGCATTGTTCAGCGCCATGTATGTAGCATTGCTTTTTGCCGAGCAGGCCAAGTAGCAGGCGCACTGCGACAGGTTGATGCGGCATTCGGGGTAGCCAATCTTGCTCACTGCCTCGAAGGTGGCGTTGGCCAACAGCAGCGCATTGGGATTGGCGTTGCCGATATCCTCGCTGGCGAAAATCAGCATGCGTCGTGCAATGAACAGCGGATCCTCGCCACCGGCAATCATCCTGGCCAACCAGTAGACGGCCCCGTTCGGGTCCGAGCCACGCATGCTTTTGATAAAGGCCGAGATAATGTCGTAGTGCATCTCGCCACCTTTGTCATAGAAAGCAAGATTCTTCTGAATGACGGCTGTCACACTGGCGTTGTCGAGTATCCTTTCGCCTTTGTTGACCACCAACTCAATGGCGTTCAACAGCTTTCTCGCATCGCCACCGCTGATGCGCATCAGGGCATCGTCTTCTTTCACCTCTATACTGAGGCCCTGTGAGGCATAATAGCGCACCGCCGAGGCAATCAACTGACGCATATCCTCCTCGCCAAACTCCTTCAGCACATACACCTGGCAACGCGAAAGCAAAGCCGAGATGACTTCAAAACTCGGGTTCTCGGTCGTCGCACCGATCAGCGTAATCGTACCGCGTTCCACCGCACCCAGCAGCGAATCCTGCTGAGCCTTGTTGAAACGGTGTATTTCATCGATAAACAGGATGGCACCATCCTCCTCCTGCGCCGCGTTGATAACCTCGCGCACCTCCTTCACACCGCTGCTGATGGCGCTCAGTGTGTGGAACGGACGGTGCAGCGTGTTCGAGATAATCATTGCCAAAGTCGTCTTGCCGATGCCCGGAGGGCCCCAGAATATCATGCTCGGAATGTTGCCACTCTCTATCAAAGTGCGAAGAACAGCACCCGGTCCAATCAGGTGCTGTTGTCCTATGTAGTCGTCGAGGCTTTGCGGCCTCAGTATCTCTGCTAACGGGGTCATTAGATAATAAGCATCGCGTCGCCGTAGGTGGCGAAGCGGTATTTCTCCTTGATAGCCGTCTGGTAGGTCTGCATCAGCAGCTCGGGACCGGCGAAGGCGCTCACCATAATGAACTGCGACGACATCGGGTGATGGAAATTGGTCACCATCATGTCGGCAATCGTAAAGTCGTAGGGCGGGAAGATAAACTTGTTGGTCCAACCGTCGTACGGGAAAATCTTGCCGGGAATCGTCACTGCACTTTCCAATGCGCGCATCGTCGTCGTGCCGATGCAGCACACGTGGTGACCGGTCTCCTTGGCCTTGCCGATAGCGTTGCAGAGCTCCTCGCTCAAGTGAATCTCCTCAGCATCTGCACGGTGTTTCGAGAGGTCCTCCACCTCGATGGGCTTGAACTCGCCCATACCGGCGTGAAGCGTCAGCTCCAACCATTTCACATCCTTGATTTCCATGCGTTTCAGCAACTCACGGCTGAAATGCAGGCCCGCGATGGGAGCTGCCGTCGAGCCCTCGACCTTGGCATAGATGGTCTGGTAGTTCTCAGCGTCGCTCTTCTCCACGTCGCGCAGGCGGCGCAACTCCTCGGGCAGCGGCGTGCGGCCCATGCCCTTCACAATCGAGATGAACTCCTCGTGGCTGCCGTCGAACAGGAAGCGAATCGTGCGGCCGCGGCTCGTCGTGTTGTCCACCACCTCGGCCACCAGCGCATCGTTCGTGCCGAAATACAGCTTGTTGCCGATACGGATTTTGCGTGCCGGGTCGACAATCACGTCCCACAGGCGCATATCCTCGTTCAGTTCGCGCAGCAGCAGCACCTGAATCTTTGCACCCGTCTTCTCCTTCTCGCCGTCAAGCAGGGCCGGAAACACCTTCGTGTTGTTGGCCACCACCACGTCGTCCTTGTCCACATACTCGATGAAATCCTTGAACACACGGTGCTCGATTGTGCCGTCCTCGCGGTGCAGCACCAGCAAGCGTGCGTCGTCACGGTTGCGTGTCGGCTTCTCGGCGATAAGTTCCTTCGGCAGGTTGAATCTGAATTGCGACAGTTTCATTTATGTAATTTTTAATCTTTTATACCAAATATCTTTCCTTATTATAGATGCTCTAACGAAAAAAAATCCATTATGGTATATAATAAGTAAAATTTTTTTTCTCCCAGTCATCATCAGTTGTTGTTCGCTCGTTGTTCAGTCGTTGTTCAGTCAAACACTGAACAACGACTGAACAACGACTGAACAACGGCAGGCGAAGGATGCTGCAGGCACAAAGGAACCAATGGGTTAGGAAAACTTGGTTTGGCCGGACATCCCGAAATGTTTTTTTTTTGCAAACTGCACTTGCAAATGTGACATTTTTTTCTTTACTTTGCAAAATAGAAATAGTCTTTTTTATTATTTAAAATAATATAAACCAAATAATTAAATATATGAAAAAGATATACATTTTTATTCTTCTCTTAACGGGTGCATTATGTTCTGCTGTGGCGCAGGACACGATATATGACTCCCAATTGGATGGGCCGTATATGATGCCCACGAGCTTTTACCCCCGTCAAGCGATGATGTATTGCCATGCACCCAACTCTACACACACAAAGAATGAAGAATACGTTCGTTATTTTACAGACTCTTCAATCACCGTATATGGAGTTGCGGTTACAGCCTCGCTCGGATACTACTACATGTATCCGGATTCGATGGATTATAACTGCTATTTGGCTACGATAAGCAGTTGGGATCCTCAAATAATATTCGATATCGTCGACTCTTTCCCCATGTCTCCTGACATTTACCCGACCACCTATTTTTCATATACCATTTATAGGAATTTCTTGATGAACGATTTAACGCCAGTACAAAGAATAACACCTTGCTATGAGTTTTATTTTGATAAGCCTCATAAACTGATAGACACTTTTTATGTCGGCTTCTCTGTTGACAACCATTCAAATTTTATACCTTTTGCAACACCTAATTCAAGTATATATTATATGGCGCATAATAGTGATGCAATATTTAGAGGTTTGGACTATCAAGTCACAATAGGCATTGGCCATCACTATGAACGAGATACCTTTGGGGAACCAAGGTTTAACCAATCAATTGTTAATGGTATTTGGGGCGGGATTTTTCCCATATTGCAGCCCGACAGGCCGTATTGCAATCCTGTGGGCGGGTTGAGGGTGGCTGAACGGGGTCAGGACTTTGCCACGCTCTGCTGGGACAATGCTGGCGACAGCGTGTACTATCAGCTTGTTTTCGGCGACGATGCGGCGAACCCCATATTCACCTACGACACCTGCTACACCCGTACGGGTCTCGACACAGGCATATTCTACAACGCCCACCTGCGCCGCGTGTGCCACCACGACTGCCCCTACCATCCCGACTCGACCCTCTACAGCCCGTGGAGTCCGGGGGTGGAGTTCTACCTTGGCAGCACCAACCCGGACGACATCGGCATCGAGCATCAGCCGTCGGTCGACTTCTCAATCTATCCCAACCCCACGGCAGGGCAGTTCTCGCTGAGCCTGACCGAGGGCATGGAGGCACGTGTCTTCATCGGCGATGCCGACGGGCGCTCGGTTTACGACCAAAAGGCCACGGGCAGCGTGATGCATTTCGACCTCTCGGCCTTACCAACAGGCAACTACACCGTGACCGTCGACACCCCGCTCGGCCCCTGCACGAAACAGCTCTCTATTGTCAAATAAACAGGCCGTCACGGAGGTTTTGTTGCCTGAAATAAAAAATATTTGCTATCTTTGCAAGTGTCAAAATGCATTGCACCAAACGGTGTGATGGGGAATATTGTATTGAAAATAAAAAAGATAGATATGAGAACACTGATAGAACAGGCTTGGGAAGACAGGTCACTGCTGGAACGAACAGAGGTTCGCGAGGCTGTCGAAGAGGCCATCGCCATGCTCGACCGGGGCGAACTGCGCGTAGCCGAACCTAAAGCCGAGGGCTGCTGGCAGGTGAACGAATGGGTGAAGAAGGCTGTGTTGCTCTATTTTCCGCTGTGTGGCATGCAGACGATGGAGGCCGGCCCGATGGAATATTGGGACAAGATACCGCTCAAACGCGACCATGCCGGGCATGGGGTGCGCGTGGTGCCGCCCGCGGTGGCACGCTACGGTTCGTACCTCGCCCCTGGCGCAGTGATGATGCCGAGCTATGTGAACATTGGGGCATACGTCGACAGCGGCACTATGGTCGACACCTGGGCCACCGTCGGTAGCTGCGCCCAGATTGGCAAGAATGTGCACTTGAGTGGTGGCGTGGGCATAGGCGGCGTGCTCGAGCCTGTGCAGGCGGCTCCGGTCATCATTGAGGACCATTGCTTTATAGGCAGCCGCTGCATTATCGTCGAGGGAGCCGTGGTAGAACGCGAAGCCGTGCTGGGCGCCAACACAGTGATTACAGCCAGCACGAAGATTATCGACGTTACCGGTCCGGAGCCCGTCACTCACATCGGCCGTGTGCCGGCACGCAGTGTGGTGATTCCCGGCTGCTACACCAAGCACTTTCCTGCCGGCGACTATCAGGTGAGCTGCGCCCTCATCATCGGCTGCCGCAAGGAGAGCACCGACAAGAAGACATCGCTCAACGAGGCACTTAGACATTTTGAATAGTATTATGAAACGACTGATTCCGATACTGATGGTGGCCGCATTGGCACTGACGGCTTGCGTCGACCACGAGGAAATTCCATTCTCGGGCACTGTGATAGGTATTCGCGAATGCAACTCGATGGTCATGGAGCAGAATCCGGGTTACATGGTCAAGCTGGAATACCCCGACTCGATAGGTGGCACACTCAACACCAGCGGTGGCGCAATCGAGGGTGTGATAGTGCTATACGAACCCGGCGAACGCGTGATGGTGAACGACCATGTGCATGGCACGTTCTACCTCGACGACAAGTACTCGAAAGCCAACTGCAGCCTGCATTGGCCCGATCTGGTGCTACCCGAGGGCGTGTTCTGGAAGCTGACTGTTGATTAAATAGTGAATAAAAAGTTGTCGGCAATCGAGATAAAAGATGTATCTTTGCATTTCGAATAGTTGAAATAAAAAATAGATAAAGATATGAAATTCATCGTCAACAGTCAACAGCTGCTCAAGCAGTTGCAGTCGCTAAGCGGAGTTCTTACCGCCAACAACACCATGCCCATCATCAATTGCTTCCATTTTCATTTGGAAGAAAACGCCCTGACCATCAAGACCACCGACCTGTCGACCACCTTGGTGGCCCGCATCGAAGTGGATTCCGGCCGCATGGATGAGGCTCAGGAAGTGGCCATTCCCTCGAAACTCCTGCTCGACATACTGAAGACCTTCGACGATATTCCATTGACCTTCACTATCGACCCCTCGAACTACACCGTCGAACTCTCTTCGGGTCAAGGCCAGTACAGCTTGGCCGGCATGGATGCCGAGACCTACCCCACCATGCCAGTGGCTGAGGGTACAAACAGCGTCACAATGAGCTGCAACGCACTGGTCACCGCCATCAACAAGACCGTTTTTGCCACCAGCAATGACGAGATGCACCAGCAGATGTCAGGTATCTTCTGCGAGATGACCCCCGACGGCGTGACCTTTGTGGCCACCGACGCCCACAAGCTGGTTCGCTACCGTCGCAAAGACGTTTCTTCGAGCGAGAGCACCAACTTTATCCTGCCGAAAAAACCCATCACCATCGTCAAGAATATTCTTGCTGCCCGCAAGGACGACGGCGAGGTGAATATCGAATATAACAACACCAACCTCTTCATCACTTTCGACAACTTCTACATTGTCTGCCGTTTGGTCGATGGCCGCTACCCGAACTACGAGGCCGCTATTCCGAAGGACAACCCCAACAAGCTGATTCTCGACCGTCTGTCGTTCCTCAACACGTTGCGCCGCGTCAGCATCTTTGCCAGCGAGGCTACACGTCAGGTGCGTCTTTCGATCAGTGCCGACCGTGTCGACATTTCGGCCCAGGACCTCGAACTTTCGAACAACGCACACGAGAGCGTCCCCTGCCAGTACGAGGGCGATCCAATGGACATCGGCTTTAACGCCAAATTCCTCACCGAGATGATTTCCAACCTCGACACCGAGCAGGTGCTCATCGAGATGTCGCATCCTTCGCGCGCAGGTATAATCTTCCCTTATGCCGAGGAGAAAGAGGAGAAGCAGGACGACATCCTCATGCTCGTTATGCCCGTGATGCTTGCCAATTAATAACGCATGAAAAACAAGGTAAATCTCTGGGGTACACACGGGGCCACAGTGTTGGGCATCACATTGGTGCTCTTCATGCTGGGGCTACTGCTGTGCATCGAATACCACTCCTATCGCCTGACCCACGACGCACAGGAGCGCATCACCTACAAGGTCGACCTATCGCCCGATGTGACAGACTCGCTTGCCCTTGCGCTGAAAGGACGTATTGACCAGATGGAATATGTGAAGCATGTGGACTATATCTCGAAGGCTAAGGCTGCCGAGATATTCAGTGAGGATATGGGCGAAGACTTTGTCGGCTTTATCGGCTACAATCCACTGTATCCGTCATTGATGGTCAATTTCTTTGCCAACCTGATGCCCGACAATTCGAGCGAGGTGCTCGACAAGTTCTGTGCCAAAGTCGGTGCCGAACCGTATGTGACCGGTGTGGTGTATCAGGAGAACATTGTCAACGAGTTGCGTGAGGTATTCTACAAACTTTCGTGGTTTCTGATAGTGTTTGTTGCATTGCTGCTCTTCATCACCATTGTCCTCATCAACAGCCTTATCCGCATTGCGATATATGGTCAGCGCGAAACCATCCAGACCATGCGTATGGTGGGTGCTGACGTGCGTTTCATACAGCGCCCGTTCCTCTGGCGAAGCATCTTGTATGGCGCGCTGGGCGGCATAATCGCCAACGTATTGATGATTGTCACCATGTGGGTATTCGGCAACCAGTTCGAGCTCAAGTTGATTGCTCCCGAGCATTGGATGTGGTACGGCATCATCGCCTGTACCATCATTTTGGGTGGCATCCTTGTGTCCTATCTCTCCACAGCAGTTACAGTTAGACGTTACATTGCAAAAAATTAATACATTATGGAAAATAACAATCAAGATTTTCACTTTGCTTTTGGCAAAATAAACTATATCCTGATGACTGTCGGCATCATCATTCTTGCTGTCGGCTATATCATGCTCACCGGCGGTGGCAGCGATGACCCCAACGTCTTCAATCCCGCCATGTTCGACACGCGCCGTCTTTACGTTGCCCCCATCCTGATTGTGCTGGGCTTCGTTGTCGAGATTGTCGCCATTATGTTTAAAGGTAAAAAAGAATAATCGATGGAATGGTTTGAAGCACTTATACTCGGCATCATCCAAGGTTTGACCGAGTATCTTCCCGTTAGCAGCAGTGGCCACCTGGCCATCGGCGCCAATCTGTTCGGCCTGTCAGGCGAGGAGAACCTGACATTCACCGTTGCCGTGCATGTTGCCACGGTCTTGTCGACGGTGGTAATTCTTTGGAAAGATATCGTGTGGCTGTTCAAGGACTTGTTCAAGTTCCAGTGGAACGAAGGCACGAAATACATCATCAACATACTGATTTCGATGATACCCATCGCTATCGTGGGCTTTTTCTTCAAGGACAAGGTCGAAGCCGTATTCGGCAGCGGTCTGCTGGTGGTTGGCATTTGCTTGTTGGTTACCGCCACGCTTTTGGCATTCTCCTACTTTGCAAAGCCGCGTCAGCGCGAGAAAATTTCACCGTGGCATGCTTTCGTTATCGGTATTGCCCAGTCGATTGCCGTACTGCCCGGCCTTTCACGCTCTGGTTCGACCATCGCCACTGGTCTGCTCCTCGGCAATAAAAAAGAACGTCTTGCCCAGTTCTCATTCCTGATGGTGATACCGCCCATCCTTGGCGAAGCCCTGCTTGACGTAAAAGACATGGCTGAAGTCGGAGTCGAAACCGCGATGGCCGGACTGTCGGTCACTGCTCTTGTAGTTGGTTTTCTGGCTGCTTTCATCTTCGGCTGCCTCGCTTGCAAATGGATGATTAGCATCGTCAAGAAAGGCAAACTGATTTGGTTTGCAGTCTATTGTGCCGTTGTCGGCGCAGCCACCATTGTGCTTTCGGCTGTCTTATGATAACCCTTGAGGAGCTCAACGCAGGCATTGTGCTTGTCATCGACAAGCCACGCCAATGGACCTCCTTTCAGGCCGTTAACAAAATCAAAGCAGCCATTCGCAACATATACGGGATCAAGAAATTCAAAATAGGACATGCAGGCACTCTCGACCCATTGGCCACGGGAGTGCTGCTTGTTTGTGTGGGCAAAGCCACCAAACTAATACCACAGTTACAAGATGGCGAGAAGGTGTATACCGGCACAATAGTCTTCGGTGCCACCACGCCCTGTTACGACATGGAACGAGCTATCGACCAGACTTTTCCCTACGAACACATTACTCCTGCCCTGCTTGACGAGAAGCGCAAAAAATTTATTGGTCGAATAGATCAAGTGCCACCGATGTATAGTGCAGTAAAAATTGCAGGTCAGCGCGCCTACGAATATGCCCGTATCGATGACCCCACGGTCACCATCCAGCCAAAGACAGTTGAAATCAAGGAGTTCGACATAACAGCTTTTCGCGAGGGCGACAGGTTGGACCGCCGGCATCCTGCCGGCATGGATGATTTGGACCGCCGGCATGACAAACCATCGCTTCAATTGTACAACAACCCACAATGCATTGTCCCCGAGTACTTGCCGCAGGTCGATTTCCGTATTCGCTGCGGCAAGGGGACGTATATCCGCAGCATTGCCCGCGACTTTGGCATCGCGTTAGGCAGCGGGGCGTTCCTTTCGGCGCTGCGACGGGAACAGGTTGGGGGGTATACAATAGACAAAGCGCTCAATCTGAATGAAATACAGACTTTCTTTTCGGGTAATAGACTGACAGACAACACTATCTCCGTATCATCTCCGTATCATCTCCGTATCAACTCCGAGTCAACTCCGTTCGAAGACGGACAAATCCCGGATGGGAGTTGTCGATGAAATCCTCATGGATTTTTTTTCATATCCTCCGCAAGATGTTGACCATCTTGCGGAGTTTTTTGTGGTTAAATGCAATGAAAACAGAGGAGGCAGAGGAATGCACCTACTTTGGAACAAGAAAATAACATATTGTAATTTATTTATTATCAATAAATTTAAAAGAACCTTGTCGAAAAGTGCATCAGTATTGAAAAAAAAGTGTAAATTTGCACCCGTAATTCGGCGCGAGTAATGCCGATGATGCAAAGAAAGCATTTGTATAGGTCCGAAAACTGAAATTTCGCCAAAAATATCGGAGGACTATGATGTACTGGTGCCTTTATTTTGCCTTTGTGTTGGCCGTTCCGGCTTCAACATACGGGGGCATAGGATAAGGTTCAAAACAGTTTCTATTCCGATAAGGCGTTTGGCGATGCCTCAGTTTCGTAGGACTGCAACAACACGAGTTCTATGCTTTTTTTATTATGGTATCGCCGGCCGCTGGGAACTCAGGAAGGCACAAAAAAATGTATATGTTCTGGGGAATACTGATCGGTGTACTGTTGACAGTCTTGACTGTTGTACTTGCCATGGCCTTGGGCAAGAAGGATTTCACTCCATTGTCGTATGTCGTCATCGTGCTGGCACTCATAGTTTTCTGCATCGAAGGCATTGGCTTGGTCAACGCCATCAATGCACGCAAGAATGCGGACAACACCGTGACGGCGCTGCAGGAGGCGGCCCTGACCTACATTTCGGGCGACAGCCAGAACTACCGTCTCGGTCTCGCCGAGGCCACGGGCGTGAAAATAGGCCTCAGGCTCCTCTTCCCTTCTGTGGCGGGCTACATCGAGCCTGCCGACATAGCTGGCCACACACTGGCAGAAAGCAGCGAAGTGCTCAAGGCGGCCGTGCTGCGCAACGCCAGCCACAAAATCTGGATGAACATTCTTTATATGGCTATCACTCTCGTACTGGCCACCGTGCTCACCTGCGTCACCATGGGCATGGGCGGCGGTGGCCGCAGTCACAGGGGCAATCGAAGCGGACGTGTGGCCGTACATGGCCGTGCTCCACGTGCCGGCCACCGTGGCAGTAGACGATAAAAAAATGGACCGCCGACATCCTGCCAGCATAAAAAAAGAATAATTTAATACTAAATAGCAATGAAAAAATTAGATTCTACACGACCCAACCACATCCTCATTGGACTTGGCGGCACCGGCGGCAAGGTGCTTAAAGCTTTCCGTAAGCGCCTTTGGGAAGAATTCCCCAAGGTGGAAGACCGTCGCAAACTCTCCATCGGATTCGTCTATGTCGACTCTACCGACGAGATGATGAAACCCGGCGACCCCACATGGAAGGTCTTCGGACAGAGTGCCCAGTTCGAGGAGTCGGAGTTTGTCAACATCAAGACCACCGATCTTGGCATGATACTGAACAATCCCGATGCTTTCCCGGGATTGAAGAATATCGTGAAGAACGGCGAGATGATGAAGAAGACCCTTGGCGAGGTGGGTGCCGCTGCCGGACAGAAGCGCCGTGCCGGCCGCATCCTCTTTGCATCGAATATCAGCAAATACCTCGGTGCTGTAAAGGCACAGTATGAGAAAATCACTTCGGTGAGCGGTAACAAAGGCGCATGCCACATCCACATCTTTACAGGCTTGGCCGGCGGTACCGGCTCGGGCAGCATCATCGATGCGGTGGCCCAGCTTCGTGCCGATGCCTCGTTCAGCGGCAGCAGCACCGAGATTACGGTTTATGCCATGGTGCCCGAACTCGATATCCCGGCGGGATGCCAGGCCGGCCGCTACCATCAGAACGGCTATGCCGCCCTGTGTGAGCTTTCGGCTTTGAACATCGGTCACTATTTGCCCTGCGATGTCAAGACGGGTGCCGAGCATGTAAACCTCAACATTATGGCCAACCGTCAGTTCGGACTGATGGTTTATTCGAACGTCAATGAGAACGGTGCCGTGGTAAACTCGTTCAGCGAACTGCCCAAGCTGCTGGCCGACACGGTCTATTTCTCGGTCTTCATGCAGAACAAGAGCGGTGTGACCGATGACTTCCTGCGTGGCCTTTCGTGCGAGAATATCAATGACTTCTGTGTCGAGTACAATTCCAACTCCAAAGGAAATGACAAAGAACGTGCACGTACCAAGGCTGTCAGTTCGTTTGGCATCAAGCGCATTGTCTATCCCGAGCAGCGGGTGGTGGAACACATCAGCTACACTTTGGCCGACAGCGTGTTCAACCAAATGGCCTACAACAACTACAAGGACGACTTCGGCTTCACCGAGGAGCCTCAGCGCAAAGATTATGAGGCCCTCTATATCAAGAACGACAAGAACATGCGCGACTGGAAGCTCGACGACAGCTTCCTGATGCTCAACGAGCGTATTCTCGACACTGACAAGAAGTTTGAGAAAATCGACGAATACTGGAAGAATCAGGCCGATTTCTACAGCTATGACGATGCCAAGAACGCCGACAGTGTGCCGATGCACTATTTGGAGCAGTTTATGCTGGAGAAGTACCAGACAGCCTTCCGTTTCAAGCAGGGTGTGGAAGAATACTATGCCGACAAGGGCAAGGACGAGATTTTGAAGACTCAGGCTGAATATATCGTCGAGGCTATTGAGCAGAGCCTCTACACCCAGTGGTACGAAGGTCAGCTCTCGCTCACCGACCTGTTGAAGGTCAGCGATGCCATCTTGGCCTACATCCGTAACCGCCGTGCCAAGATACCGAATGACATTCAAGCTACCGACGATAAGATTACCGGTTTCCAGAAGGAGCTGGCAGACAATCTCGAGTTCGCCACCCACCTGAATCTGATGCAGAAAGCCACGGGCAAGCCCAAAGAGTGCTATACCGACCATCAGGCCATCCTCGCCGACCTCTATACCGAGAAGACTAACCGTGTGGCCCTTGAGTTTGCCCAGCGGCTGCTCAGCAAGTTGCAGGTGCACTTCGAGGAATTCCACGACCAAGTGCAGATGTTTGTCGGTGCCTTGGCCCTCTGCATGGACGAGGCCGCCAAGCGCATCGCCGACCGTAACCAGCAGCAAGGCAGCATCAAGGATATGAAGCAGGCTGTGATTGAGGTTCGCGAAGACGCCAAAGTCAATGCCTTTGAGAAGAGCCTCCTGCTCAACCGCGGCACCATGGAAACCCTCTCCAGCGCCCTGCGCCACGAACTGGTAGGTAGCAAGACATACGCCCATTTTGACGAGTTGACAAAGGGTCTCTCTATTGACAAGGCTTTCGATGTGGTCGACGAGGTGATGGGTCAGAAAGTGCGCGAAATCCATGAGGTGGAGTGCACTAAGGATAAACTTATCGGTATCAACATTCTGCAGCAGTTGCAGAAAGTGCTCACCAACGAGGATGAAATTCGAGCCTTTGCCAAGGATGCCGTAGAGAAGAGCGGTGTGTTCATACTGCTTGACGACACGCAGTTGCAGAAAACCATCAACAATAACCCCAACCCCGTGGCCCAGCCCGAGTCGATGAACCGCAAGACTATCTTGGTCACGTTGCCCAGCTATGAGGGAGACGACTCGCTTAAGGAGTTCGCCAAGAAGCTTGAGGACGCTTTCCGCAGTGCTTTCGGCAATGCCACCCCTGGCAGCACCATCAAGTTCGACATCGAAGGCGAGGCCAAGAATGAGATTACCATCGCCGCCGTGAAGTACTGCTTCCCGTTGCGTGCCATTCGCTGGATGCCCACCTTTGAAACCGAGTATAAGGCGATGACGGAGAATCCCAATCCCCTTGAGGCTAAGGAAGCCCGCGTGCTTCTGCACAGCGAGGGTGACGGTACCTGTCTGCCTCCCATCATGGGTGAGAAGCAGCTTACCGCACAGGAGTTCACCCCCTACTTCTTCGCCGCAGCAGCCATGGGTATCCTCAGCGAGGCCGACGATGCCATCAACGGACACGGTTGGTGCATGACCGAGAAGGACGACTGGGGCACCCCCACCAACACCTATCTGGCCAAGCTCTTTACCGACCTGCCCACCAGCGACAACATGACCTCCGATCGCCGCAACCGTATTCAGGACATGGTCGACGAGATGCTTAAGAATCCCGAATTGCCAATGGCCGAGCGCAACGGTTATGTCGAGAATGTGAAGATGCTGATGCGTGACGTGGTTAGCAAAGAATGCTCCAGTCCCAGTTCGCCCAAGTATCAGCAGTTTGGCAACGAGGCAAAGAAAGCATTGGAAATGATTACCAAAAAATAACCATTAAAAACAAATATTATTATGGCAAGAAATCAAGGAAGAAACGCCAACATAGTTTACGGTATCTGCACCAACACCAGCGGCAAGGAAGACGGAACTCCTTGTTCGAAGTGTCAGAGCAAAGAGAAACAGGCCATCCGCGCCAGCAAAGACTTCGTCTGCGAAGAATGCGGTGAGCCTCTGAAGAAAATCGAGGTGAAGGATGGCAACAAGAAACTGCCAATCATCATCGCCGCGGCAGTGGTGGTCATCGGCGGAGGATTGGGTGCCTTCTTGGGACTGAGCGGCGGCAAGGATGAGAAACCCGTCGTCGTGGATACGGTGACCATTGACAATCCACAACCTGAAGTGACCGAACCCGAGGTGACTGAACCCGAACCCGTTGTGAAACCTGAGCCAGAAAAGGCACAAACACCAAAACCAGCTTCCGGATTCAGCCTTGGCTGGGGCAGTTATAGCGGCCCTATGCAGGGTGGCAAACCCCACGGCGTTGGCGGTACTATCAAGGTGAAGCAGAGTTATAGCATCGACCTCAAGGACGGCCGAGGAACTATGCTCGAAGTCAACCCGGGCGAGACCATTGAGAACACTAAGTTCGAGAACGGCCGCCTGCGGGCAGGTGAGTTACATCGCGCCGACAACTCACGTAAATGGTTTAACTGTTAGTTTTGATTGGACCGCCGGCATCCTGCCGGCATATAAAAATGAACGTCGTAGTCCGGATAAATGCAATCATTCTGTGCCTCCTCCTTTTGGGGGGAGGCCGGGATGCTTATGCACAACGGACAATCGACGAGGTGCACCGCCAGTTTATCAAGCGGCTCACTGTTGGGGCCGAACGGGACGAGATGGACGGAAAGCCTTTCCGTACTTTTATGAAGGAGGAGAAGATTGCATTGCTTGAAGGCAATTTCACCCTTTTGAAAGAACTTTGCTATGATACTACAGCGGTGATGAGTATCGACTTGATGGACGGCAAACGGTATGCCGTGCGCTTTTTCCGCGACAGTTTACATTCGGCCGCCTTGTCGTATCCGGCGAGTTACGAACTCATACTCGACATAAAAAGTTTCGAGATGGAGGATCGTTTGTCTGATGCCGTCCGACGAACAATTGTTCCAAAGGAAACACCATTCCAAGTGGCTCATGAGTTATTGGAACAGATGGGTAATTCTCCTGTTTATATCCTTTCCGGAACAACGTACCTTTTGCCAGAACTCAACAACAACCGCTATTACGTGAAAGTCGATGATGCGACATTCAGTTTGCTGTATAGCGAAGACTTTCCGATTGAAACCATGGCAAATCTGGTGACAGGAAACGAAATAGAAAGCGGTATTGACATCAACTTCAAGATGGTCAAATACAACTATCGGACGGAAGAATTCACCGTACCGCTTCGCCAATGGATAACCTTCTGTCTGAATGAAGGGTGCTCCCCCTACTTCGGATTAATCAGTCTCGATACAAGTCTTGCCACGTGTGTGTTGGTGATGAAAAACGAAACCTTGGGTTATATTCATGCGATGAAGATGACATTCGACCCGGCTATCATTTCTACACAATCGGACAAGGCGGGCAATCGTCGCATGATAAGGGCCAGATTAAACAGCTATATACCTATTTACAATGTAAAATCAATATTTCAGGAAGATGATGAGAAGTAATGATGCCGGCAGGATGCCGGCGGTCCAAGGGAAAAAATTTGCGTTGACAGCTTGTTTGCTGTTTGTTTGTTCGACACTTATGGCACAAGGGCCGTCGGTAACGAAGCAAATTAATAATATAAAACGCAATCCGCAATATTTATACGAGGAAGCCACTCACGAGAACGCCGCTGAGGCTGAAAGTATGGCATACGAGTTGTTGTTTCAGCGTGTGAATGATTACGTGGCCTCGAGGGGCAAGTTGAAGAATGCCAAAAATGTCGTTGTAAAGGATATCAAACAGAAAGGCGAGGTGCTTTCGATGATGCGAGGTACGATGTACAGGGTGTTCGTTTATGTTTTGAAGTCAGATATCGAGGGCGTTACGAACACGACGGTTATCAATAGTGGCAGTGGGACGACGGTGACGGTTGCGGATGGTGCAACCTCACTTGTGGATGTACAGCAGGTAAACCCATTACCCCAAACAACCCAGCCGAAGGTGGAAAACAAGGATGCCGGCAAGATGCCGGCGGTCCAATCGGTTGCGGAGGAGAAGGATGCCGGCAGGATGCCGGCGGTCCAATCACCGTTGACAGGATGGAAACAGGAGGCAATCGAGAGGCTTCTCGAATGCAAGGATGTTGCAGCTGTCCGTGCCAGACTCAATCGCATGAAGGCCGAATATAAGGTGAAGCGATACGGCAGCGCCGACAATTGTCCATCCGTAAGTGAATCGTGGTGGGCAATTTTTGACGGAAACGGAAATTTGGTGACGATTCTCGGGCCGGGAACAAGAGAACGAATTGATTATAAGACGATGCAATATTCGTCGCTCGACAGTTTCAAGGGGATGAATGCCCTATGGTTTAATCTTGCAAAATGATGCCGGCAGGATGCCGGCGGTCCAAATGAGATACAATATGAAAAGGATTTTTTTGACACTTATCACACTGGCGACATTCCTGCCCTTTGCACTACGGGCACAGGATGAGGTTGCATTTGAATTTTCGGACGGCATTGATGCCGGTAAACTGAAAGGCAAGATGGAACGCAATGTTTCGATGCTTCTCACTGCGATCAACCGAGCGGAGTCGACGGGGAAGGATATCAACTATGGCGGGATTGATATAGACAATCTTGCCTCGCAGAGTATCGGCATGATGTGGAACAACGTGCATTTCCGCATTGAGGATGACGATATCGTTGAGCACTGTTTGCGGGTCAAAGCCAGCAACGGAGCAACTATTGGATACCAAGTCCGCAATATCGCTGTTGAGATGAAACCCCTGGATGATTCGTATGTGGGCGAGCTGAATCAGGAGGTCTGCATCAATTTCGATAAAACAGGACGGATTAGCGACTTCAACATCACCATGGGTCTGCAGCAATATTTGAAACTGATGAAGGAAGGGGAACGTCTGAACGACGCGGACCGCCGTATGCAGATTCTGCATTGGGTTGAACAATTCCGCAATGCCTATTGCGAAAAGAATATCCGGTTTATGGAAGATGTGTTCAGCGATGATGCGCTTATTATAACTGGCAAGGTGGTTAAGCGTGTTCCAACGGACATGAAGCCCGTGAACGTGGAGTATACCACCCAAGGGAAGCAGCAGTACCTTGCGGGCCTGCGCCGAGTGTTCCGCAACAATGGTTATATCAATGTCAAATTCGATGAAATTGAAATCAAACGTCACGCAGCCAAGCCCAATTTTTATGGTGTGACGCTTAAACAAGGATGGTTTACTAAAAATTACAGCGATGAAGGTATCGTATTCATCGTGTGGGATTTCACGGATGAGTTTAACCCTAAGATAATGGTACGTACCTGGCAGCCGATGCAGGTGGATGAAAGCGAAATCTTTACACTGAAAAACTTCAAATTGAACTAATTGATGAAATATTTTCTTCTGTTTTTTCTTACTTTGTCGCAATCATTTGCTATTTGTGCTCAAGAGTTAATAATAAAAGACTCGTTCCATGTAGTACTAAATGATTTAACAGCAGCACAAGAAAAGTTTCGGAGAAATGACTATAATGATAATCCATGCGCCTTGATTTTATTGGGACTTGTGGATAAAAGTGCAACCTTCCATGGTGATGTAGTTCACACAGAATATAAACAAGGTGAATGGTGGGTATACATGAGTGAAGGAAGTCAATACCTGAAAATAAAGACTGACGGAAATTTACCTAAGGAGATTGAATTCGGTCCACTTAAGAAATCAACCACTTATAAAGTAAGTTTTTTGTCAAATACACTCGTTCAAAATACTTTTGTCAGGGAACCACTATTGCCTTTTTATGAGAAAGTACAGGATGAATGGAAGTTAGGATATTTGGATTCAGATGGAAATATAGCGATACCTGCCAGGTTGGATGGACGTGGTACAATGTTTGAGAACGGAACTGCACGGGTGGAATATCAGGGTAACTGGTATTTTATTGATAAAAGAGGCCAACAGGTGAAGAGTCCCAGTTGGAATTATGACGGTCTACATTTGGTACAAAAGGATAATAAGTTTGGATATGCAGATAAGGATGGATCTGTTATTATTCCGACAAAGTATCGTTTTGCTGAAGAATTTAATGAAGGTAGAGCCAGAGTTGAGACGGACTATAATATACAATATATTACGTCCCGAGGGGATTGTGTCTATAGTACCCAATGTGCTGCAGGAAGAAAATATAACAATGGATTAGCATTAGTTGCTTATTATTATTATTATTTTATTGATACCTGTGGTAAAAGACAATTAGGCCCTTTTTTAGATGCTAACAACTTTTCCGAAGGATTAGCATCAGTAATAACAGAAGAAGGAGAAAAAGGATATATTAATGCTAAAGGAGAATTCGTAATTTCAGGCATTTATGGCTATTCCTTTTCTGAAGGGTTGGCATATATTGGCAAAGGGGATTATATTAATAAAAAAGGAAAAGTTGTAATCAGGACAAGGTATAAAGACTGCGACCATTTTCACGAAGGTTTAGCAATTGTTTACAAAGGGGAAAAAGAAAAAAAGAGATGTGGTTATATAGACAAACGTGGTAGAGTAATAATCCCTGTTATGTATCGATCAGCAGAGCCTTTTCATATGGGTTTTGCTCGCGTAGAATCAGAAATGTATAATATGGTTTGGACTAAGTATGGTGAAATCAAAACATATCCATGGGTCTGGATCAATAATAAAGGTGAGATTATTAAAGATAAGAATGGTAGACCATATCGTAGCAAACCTAATAATTATTGAAGAAAAATGAAACGAATAGTATTGTTGATTATTGCAATTGCAATTTCTTTATTAAGTCATGCACAGGAACTGAAGGTGATTGAGTTCCGGGCCGATATGACGATGACCGATGCCGTGCAGTACCCCAAAGAGGATGCCAACGGTGAAAGATGCGGCCTGATACGCATGGGGCTTGTGATTCCTTCTGCCCAGTTTGAAGGTGATATTATCTCGGCGGAGTACAAGGGCAGCGAGTGGTGGATTTATATGATTGACGGAGCCAATTGGATTACCGTGAAGACAAAAAAATACCTGCCGCTCCGCTATGAATTTGAACCAATCAGGAGTAATGTCACCTACGTGATGAACATCGAACGTCCGCAGGTGTCCTATGACGGTCCAACCGGAATAGTGAAAATCGATTGTAATATCAAGGATGCCGATGTCTATATCGACGGTGAGAAGATGAGTAGCGTAACACCATACGAGTATAAAGGACCGGAAGGTCAACATGAAGTGGAAATACGGGCGAATGGCTATAACCGCGAACGTACGACCATAGAAATCAAACTTAACAAGAAACTGTCTCATTCTGTAACCCTTCGTCATGCAGGAAGTTTTCAGTTGGAAGGCATCAGCTACGAAATGGTCAAGGTGGAGGGAGGCTCGTTCCTGATGGGTTCAGCCGAAAAACCGGAAGATAAAAATTACCCGCTGAACTATGCCCAGCCACAACATGAAGTTGTACTTCGACCATACAGCATTGGTAAAACCGAGGTGACGCAGGCTTTGTGGGAGAAGGTGATGGGAAGCAACCCGTCGGTACATCAGGGGCCGAACCTCCCAGTGGAAAATGTTTCATACGAGGACTGCCTGGAGTTTATCCGCCGGCTGAACCAGCTAAGCGGCCAGAGCTTCCGTCTGCCCACCGAAGCAGAATGGGAATATGCAGCCCGCAACCGCGGCGCAAACAAACCTGACAAATGTTCAGGTGGTTCGGCCTCGAAGGTGGCGCAAACAGAGGCAGTCAGCGCTGTCGGTGGCAAGAAGGCCAACGCCCTCGGAATCTTCGACATGAGCGGCAATGTGGCCGAATGGTGTGCCGACTGGATAGCCTCCTACCCTTCCGGTAAAACGGTGGCATCGCAGGGGCCTGACAGCGGTACGCAACGGGTGGTTCGCGGCGGTCATGCGGGCGGCAACGAGTGGAGCATGTTCTCCTCCTCACGCAGTCACCGCAATCCTGACGAGCCGTCGCAATACATCGGTCTCCGCCTGGCTATGGATAATTGATTATAAAACAAAACATTTTCTAAGTCGGCAGGATGCCGGCGGTCCAATTAAAAATTCAAAAAAATGAAAAAAACAGCTATTTTTGTTATTGCGTTGTTGCTTGCAACCGTCGGATTTGCACAAAATCCCAACAACCCCAACGCCAAGCTCAACCTCGTTGTCGGTGGCTTCTCGGGCGATTATGCTTCGGATCAACGTGTCAACGTCCTTCACGAATTGACCAAGTCACACCGCGCCAATGTAATTGAACAGTCGGCCTACGAAAGCCTGCCGAAAGATGTGCGCGCCAAGATGCGTATAGATGCAGTCATCACAGGAAAGTGCGATATAAAGACTGAGCGCAAGGAGACAACGCGTACGGACAAGAACGGCAACAAAAAGGTTGTGCCGCTCTATGAAACGAAAATGACGACATCGCTCACGTTTACCGATCCGCGAGACGGCAAGGCCATCTTGACCCCGGTGTTCGAGAATTCGGAAACCGATGAGGACCGCAACAAGAGTATCAATTCTGCCATTGAAGTGGGTCACACCCGGGGAAAGCAACTGATGCTGCTTATGGTTCAGCTGTATACTCTTGACGAATATCTTCAGGAGACATACCCTGTAACAGGGAAAATAGTCACGGTAAACGAGAGCAAGAAAGGCAAAGCCGAGAGCGTCACAATCAATCTCGGTTCGCGCGATGCAATTTATCGTGGACAGACATTCGAAGTCGTCTTTTACAAAAACGGCAAGCAGAAGAACTACGGACGCATGCGTGTCCGCGAAATCAACAACGATTCGCTTGCAACATGCATCGTCGAAAAGGACGGCAAGAACATCATGGCGGCTGTTGAGTCCGGCGAGGATGTCAACATCACCAGCTATGTCCAGGCAGTGAGCCTTAACGGTATAGTGCGTGTCGAACAGGAAGCCCCGCGCCTTAACATTTCGGGAGCCGACGATGCCAAGAAACGCGATGTGGCCTTTGGCAGCATTACCGGAGGTGCACCGTCCGACTTTGTCACCGCGGTGAAGGAAAACCTGAAAACCAACCGTCGCGTCAACGCTTACATGCTCGGTACCCCCGCTTGTCCCGACAACGCAAAGCTTGACGGTATCATCTGTGGCTACTATACCGGAATGGACAAGTCCAGCCGTCTGGTCAAAGCCGAAGAACATCTCCTTCAACTGAAGGACTATACGGAGTATACCACCAGCATCGGCTGGTATCTTTTCATTGTCGATCCAAACACCGGCAACATAGTCTACTCGGGAAACGAAGGAACCTCTGCCTCCAGCGACAAATCCGCCGAAGATGCCACCCGGCAGGCCATTCAGAACGCAGCCACTATCACCTCGTCCACCTACAGCGCCTTCCCCCTCATCGGAACAATCCTTACCGTTGACGACGCCGACCCCCAGAAAGCCAAAGAAGTATCCATCGACCTGGGAAGCAACTATCCCGTCTACAAGGGACTGCGGTTTGACGTATACTCACAGGATGCTGCTGGCGGATGGGAGAAGATTGGCCGTCTTGAAGTGTCAAATGTCGTTGACGGCACACATTCGTCTTGTACCGTTAAAAAGGGTGGAGAGGTAATCCAGAAAGTCGTCGAGAATGGAACCCCCGTCCGCATAACCACATACATCCTCAAAGAATTCTTTGAACTATGAGCAATCTGAAAGCGTTTGCAATCATTGTTTCCCTATTGGTGGGAACAACCGTTCTTCATGCACAGAATGACGTGGAAGTGGCCTTGATTGAACAAGACGGAAAAGTGGCCTATTTCGCCGTCGATGCATCAGCGGCGAAGAGCGACGAAGTCGCCACCGTCGCCTTCGCCACCCTTTTCCGAACATTGCTCGACAAAGGTGTCGAGGGATTCAACGGAGGACGAAAACTGATGGATGTGAACAACGCCAAGTGGAGGGAAGACTTCCTCAAAGGCAAGAATCCCAAGTATATGACATACATCAAAGGCTACCAAACCGAAGGCGAGCCGATGAAAAATACTGTCGGCGAGTATCGGGCCACCGTGCTGGTGCGCGTCAACGTCGAATTCCTTATCCGTCAGCTGAAAGCCTATGGGGTGTTGAAAGGTTAACGTATTCGCTCACAGTGTTATATCCAGCGCACAGCACATGCAGGTCGCCGTCGCCGTGCCGTTTGCCGTGTTCAAACTCACCCTCGTATTTTATGTCGCCTTCGTCGGCAAACCGACGCTCTTCCCGGGGATCTTTCTCCACAACGTACAGAAGTTTGCCCCTGCCATGAGGCCGTCCCGCCTCATCGACATCCCCCTGATAGAGCAACTTCGTGATATATACCTTTCTATTCATTTCAAATGCAAAAATACATAAATTCTTGAGATACACACAGACAAATGAAAAAAAATTGGCAGGGCGCACACGTGGGTACGCCCCAACCTCAAATGATTATCAAGTGACTGGTTTTCAGTGTCGGTAAGTAGCCCCTCCTTCTGTTGGACGCTTGTTGTACGGTTGTTGTACGCTTTTAATCCGTGCAAGAACCGTGCATCAAGCGTCCAACAAGCGTCCAACAGAATAACGCAAAAGGGAGGGATGATTTATGAAAAAATCAATCGTCATATACAATAAAGCATTGTGTTTTTGCGTTAATTGTTTGATATTTTACCATGCTTAACAAGTAATAACATTTTGGAAATGAAAGTTACAGAACAGAATTTCAACGAGATGATGGCTTCTGGCCTTCCCGTAATGATTGATTTTGGTGCCACATGGTGCGGCCCTTGCAAAGCTTTGGCTCCCCGCGTCGAAGAGATTGCTGCCGAGTACGAAGGCAAAGCCCTTGTGGGCACAGCCGACGTGGATGAGTGTCCCGACCTCGCAGCTCAGTTCCGTATCCGCAACGTCCCTACCGTGCTCTTTTTCAAGGGTGGTGAAGTAAAGGACAAATCGGTCGGACTGGTTGCCAAAGAGACGTTGGCCGAAAAGCTGGATGCTTTAATGTAAAGAATGAATTTAGAGCAAATAACGCGCTATAAATCACTGGACTTTTTTGCCAGCCAGGTAGTGGAAGGTTTTATTACGGGCAGGCATAAAAGTCCTTTTCATGGTTTCTCGGTCGAGTTCTCCGACTATCGGCAGTACAACACTGGGGAATCAACCCGTAATATTGACTGGCGACTATACGGAAGGACCGACAAACTGTTTGTCAAACAGTTTGAGGAAGAGACCAATTTGCGGTGCCAATTGATGATCGATCAGAGCACCTCGATGTTATTCCCGATTGAGAATCAGGGCAATATTAACAGTCCTAACAAGTTGACCTTCTCGGTGTATGCGGCAGCTGTTTTGATAGAACTTCTTCATCGACAACGCGATGCATTTGGTCTTACGTTATTCAGCGAACAGATTGATCTGAGCACCCAATGCCGTAGCAATGCAGTTCACCAGCGTTATCTGTTGGGGTTGCTCGACGAATTGCTCAAGCCGGTAAAGACCGACGAGCGTCCGTTACGCAAAACTTCGATTGCCAATGCCATACACTTGATGGCCGAACAGTTGCATCGACGCTCAATGATTGTGATATTCACCGACGCATTTGTCGACCGTGAAGAATGGGAACCTCTGTTCGATGCTTTGCGCCACCTGCGGCATAACAAACACGAAGTGATTTTTTTTCATACATTTGACCAGTCACATGAACTAAATTTGGACTATTCAGCTCGTCCACATTTGTTTATTGACCTTGAAACAGGTCAAAAAGTGAGACTTCAGCCCAATGAAATTGCTCAATCCTATAGTAAAGAGATGCATACTATGCAGCAGGAATTACACCAGCATGCATTGCAGTATAACATCGATTATGTAGCTGTCGATACAGTTAAAGGATTCCATCAAATCTTATTACCATTCTTACTGAAACGCAGTAAAGTATGAGTCACGACTATATATCAAAGGAGCGACCGTATGCATTGTATATCCATGGCATGGGGTCGGGTGCAAAGTCGGGTACAACAACTTCGCTGGGACATTACCTTGAAGGTTACGAGTGGCTCAGCCCCGAGTTGCCAACAGACCCTGAGCTGGCAGTGGCCATATTGGATGACTATGCGCAAGTGTTCCAACCACAACTTGTAGCAGGCACGTCGATGGGTGGGTTGTACACTCTTTTTGTCAAAGCTCCCGAAGCAATCAAAGTAGCCATCAATCCTACTTACAATGTTGAGGTTACGTTGCGAAAGTTGGGCTATGGAAAACATAAGTATCATTGCGAACGTGAAAACGGGGAAACGGAATATGTGATTGACGAACCTTTGGTAAGGAAGTACATACATCTTCGTGATTCACGTCATGTCGAACCTTCACAGCGTATGATCGCCTTGTTTTCAAGCGACGATGAATTGGTCGGCAGGGAACCTTCGAAGCAAAATGCAAAAGCATTGGAATCGATTGGATATGAAATATATTGGAGTGATAAATTCGGGCATCGGTTGAATCAGCCTGCCGCGAAAAAGTTGGCTTCAATTATCGCTTCGAAGTGACAGTTTGAAAAAAATGAAAAAAAATTAACAGAAATTTCATTTTTTTTTCATATCTTTGCACCCTGAAGTTTTGTAATTTGCATAATGAATAATAAATAAAACATTAATAAGATGAGTACAAAGAAATACACGCTGGTAATCAACCCTGGTGCCACATCAACCAAGGCCGCTATCTATGATGGCGAAACAGAAGTTTTCACCGAGAACCTCTCCCACCCCATCGAGGAAATCCAGAAGTTCCACGAAGTGGCTGATCAGTTCGAGTATCGTAAAGGTGCCATTCTTGACATGGTGAAACGTCACGGTGTCAGCACTGACGAGATTGCCGTCGTGATGGGTCGCGGTGGCTTGACCCGCCCTTGCGAGAGTGGTTGCTACCGTGTAAATGACCTCATGAAGGAAGAGTGCCATGCCGGTATTCAGGGTAAACATGCCTGCAACCTTGGTGCTCTCATCAGCGACGCTATTGCCCGCGAAATTGGCCTCGAGTGTGCTTACATTGCCGACCCCGGCATTGTCGACGAGCGCCCCGAATTTGCCAAAATCAGTGGTCACCCCGTCTTTGACCTCGACCCCAGCCGCGAAGGTGTTATCTGGCACTGTTTAAACCAGAAGATGACGGCCAAACTTTATGCCCGTGAACTTGGCAAGCATTACGAAGATCTTAATCTCATTATTGCCCACATGGGCGGTGGTGTGAGCGTGGGCATCCACGAGCATGGACGTGTCACCGAGGTGAACCGTGCCCTCTGTGGTCTCGGAGCCTTCTCGCCAACCCGTTGCGGCAGTATCAACGCATCCAAACTCATCGAAGTGGCTTGCAGTGGCAAGTACGATGAGGCCAAGCTGAAGAAGATGGTCACCGCCGAAGGTGGTTTTGTCGCTTATCTTGGCACTAACGATGCTTACGAGGTGGAGAAACGTGCCCTTGCCGGCGACGAAAAATGCCAACTTTTGGTCGAAGCCTTTACGTATCAGGTTTCCATGGAAATCAGCCGTTTGGCCGCTGTGGTCAAAGGCAAAGTCGATGCCATTATCCTCACTGGTGGTATTGCCTACAGCAAACCTTGGATGGCCATGATCGAAGAGCGCGTCGGTTGGATTGCCCCCGTCAAGATTTACAAAGGCGAGAACGAGATGCTTGCCCTTGCTATCTGTGGTAAAGAGGTACTCGACGGCGTGCAAGTGAAAGAATACAAATAATCATAGATTACAGTATATTAGAATGAAGAAAGTCTTCTTATTGCTGGCGGTATGTACTCTTGTTGGCACTGCCACCGCACAAGATGTGAAGATCAAAAGAGGCAAAGTGACAATGTCCGAAGCTCAATACAATGAGCTCAAGGCCAAAGCTGATGCTTACGATAAAGCCCAGAGCGACTTAAGCGCTGTCCGCAATCAGCTGGAACAAACCTCAAAACCTGTTGAGCCTCGTACGTTCAACGATTCAGCTTCATACGCTATTGGCCGTGATGTTTATAATAGCTGGCATAGCCAGAATCTCGGTATCAACGGCAAGATGGCTGGTCAGGCCATGCGCGATTGTGAAGAAGGGAAAAATACTTGGACCGACCAGATGGCTCGTCCGTTGCTTCAACGCTTCCAGCAGAATTTCGAACGTCGTCAGCGCGAAGGTGTCCAGGACAACATCAAAGCTGGCGAGAAATATTTGGAAGAAATCAGCAACAATAAATCTGTCTATACTACCAAGAGCGGTCTAAAATATCGCAAGCTTAAAGATGGCAATGGAAAGAAACCAAAAGTCACCGACCGCGTGAAGGTTCACTACACCGGCAAGCTCATCAATGGTACCACATTCGACAGCAGCGTTGACCGTGGAGAACCCATCACCTTTGCCTTGAACCAGGTCATTCCCGGTTGGACCGAAGGCCTGCAACTGATGGATGAAGGCTCCAAGTACTTGCTTTATATCCCTTACAACCTTGGATATGGTGAACAGCAGGCAGGATCCATCCCTCCCGGTTCAACCCTTATCTTCGAAGTAGAATTGCTCGAAATCAACCCTAAATAAAACGTGAACACTTACGGAACACGATTTAGAGTAACCACCTACGGCGAGTCTCATGGACTCGCCGTAGGTGCTATTATCGACGGCTGTCCGTCGGGCATGCATATAGATTTCGATGCAATCAACTGCGAACTCGTGCGACGCAAAGGTGTTGGTGTGGAAACCTCTGCCCGTCAAGAAGCCGACCGAGTGGAATTTCTTTCTGGTTTGAAGGACGGAATCACATTGGGAACTCCGATTGCATTCTCGATACATAATGTCGATGCCCACTCCGATGACTACGCCAAGCTGGAGCATTGTTTCCGTCCTGGACATGCCGACTATACCTATTATAATAAATACGGTATCCGTGACCATCGAGGCGGTGGCCGTGCATCGGCCCGTGAAACGGTGGCCCGTGTGGTTGCGGGTACAATTGCCAAACAACTGCTCTCCCCTATTATAATTTGTGCTGAGGTTGATGAACTTGGCGACGGTCAAACACGTGGCGGAATTATCAAATGCCGTATCGAAGGTGTACAAGCCGGTATTGGCGAGCCTGTTTTCGGCAAACTGAATGCCTCGTTGGCCGCAGCCATGATGAGCATTCCATCGGCTATCGGTTTCGAGATGGGTGCCGGTTTTGCTGCAGCGAAAATGAGTGGCGAAGAGTATATCGACCGCTGGCATGAAGATGGAACTACCGTTACCAATCATTGTGGCGGTGTGCAGGGCGGTATCAGCAACGGCATGCCAATTGAATTCCGTGTAGCCTTCCATCCGGTGGTCACACTCCCTGAACCTGTCGATTGCCTGACCGAGGATGGTCGTTTGGAAACTGTCGATGTAGGAGGGCGCCACGATCGCTGCCATGTGTTGCGCACCCCTGTGATTGTTGAATCGATGGCGGCTTTATGTTTGATAAACTATATTTTGTAGTAAATAATGAAACGAATTATTTTTTTGTTATTCATTGCCCTGCTCTTTGTGGGATGTCAAAACGATACATTCACTCTCAGTGGCACCATTGATGGCGGTGCAGGCAAAACCTTGTGGCTCGAAGAGCTTGCTCCCGATGGCCCGATTTTCATCGACTCGATCCACCTCGATTCGAAAGGTCATTTCAAATATAAATACAAAATGCCCTATCGCAGTCTGTACAACCTGCATACCACTGCCGACAACTATATCGTCACCCTGCCCGATTATGGCGAGAAGATTGAGATTTACGGCAAATGGGAAAATCTATCGGTGTCGTATGACATCCAAGGTTCATACGAAAGTAGCCTATTGTGGCAACTGCAGCAATATACCAATGACGGCGCCAAGATTTTGAACGAATTAATCGACACCACAGAGTATTACGCCAAATTGTACTTCGACAAGCGTGTCGACGAAGCCACAGTATTGGCCAAAAAGGACATGACCGATTCCATCTATCGAAGGGCTTTTGAAGAACAACAGGAATACGTCTGCCGCTTTATCGAGGAAAACCAAGGGTCGCTCTCAACATTGATTGCGCTATACAAGCCCTTCAACAACAGGCTATTGATTGATACGCGTGATCCAAATAGCATCGATTATTACGACCTTGTGCTCGAAGGTTTGCAGGAGCGATATCCCGACAATCCTCACACGCTCCACTTCAAAAACACCACCGAACACCTCCGCTCAGCCATCGCCCATCAATAATCATCTCTCCGCGATTTCGCCTTTTTGCAAGTCGTAGAGTTTCATTGTGTGCTCTTCGAGCGAATAGACTGCATAATTGCGGTTGAGCATCCAGTCGCCTGTATTGACATAGATTGCCCCTTCTATTGTCCGGATTAATGGTGTGTGCCGATGGCCAAAGACACAGTAGTCAAAGTGTTCCTCTTTCAGTCGCTCCTTACAATAAAGCACTATACCCTCCTTGTCGTCACCGAGATAGTGCAGCATATCCTTCTGGGCATGTTTACGCTTGTTGCTGTCACTCCAACGGCGTGCAAACGGGAACGTGAGCGATGAAGGCAACAACGCGAAGAGCCTTTGGCAGAGGCGGCTACGAAAGAAGAACCGTACAAAATCGAACCCACGGTCGAGGTGCCCAAGTCCGTCGCCATGCCCAATCAGGAACCGCCGTCCGTCAAACTCCATCACCGTTGGCTCCTCATGCATAACAATTCCGCATTCGGCAGTCAGGTAGTCGAACATCCACATATCGTGGTTGCCCGTAAAGAAATGTATCTCCACCCCACTGTCAGCCATCTCGGCCAATTTCCCCAATAGTCGAACATTGCCACGAGGCACCAGTTGGCGGTATGAAAACCAGAAATCGAATATATCGCCCAACAACACCAGCACTTTGCAGCTCTCCTTTATGTTGTCGAGAAATCTGCATAGTTGCCGTTCTCGTTCGACGGTGTCGCTGCCACTTCCAAGGTGAGCATCGGACAAGAAAACTACCTCAGCCATGAACGTGGATTTTGCGAGGCGGTGCCTTTCCAAAGCTGGAACGAAAATTCAGCACTTCCGTCACTGTTGGTATATACGGTTCCTATATTCTGCTTGGTATTGACCTTGGCTCCTTCGCGCACTGCTACCGAGCCCATGTTGGCATAGACCGACATATATTCACCGTGGCGGATAATGATGCCTTTGGTACCATTGGGACAGGTAAACACACGGCTCACCGTGCCGTTGAAGATTGCCTGCACCGAGGCTCCGGCTTTACAAACAAGGTCTATGCCGTTGTTCATATTCTGTCCGCCGCTCTCGTGGGTATATCTGCCATATTCGCGTGCCACCTTGGTAAAATATACCGGCCACGGGAACTTCCCTTTGTTAGCCACAAAGTCGTTGCTCAATGCCACTTCTGCAGCACTGGCCGGATTCGAAGCCACAGTGGCTCCACCTTTACCGGTGCCCGACGACGAGGCATCCTTCTTCTTGTTGGCTTTGGCAATCTCCTCGTTGATTATTCGCTGAATCTGCTGCTGCAGTTGCTTTTTCTGCTTCTCCTTCTGCGCTATCTGCTGCTGCAGGTTCTTCTCCTTCTGCTGCGAAGTCTTCAGCGATTGCTGCTTCTGTTTCTGTTCGCGTGCAAGCTCGTCCTTCTGCTTCTTCTCCTGCACCAGCAGGGTCGACTTTTCGCGTTGCTGACGCGCCAGGTCGACGGTGGCATCCTGCAGCTCCTGCTGCTTCTGGTCGATAAACGAAGCCTGGCGGCGACGGTAGCGGCTGTAGTCGCCGAAATACTTCGTGCGCAGGTAGGCGATATTGTAGGACTTTGTGTCCAGCAAGAGCACCAGCTTGTCAAGGTTTCCTCGTTCGCCATAGAGCACTCGCACCACCTTCGCATATTCATGCTTCAAGCTGTCAATCTGATTCTTCATCAGCACAATGCTGTCCTGCGTGCGGCTCATGTGAATGTTCAACAGGTTCATCTGTCCGTTGATATTGTTGATAAGCCTCGTGCGTTCGTTGATCTTCTTTTCAAGCAGTTTCAGCTGCTGCTGGCCGCTGCGGCTGTTCTTCTTGGCTTTGGCCAGCTGCCCGTTCAGGTTTCTCAGCTCTTGCTCCACCTGTGTACGCTCCTTCTCAAGCTGCGCCTTGCTTTGCGCCTGCACGGGGGTGGAACAGGTTATAATCGTAAAAAGGGTTGAAAAGGTGACGGCCAGAGACCACGCACCCTTCAAACCCTTTAAACCCTTTAAACCCTTCAATCCCTTATAACTTTTCACCTTACCAGTTAAGGATTTTCTTGAAGTCATACTCTTCGGGGTTGGCCACATACTTCTTCGCTGCCTCGTAGTCGGCAGGAGTGATGTAGTCCATAATGTCGTTCACGTAGGACATCACCTTGTTGCTGGCCACATTCACCAGACGCGGCGGTATCTTCCCCGTCTCCGGGTCCTGAAGGTCCTTCAGATAGAGCGGACTGACACCACCCTGCTGGTCCACATACACCATGCAACCCGTGCAACCCTCGTTGAAAAGCGTATGCACACCCATCCCCATCAGCGAACAATAGGTCAAATCGAAGGCAATAGGCGTATGGCAACGGATCTCATAGCCGATCTCCACCGGACGGGTCTTCACCTTCAGGCCGATCTCCTTCGCCTTGCGCTCCAGCAGGTCGTTGAAAATGTGCGCTTTCGACACCTTGCCCAGTTCGGGGTGGCCGTGTTCGTCATAGCTGAAGTGGATCCCGCTGTTGCGGATCTCCTCCTCGCTCAAACTGTGGAACACACCCTCCGAAATCATCGCGGCACCATAGTTGATACCCATCAGCTTGCGCTTCACGATGCAGCTCACCACCATATTGATAATCTTCTCCACCGTAATCTCCGTCTTGTTGAAAAACTCGGGAATGATCACCATCGGATAATGGCAGGCACCCGCAATGCCCAGCGCCAGGTGGCCCGCCGAACGCCCCATGGCGCTCACCACAAACCAGTTCTCGCTCGTCCGCGCATCCTCCATCACCGCCGTCGCCAGCACGCAACCCTGCGCCTTCGCGCTGTTGTAGCCGAAAGTCGGGCTGCTGTTCGGCAGTGGCAGGTCATTGTCTATCGTCTTCGGCACATGGATATTCGCAATCCGATAATGCTTCTCGGCCAGGAACTTCGCAACGCGGTTCGCCGTCGACGCCGTATCGTCCCCACCCACCGTCACCAGCAGCTTCACCTCGTTCTCCGTGAAAAACTTCAGGTTGAAACGCTGCTCAAAATCCTCCGGTGTAGGCTTGAAACGGCTCATCTTCAGTATACTGCCGCCCTTGTTGAAAATCTCGTCGGCAGTCAGGAAATCAAGGTCCTGCATCCTCGGCTCCTCCGTGAATAGCGCGCTGTAGCCCCCGTGCAGACCAATCACGCGATAACCGTCGCGCAGAAAAGTTTTGGCCACCGAGGCCACCACCGTGTTCATTCCCGGAGCGGGACCGCCGCCCGTCAGTATTGCAATGCTTTTCATGATGATTGATTATTAAATGCTAAATCCTTTTTTGTACTTCCGAAAACATCGGCAAAGATACGAAAAAATTCCGAACCGCTTGTATAAAAAATATCAACCGTCGCCATACGCAAAAGCCTAATCGGTTAATATGTTGTATATTAATGAATAATAAATGGCAATACTGCTTGGCCCCCAATGCCGTCGTTCACCCGTTGTTCACCCGTTGTTCAGTCGTTGTTCAGTGTTTGACTGAACAACGACTGAACAACAACTGAAGAAAAAAGGAACAACAAGGATACGTGGGAAAAGTCAGTCGCAAAGGACGTAGAGGTCGTCGCGCTGGTTGAGGAAGAGGATGGGTGTGCGCGAGGGATGGGAGAGGAGACGCTGTTCGGGTGGGCCGAGGAGGAAGTCGAGGGGATCGAAGGCCCGGAGGTCGGTGGCGAGAGCTATGAGTGTTTGAAACCGGACGTTGGAGTGTTGGAATTGGGAGAGCGTGGTGAGGTCAGGGTTGGAAAGGGTGCTGTAGGGCGTAGGCTGTGTGGCGAAGGTGATGGGCGGTTGGAGCGAGGAGAAGATTTTGTTGGCGAACTGGAGGTTGTTTTGCTGTCGGCGGCTGAGGTCGGGGTCGCGGTATTGCGGGAGGGCGAAGGTGAGGTCGGCGTGGAGGAAGCGAGCGAGGTAGGAGGCCCAGATGAGTTTCTGTTTGCTTTCGCGGTGGTGGTCGAGGGTGAGCAGTGTTTGGAGTTGAGGTGATGGGGGTTGGAGCTGGGTGTTGACGCAGAGGTAGGCTATTTTTGAGGGGCGGAAGGTGCGGAGGAGGGTGCGTGGATGGGTGATGGAGGAGCGTGGGGCGCTGGGGTTGACGGCTGTGACGGCGAGGATGGCGTTGAAGGCTGAGTGGAAGCCTTCGACGGCGGTGCGCCAAGAGCCCTGCATGGCGACGAATGGTAGGTTGTATTGTGCCAGCCAGTCGGCTTTGCTGTGGGGCGAGACATTGAGGAGTATGATGCGTTTTTCGCGCAGGTGATGGGCGAAGTGCTGTGCATAGGCGATGACGGCTGGCGCGGAGGATGGGTCTTCGATGCAGGCTATGACGGCTTGGTCGTTGTGTTTCATCGGATGAGGGTTATGTCGCCTTTGAATTGGTTTTCGATGCCTGTGTGGCAGGTGATGCTGCAAGTATAGGTGTAGACTCCAGGGAGGCAGGGCTGGTTGCGGAAGGTGCCGTCCCAGCAGGCGTTGATGTCGGAGGTCTGGAAGACAGCCTGCCCCCAGCGGTTGTAGATGACGATGTGGAAGGTGACGATGTTTTCGGGGTTGAAGCAGAGACGGTCGTTGATGCCGTCATTGTTTGGCGAGAAGGCGTTGGGGATGATGAAGAGAGGTGGGCCGCAGATGACGGCGGAGCAGTGGATGAAGGCAGTGTCGAAGGCAGCACAGGAGGTGATGGTATCGGTTACGAGGCAGGTGTAGAGTGTGGTTCCTTCGGAGGGGGTGGCGACGGGTTCGGGAATGTCGGGCTGTTGGAAGTCGACGGGGGGAGTCCAGGAGTAGCGGAGGTCGGGGTCGGTGATTGAGGAGTGGAACTGGACCGACTGGGTGAGGTAGACCTGGTGGCGGTCGGGCCAGATGTGGAAGTCGTCGAGGCGGTGATTGCGATCGATGACTGTGGTGTCGACAAGTGGGCAGCCGTCGGCATCGGTGAGGCTGAGGAGGTGGGTACCGGCACAGAGGCCGCTGATGAGGGTGTCCAAGCCCCATGCACCACGCGCTGTGTCGTATGATACGCTTCTAAGGTGTATCCAGCCGGTGCAGGAGTCGTTGCAGAGGTGGGGGGAGTATTCTTTTTGGTAAGAGGGACGTGGTTTGTTGGAAATGGTGAAGTCTTGCTCGTAAGTGCAGCCGTAGCCGCTGAGGATGAGGTGGTAGCGCACATCGGGCGCAAGGCAGCAGAACTCGATTTCTTTTGGGGTGATTGTCCCGACGGCGTTCGGCGAGTCGATTGAGGCAGTCACTGAATCGACCAATACTTGGCCGAGATGCACGATAACGCGGCAGTCGGCCGAATCGTGGCAAGAGTTCGGTACGAGTTCGAGGCTGTCGACGAGGTTGACTGTCTGCACGACGAAGGTGTCGGTTTCGACGCATCCCACGCCGGTGATGCGGAGCACGTAGTTGCCCGCTTGGTTGACCCAAGGATTGGCGACGGAGGAATCGCTGACGTGACCCACAATCCATTGGTACTCGGCACCGAGCTGCGGATGGGGGCCAATCTGGATGCTGGCGTTGTTGCAAGCCAACTGCGGCGTGAAAATCTGGCCGCCGTCGGCGAGGACCTGGATGGAGTGGCGCTGGGTGTCGGCGACGACGCAGCCGTAGGAAAGATAAGCGATGAGGGTGACAGTGTAGCGACCACCGACGGTGTAGGTGTGGGTGGGCGAATGCTCGGTCGAAGTGGTGCCGTCGCCGAAGTCCCAACGGTAGGAGCTTCCGCGGCCGATATTGTTGAAGGTGATGCTTTCGTCGACGCAGGCCACGGAGGGCGGAGTGAATTCGGCCACGGGGAAGCCGTCGTTGACGTTGAATCGGAAGAGGGCGTTGTTGCAGTTGGTGGATTGGTTCTGGCGGCTCCAAGCATTGGCGGTTGTGGGGAAAGCCTGAGTGCCGGTGCAGGAGGCGCAGACGGCCTGGTAGAGGGTGGCGTGCCGGTCGAAACGCGAGGTGCCACCGTCGACGTGGTCGCTACCGCCGCCGGAAGCGGGTCCATGCTGTTCGCCGAAGAAGGTGGCATAGTCGAGCGTGTTGGCGTCGGCATCGAGGCTGATGATGTAGAAGTCTTGCCCGTCGGTATAGCGCTGGACAGCGTTGACGGTGGTTTCCATGTCCTTGGTACCAAAGTTGGGGGTGTTCCAACTCACGGTGTGACCCACGAAGTCGCGCCCCCAACCCGAGGCGTAGACACGAGTGCAGATGTCGGCGGCAAAGGCTGTGGGCGAAAGGTTGATGCGGCCGGGTGTACCGAAAACTGTGCTCCATACGCGAGAGGAGAAGTCGGGTTGCAGACGGACAAGGAGCATGCCGGCATCGGGAACGCCGTATCCGGCATTGTAGATCATGGTGCTGCCGGGCGCACGGGTCTGCCCGAAGAGGAGTACCTCGTCGTGACGGCCGATACGGACAAAATATAACTGGTCGTAGCGCTCGCTACCTATGTAGGTCGAGTTGATGATTCGGTCGCCGTTGTACGAAATCTTACAGACGAAGCCATCGGCCGAACCGCCGCCGTAAGAGGGCTGATAGCTGCCGTCGGTGGTGGGGAAGTTGGACGAGTTGGTACCGCCACAGGCGACAATGTTGTACGAGGTGTCGACATCAATCGAGTAGACGGCATCGTCCATCTCGCCACCGAGATAGGTACTCCACAGCAGGGTGCGGAGGTTGTAGTCGAGCTTCAGCACCACGCCGTCCTGCCGTCCGCCATTGGAAGATTGTATACCGTTCACGATGGGAAAGTCGGTGCTGAAGGTGGTGGTGCCAATATAGACGTTGTTGAGGTCGTCGGTGATAATCTCGCCCCGGGCGCCGTCGCCATAGTTGTAGTAGAGCGAGTCGTTGCCCGAATACAGGTCGCTTTCATAACGGGCCCGGTAGTTCAATCCGTCGTTGCCGCTGCCACCCACGAAGGTGGAGGCCTGAAGCTGCGCACCGTCGCTACTGAAGCGGCTGACAAACAAGTCGCTGCCAACAGGATAGGGAATGCCGCTGAAGCCATAGTTCACGCTGGTTCCCCAGTGGAAATCGCGGCAATAGGCATTCTCGGTGGTGGGGAAATTGGACGAGCCAGTGGTGCCGAACACCACCAGCTCGTCGAACGAGTTGACAAACATGCTGTGGGGCATATCACCTTGAGCACCGCCAAGATAGGTGGCAAACAGCCGTTCCGAGCCTGTGGAGTCGAACTTGAAAATGCCAATGTCGGCCGTACTGTTATAGGCCGAATTATACGTCATGTCGTATGCGCCGAGCGATACAGGGTATTCGGTACCGAAAACGAGGCCGGCGGTGTAGGCGTTCTTCTGCGAATCGTATGCCGCCGTGGTACCCCAGTTGTCGGATACCGAGCCCGTGTAGGTGGAAAACACCAATACGGGGTCGATAACCAATTCATACTTAGCATCGTACTCCCCCACCTCGACGTTCACCTTCCATTCGCCGCCCTTCACTTTCTCCACTTTCCACCACGCCTCGACCTCCACTTCGCGGCCGTCGATATTCTGATAGACATAGGGCTTGGATTCAACGATGTCGCGTACCGACGTGCGGATTCGGAGATTACCCTCACGGGTCACCCCTACCCCGTCGGTACCCTCGTAGCGAAGTACAATCTGTCCGGGGTCGGCCTGCGGAGCCACGATAAAGTTGTATTTCATAGCGCCTTTGGCGGCATACACTTCGAGGTCTATGCCGTCGTAGAGGCCATAATATTGCACGGCGGCAAACGTGCCCACGTGCGAGCGCCACCGCTGCGGATTGTCGCCTATATAATAATTATTGTAGCCCGGTTGCTGTCCGATAGCCGATGGAACTGTGGGCTTGGCACCGTCGAAGTGCATCTTGTAGGCGTGGCCCCCCTTCGGGCAATTGTGCAGGTCTCCGTGATGCTTTGGACGGTTGACGAGCATGAAAGTCAGACAGTCCTCTTCCACAAACACGGCACCGTCGTTCAGCTGCACTTCATAGCGGATTTGGGCATCCCACTGCCCGAGGTTTTCGACAAACACAGCCATCGGCCCCACCCCGCCAGTGTCGGGGTGAGCGTGTCCGTAGGCGGAGCCGACATACACCAATGCACAGATTATCAAAAACAAGCGTTTCATTTACCGCTGAAATCATTTGCAAATGTACGAAAATAATCAGACATGGCGAAAAAGTTTTTCATTTCTCATGTCATTGTTCGGTTGTTGTTCAGTCGTTGTTCAGTCGTTGTTCAGTGTTTGACTGAACAACGA
>JAFSLX010000057.1 GCA_017448185.1 Bacteroidales bacterium
ATGAATTCATTTCGTGGGCGGATGGTAACACGGATAATCCGAGAATTGTGGTACTGACAAACGACACAATGTTCTCTGCAATTTTTGCATGTGTTGATTCCAATGACACGGTGGCCATCCGCATGCCGGAATACTACGGGCACTACGTGAGCGTGTCGCCGAACCCGGCGATGGGCAGCGCCGAGGTGCTGTCGAGCTTCGGCGTGAGCCGCGTGGAGGTGTTCAACGCCGCAGGCCGCAAGGTGATGGACCGCAAAACCGAAGGCCTGAAGGCCACGCTCGATGTGTCGAAACTGCCCTCTGGAGCCTACCTGCTGCGCATCCACACACCGCAAGGCATGACAACCAAGAAACTGGTGGTGAGGTGACCGAATAATGGTTAATGATTAATGTTTAAACATTAATGGTTTGTTGTTAATATTTTGTTTCTGAAAGAAGTTCCGCTTGATTGGCGGAACTTTTTTCTTTTATATCGGATTTTTTTTTGTATATTTGCAACGGATTTAATATGTAGCAATAGTTATGTTTGAGAACCTTAGTAGCAAGATAGAGAAAGCCTTACACACTTTGCGCGGCAAAGGGTCGATAACGGATATCAATGTGGCGGAGACTGTGAAGGAGGTGCGCAAGGCACTGTTGGATGCCGATGTGAGCTATCCGATTGCAAAGGAATTTACCGACAAGGTGAAGGCCGAGGCGATGGGTCGGAATGTGATTCAGAGCATCGAACCGGGCCAGCTGATGGTGAAGATTGTGCACGAGAAACTGACCGAGCTGATGGGTTCGGAAGCTGTGGATATCAATGTGAAAGGTCAGCCGGCAGTGGTGCTGATTGCAGGTCTGCAGGGCTCGGGCAAGACGACCTTCAGCGCGAAGTTGGCCAACTACCTGAAGACAAAGAAGGGCAAGAGTGTGATGTTGGTGGCGGGCGACGTGTACCGTCCGGCCGCTATCAGCCAACTGCAGACGCTTGGCGAGCAGGTGCAGGTGCCTGTCTACACCGAGGAGGGCAACAAGAACCCTGTGGAGATTGCCAAGCATGCCATCAACGAGGCCAAAGGCCGCGGATATAATGTGGTTATCGTCGATACGGCCGGTCGCTTGGCCGTTGACGAGCAGATGATGAACGAGATTGCGGCCCTGAAGAAGGAGCTGCAGCCGCAGGAGACGCTGTTTGTGGTCGACTCGATGACGGGTCAGGATGCTGTGAATACGGCCAAGGCCTTCAACGACAGGATTGACTTCGACGGCGTGGTGCTGACCAAGCTGGACGGCGATACCCGTGGCGGTGCGGCCCTCACGATTCGCTATACCGTCGACAAGCCCATCAAGTTTGTCGGCATTGGCGAGAAGATGGATGCCCTCGATGTGTTCCACCCCGACCGAATGGCCAACCGCATACTCGGCATGGGCGACGTGGTGAGCTTGGTGGAGAGAGCACAGGAGCAGTACGACGAGGCCGAGGCGCGCAAGATACAGAAGAAACTGATACATAATGAGTATAACTTCGAAGATTTCCTGTCGCAGGTGGCCCAAATCAAGAAGATGGGCTCGATGAAGGACTTGGTGAGCATGATTCCGGGCATGGACAAGTTGACGAAGAATGTGGAAATCAGCGACGACGCCTTCAAGCCTATCGAGGCGATGATTGGCAGCATGACACCGTATGAGCGTCAGAACCCGAGTTGCCTGAACGGTAGCCGCAAGCAACGCATAGCCGCCGGCAGCGGCCGCAGCATTCAGGAATTGAACCGTTTCCTGAAACAGTTTGAGGACACGCGCAAGATGATGCGCATGGTGACGAAGAACGGCGGTAAGCTGCCGATGAGGAAGAGAAGATAATCAAGCGTTTAAGTGGACTGTTGTAAAGTAGTAAAGTAATATAGAAATATGAATACTCAGTTTTTGGATGGCAAGGCAATGGCCTTGCAAATTAAGGACGAGATTGCAAACGAGGTGCGCAGCCTGACCGCACAGGGTCACCGTGCACCACACCTGGCCGCTGTGATTGTTGGCAACGACGGGGCAAGCATGACTTATGTGGCAAGCAAGGAAAAATCGAGCCATGAAGTGGGATTCACCTCGAGTGTATACCGCATGCCGGAGACAACGTCGGAGGCTCAACTGCTGGAAACGATAGAGTTTCTTAACAGCGACCCTGATATCGACGGCTTTATTGTCCAGTTGCCGCTTCCGAAGCAGATTAACGAGCAGCGTATCATTGATGCTATCTCGGCCGACAAGGACGTTGACGGGTTTACGCCGGTGAATGTTGGACGTATGGTGCTGGGTGAAGACTGCTTCGTGCCAGCCACCCCGATGGGCATTTGCACACTGCTGAAACGCTTTGGCATTGAGACGGCTGGAAAGCACTGTGTGGTGTTGGGACGCTCGAATATTGTCGGAACGCCGGTAGCCAATCTGCTGAGCCGTAAGGGTTTCGATTGTACGGTGACGATGTGCCACAGCAAGACCAAGAACCTGAAAGAGCTGTGCCTGCAGGCTGATATTTTGGTTGTTGCCATCGGCAAGCCCGAGTTTGTGACAGCCGACATGGTGAAAGATGGCGCTGTGGTGGTGGATGTCGGAATACATCGCATTCCCGACGAGACAAAGAAGAGTGGCTACCGCATTATTGGCGACGTGAAGCATTCGGAGGTGGATGCGAAGTGCAGCTGGGTAACCCCTGTGCCGGGAGGCGTGGGACCGCTGACCATCGTGAGCCTGCTGCAGAATACGCTGAAAGCATACCACAAGAGAGAAAAGAAATGATAATAAAAAAGGTGTCCGATTGGACACCTTTTTTTTGTTGCTCTATCTGTATTGTTTAGAGAGGCACCGTGGCTACGACACGGAAGTTGAAGGTGGGCAGGTCGTTCTGTGCACGGAGCAGGTCGCCAAGGTCAGAGATGACGAAAGAAACGGTGCCGTATTCGAAATCGAGACGCACGTTTTCGCCATAGGTGGCAGTGGAGCCGTCGGGAAGATAGAAGGTGACGGGGAAGACGTAAGGCATGGGAACCTGACGTGAAGTGCCGTCGTCGAGATACTCGATAACATAGCCGTTGACGTTGCCGTAGCGCAGCATTTGGGCGTCGATGGCGGGCCAACGAACAGAAAAGACGAGGTCGTCGCCGTCTTCAAGCCATTGGTTCTTTTGCACGGTCTGGTAAAGTACCTCGGTGCGGAATTCGTCTCTGGCGCATGAGGAGGCAAAGATGCCCACAATGAAGGCTGCCAGAATTGGAATGATTACTTTTTTCATGGTTGTTTATGTTTTTTGTTGTTTATTAACGTAGTAAGTGTTTGTACAATAACTTTTGATGATGCAAAAGTACGAAAATAATTTAAGGAAAATTCTGCAAACTGAAATATTTTTCCAAAAAAAGTGAACTGTGACGTAACATTTTCGAAATTTCTGCGTTATAGGATTAGAAGTTGAAAAGGTTTGCAACGCCTAACCCATAAACTTTCAATTACTAACGAATACGGTAGAGTATGAGACAACTGAAGATTACACATTCTATTACAAACCGCGATATCAAGTCGCTGGACAAGTATTTGCAGGATATCTGCAGCGAGGAGTTGCTTACTCCGGAGCAGGAGGTGCAGCTTGCACAGCGTATCAAGCAGGGTGACCAGGCTGCGTTGGAGCGCTTGACCAAGGCTAATCTGCGATTTGTCGTGTCGGTGGCCAAGCAGTACCAGAACCAGGGACTGTCGTTGCCCGACCTTATCAACGAGGGCAATGTGGGCTTGATCAAGGCGGCAAAGCGTTTCGACGAGACCCGCGGTTTTAAGTTTATCTCCTACGCTGTGTGGTGGATTCGTCAGAGCATTCTGCAGGCCATTGCCGAAAACTCGCGCATTGTTCGTCTGCCGAGCAACCAGCTGGGTGCTTTGAACAAGCTGAAAAAGGAGATTTCTAAGCTTGAGCAGCAGTTGGAACGTCCGCCTTCAGAAGAGGAGTTGGCCGAGATGCTGGACATTCCTGAGGATAAAATCAAGGCTATCCTTGGTATCAGTGGTCGTCATGTCTCAATCGATGCACCTTTGGCCAGCGACGAGGATGTCAACTTCGTCGATGTGCTGCCCAACGAGGATACCCCCCCGACCGACAGCAAGTTGATGCAGGAGTCGCTCTCGCAGGAAATAGAACGTAGCCTTTCGACACTGACTGAATATGAACGCGAAGTGATCAAGATGTACTTCGGTATCGGTCTGCCTCATCCGCTTAGCCTCGACGAGATAGCTATGAAGTTCAACCTGACCCGCGAACGTGTGCGCCAGATTAAGGAGAAAGGTATCAAACGTCTCAAATCCAGTAGCAAGAGCAAGCATTTGAAAGCCTATTTGTAATGGATATTATCCTGAAATATTTTCCCAAATTAACAGAGCGGCAGCGTGAGCAGTTTGCCGCTCTGTTGCCTTTGTACGAAGAATGGAACGCGCAGATTAACGTCATCTCGCGCAAGGACATGGAGCATTTTTATGAGCACCATGTGCTTCATTCGCTGGCCATCGCCAAAGTGATATCGTTTGCCCCGATGAGCGAGGTGCTCGACGTGGGTACAGGCGGTGGCTTTCCTGGTGTTCCGTTGGCCATTATGTTCCCGGATGCCCGCTTCACACTCATCGACTCTATTGGCAAGAAAATAAAGGTGGTCTCCGATGTCATCGACCGCCTCGACTTGACGAACACCAAGGCCATGCAGATACGTGCCGAGCTGTTGGACGGCGAGTACGACTTTGTCGTTTCACGTGCCGTCACCACGCTGGGCGAGTTTGTGCCGTGGGTAAAGAAGATGATATCAAAGACGCAGTATAATCCGCTACACAACGGTATTCTTTATCTTAAGGGTGGTGACCTTACCAATGAGTTGTTCACCTTCCGTCACAAGGTGAAGACCTGGGATATCAGCGACTTCTTCGAAGAGGAGTTCTTCGAGACTAAGAAGGTGATCTATTTGCCTTTGTAAAAGTAAATCTCGTTTAGTGTTTTAACCTTTATTTTCACGTTCTTAATGTCGGCTTTCGGGTCGACGGGGATAAAGGTTGTTGTGAGTTTTTCTCCGGCGCGGAGGTCGACAAAGTTATGTGTGAAGTGGCCGTCGATATGCGGATCGGTGTCGATATAGACATCATACAAGTCAGTCTCGGCTTTGAGGGTTACAACGAGGCTACCATCGTTTTGCCAAGCTTGGCATACTTTAAACTTCGGGTCGGGATACTGGCGGTCCTTTGGGTAGACTTTGTAATATTGCTGCCAGCTTGCCAGGTCGACATTGTTGGCGTACAGTGCTTGGGCACGGTAGTGGAGGGCTTTCCAGTTGCCGTAGTAGTCGATGCTGCTCCACGAGGCCACAGGCCAGCAGTCGTTGAGTTGCCAATACAATGTGCCCATGCAGTGGGGCTGTTGCTTGAGGTGCTGGAAGATGCCGTAGCCGGTGCCCCAGGCTTGGAGTAGCTGAGAGACATAGCAGTAGTCTTCCAGCGAGAGGCTTTTGCTGTCGAAGCCGTAGTACTGGCGCATGGCTTTGTCGATGATTTCACGACCGCGGCCGTGTTTCTGATGGTTACGCATCGTGGGCGAGTCGATGGTAAGCTGATTCTGTGGAATGACACGGCAGAGGGTGGTGAGCATTGGGTAGCTCTGGAAGCCGTATTCAGACATAAATCGACCTGTCTTTTCGGCGTAGCGCTCGAAGGGTTCTTCGCCCCACCAGACACCCCAGTAGTGGCTGTCGCCGTGAGTGACGCATTCGGGGTGTCCCCAGCCGTAGAGGGGCGAGGTGGCGATATAGGGGCGCTTGTAAGGGTCGTTCTTCTTTACCTCGTTTGCAAGGATTCCATCCTCGCCGAAGATAGTGTCTATTCCGTGCTGTAGACGGGTGCGCTGTTCGGACGTCCAATTATATACATTTTGCCAGCCCCAGTCTTCCCAGCCGTTCTTCACCTCGTTGTTGCCGCACCAGAGGACCACGCAGGGATGGCGCGCTATGCGACGGATATTCTGCTCGGCCTCGATACGGATGTTTTCGAGATCCCATTTTGTGTCGGGGTAAAGCATGGTGCTGAAATTGAAGTCCATCCAGACCATAAGGCCAAGTGAATCGCAAAGGTCGAAGAAGTAGTCGTGCTCGTAGATGCCGCCGCCCCAGACGCGTAGCATGTTGAAGCCTGCTTCCTTGGCGGAACAAAGCAGGTGACGGTAACGGGCGCGGTTCTCGGTGTTGTCAACAGGAAATGAGTGGACGGGTATCCAGTTGGCGCCTTTGATAAAGAGGGGCTTGCCATCGCGGTAGAAAGTGAAGCTTTGTCCAATGCTGTCGGGCTCTTGGCGGAGTTCTACAGAATAAGACTTAGAGGTTTTGTATGATTTATTGGATTTATCGTTGGTGATATAGACCGGCTTCCAGATACCACAGGTCAGCAGTTTCGGGCCCCAGTCCCAGCCCTGCTGGTAGGGGGCGATGCGTGAGAAGGCGCGACGGTCGGGGAGGGGAATACCATAGTTGGCCTGCGCCACCGAGTCGCGGTAGGACAACTCAAGGAAGAAAAGGTGGATGGTGTCGGTCTCGGGCGGTAGCAGGTAGCGATATTCGACGAACATGTTGTCGGCGTATTTTGAGGAGCTGCAATGGAGCGTGTCGTCCGCAGCTTCGAGGCCCTCGATGACGACATCGCCCGCCAGTCCCTCAAAGACAATCCATAGCGTGTCACCCTTGGGAAACTTTGTGCGGTCAATGGCCACGCGGTAGTGCCACTCGCGCTGTCCGACCCACTGCACCGAGTCCTCGTTGCTGCCGTAGTAGGGGTCCTCGATGATTCCGTTGGCCATCAGGTCGGTGTGTATGAATCCCGGCACGGTGGCCGGATACCACTGTTTGCAGTATTCGAACTGCCAGTCTGTTAATTCCACGCGTTCGCTTTTCCTTGCCGAGCACGAGGCAAGGGCCAGAGTTGCCACTATCGCCGTGCATACAAACATTATCTTCTTCATCGTGTGCTGGTATTTAATAAAAATAACGCCGCCCGGTGGGAAATATTGCCTTTCGGACGGCGTTTCTTGGTTGCAAGGGTGGACGTCAGTATCCCAATCCTTTTAGCCATTTCTCCACCTTGGCTTTGCCTGTGCGGACTTCGTGACCGTAGATACTGAAGCCTTTGGTAACGTTGGCCTTAGGGAAGGCTTTCTTCACGTCGCTGACGCAGTTGGCCAGGCCGCTGCCCTCGTGGGTGGTGAAGGGAATTACGGTCTTGCCGGCGAGGTCGATGTCCTTGAAGAGCGTGAACATCACCTGCGGGTAGGTACCCCACCATACGGGGCCGCCGATGAAGACGGTGTCGTACTTGCTGAGGTCGGGGGCGGCACCCTCGTAGGGAGGCAATTCGCCCTTGTTGGCCTCTTCCTGCGCCAGGTTGATAAGCGGTGTGTAGGCCATACCGTCGTACTTGTGGGTGACGATCTCGTACTGGTCGGCGCCGGTGATTTCGCTGATGTAGTCGGCCACAATCTTGGTGTTGCCGACCTCGATGTTGCCCACGCTGTAATTGTCGCCTGCGTGGGAGAAGAAGATGACTATTTTATTCATTGCGTTATTGTTTGATTGCGTTATTGCGTTAGTATTCTCTTGTTTGCTTTGCGCATTGCAGCCGGTGGCCAAAAGGAGTGCGAGGGCTGCTGTAAGGATCTTGTTCATTGCGTGATTGTGTGAATGCTTTATTGCGTTAGTGAATGTGTAAATGTGTAAATGTGTGAATGTGTGAGTGATTAACAAATTAACGAATTAACACATTAACAAATTAACGAATTCATTTAACGAACTTTGTTGTACTGTTCGTCGGTGACAGGTTCGAGCCACTCATTGCTGTTGCCGGGCTTGGCGTTGGCGTGGTAGGTGAGGTGCTGCATCCAGCTGTCCTTGGCGGCTCCGTGCCAATGCTTCACGCCTTCGGGGACGGCGACGGTGACGCCGGGTTTCAGCTCCACGGCGGGTTTGCCCCACTCTTGGTACCAGCCGCGACCGCTGACACAGATGAGTACCTGTACGGCACCGTGGTGGACGTGCCAGTTGTTGCGGCAGCCGGGCTCGAAACTGACGTTGCAAAGGCCGCTCACCGAGTCGAGCAAGGCCAGATAGCTCTGTCCGGTGAAATACTTGGCGTAGGCATCGTTGGGTTCGCCCAAGGGCCACGAGGAGGTGGATACGGCGGGCATCGGCTGTTCGCCCACGGCGGCGATGGCGGCCTCGCACCGCAGCGCCTCAGCCTCCATGCCGTGCGAACGCAACGAAACGACGATACCGTTTAGTTGTTCCTCCGTCACACCCATATTCAGTGCCCCGCGCACATGGGCCTGCAGCTGCGGCATCACGCCTTCCAAGCCGCTCAGCGCGCTGACGGTGACAAGCTCGCGGTCGGCATGGGTGAGCAGGTCGCGGGCAAAGATGTCGCCGAAGAGGTGCGCCTTGAGGTAGTAGTCCTCGGCGGGACAGAAGTCGTAGTTGAACGGCTGTCCGCTGAGCTTCGTCTGCACCTCGGTGCCTTGCTTGAGGGCATCGTAGCTGTCGGGCAGCGGCGACGATTCGGCACCCATCTCCACATCGCCACGCTGTTCCATCACTTTCTTGAGAGTCCCCAGTGCGTTGAGCGAACGCGGGAAACCTGTGTAGGCATAGAGCTGCGAGAGGGCATCCTTCATCTGGTTGGCGGTGAGGCCTGCATCGAATCCCTCACCGATGGCGATGGCCAGCGACGACTGGTCGCCCCTCGCCTCATGACAGGCGATAACCGTCATCGCGGCCGCTTGCTTTTCATTGAAACTTAAAACATTCATATCCTTTCCCGATTCTCTCTTTTTGCTGCACCCCACTGTCAGCAACAGGCAGCAGGCAGCAAAAATCATTGCGATGCGTTTCATGGTGGGAGATTATTTGTCGATGGAGACCAGCTTGTACTGGCGGCTTCCGAGACCTATCTTCTCGGCGTGCTCGATGGTATGGATGCCGTGCTGCTTGTCGATACGCGAGAGGAGGTCGGTGGGGTCGTTGGTGGCAGTCACCTTCTGGTTGTTGATGATGTCGATGCAGGCCTGGTCGAGGGCCACGGGGTCGGTGGAGGCAAGGATGCCGTAGTCTTCAAGCTTCACGGGCTCGGGATGGTCCACACAGTCGCAGTCGATACTCATATTGTTCATCACGCTGATGTAGATGATGCCTTTCTTTGCGCGGAAGTAGTCGGTAACGGCCTGGGCGGCAGCTGCCATACTCTCGAGGAAGCCGTCCTGGTCGCCGATGAATTCGGGTGTCCACAGCTTGGCCATGTCGAGCACCTCCATCTTGCCGGCGGAGTGGATATAGGCCTTGCCGTTGGCGCTGCCGCAGCCGATGCTGAGATTCTTCAGCGCTCCACCGTAGCCGCCCATCGGATGGCCCTTGAAGTGGTTGAGGGCAATCATAAAATCGTAGTTGGCCATGTGGCTGCCCACGATGTCGTACTTGATGTGGGTGGAGTCCTGCACGGGGATGCGCATCTCGCCCTCCTCGTCCATAATGTCGACCTTGAACAGGGGCGTGAATCCGTGACGCTCGATGACCTTCCAGTGGTTGGCCGAGGTGTTGCGCTCGTCCTTCTCGTTGCCGGGGCCACTGCCGTAGGCAGTGTTGCACTCCACGATGGTGCCGTCCACCAGCTGCACGAGGTTCTTGATGAGCTCGGGCTTCAGGTAGTTGGGGTTGCTGCCCTCGCCGGTGGAGATTTTTACTGCCACGCGGCCAGTGGCCTCAACGCCCAGCGCCTGGTAGATCTTCACCAGCGCCTCGGGGCTGATGTCGCGGGTCATGTACACCACTGGGCCTTCGGGTTCTTGTGCCGTCGTTGCGGTTTCCTGTTTCTGGTTGCAGCCGAGCAGCATCAGCGCCGCAGCGGCAAATAATGCGATTCTTTTCATTGTAAATAGTATTGGGTTATTGTTTTTATCCGTAATTCTCAATCAAATACTTCACAAACTGCGGGTCGCCGAAATCGATGGTGCCCGTGTCGTGCTGGTTGAGCTTGGCGACGGCGGCCATATCGTCGGCGGTCAGGGTGAAGTCGAAGATGTCGAAATTTTGCGCCATACGTTCTTTGTGACTGGACTTGGGGATGGCCACAACACCACGCTGGGTCAGCCACCGAAGGGCCACCTGAGCGGCACTTTTGCCATACTTGGCACCTATGGCGGCAAGCTCTTCACTCTTCACGATGCCTTCGACCCCTTGTCCGCCAAGCGGTCCCCAAGCCATCATACGTGTTCCGAATTCAGCAAGTATCGGCTCGATGGCTGTCTGCTGTATGAGGGTGTTGCATTGCAGCTGGTTCACCATCGGCTTTACATCCACATAGTGGGCGAAATCGAAGAAACGGCCCGACTGGAAGTTGCTCACTCCTATGGCGCGCACCTTGCCGTCGTGATAGGCTTTCTCCATCGCCCGCCACGTGCCGAACACGTCGCCGTAGGCCTGATGGATGAGTAGCAGGTCGATGTAATTCGTCTGCAACTTGCGCAGGCTCTCGTCGATGCTCTTGGCTGCCTTTTCCTCACCGTTGTTCGCAATCCACACCTTTGTCACGAGGAAAACCTCCTCGCGCTTCAGGCCACTTTTGCGCCAGGCGTTACCCACACCTTCTTCGTTGGCATACGCTTGTGCTGTGTCTATCAGCCGGTAGCCGACGCTCAGCGCATCGCTGACACAACGCTCGCACTCAGCAGGCGACACTTGGAAGACGCCATAACCCAGCAGGGGCATTTTCACTCCGTTTGACAATGTAATTTCTTGCATAAGTGTTTGTCTTATTGTTTATTATTCAATTTTTTTCGTTTCGTTCGATGCTGCAAAATTACAACTATTTTTCCATATATCTATTTCACAAAAAGCACCAATGTTTTCACAATAAGCATAAAAATGTAAGCCTTGGGACCATGCGTTCAGAGCCGCAATGTGGAGAATCTCATCAGTCGTTTACCAGTATTTCTTCGGTATTTCTTCAGTGGTTCTTCAGTGGATAACTGAATAACCACTGAAGAAATACCGAAGAAATACTGAAGAAAAAGGGTGCCTGTATAGGGACTACACTTGTAAAATCTCCACCACCAACGGTATAACCTACCTGCCAGTATACTATATCATGTTCCTGCAGCAATAGCAATAATACATTCCTACATTAACACATTAACACACTTACGCATTATTTAGTTTTTGCCATTCAAGAAAAAATGCGTATCTTTGCAGTCGATAAATCTACTGAATATCACGAAGTAATCAACGGAGAAACTGCGATATTTGCCTCAATGGTGGTACAACCACCACTTAAATAGGTGGTATATACAATAAAAACGAAAGAAGTGCGTTAGTAGGGTGGTATGAAACCCATATAATATAGTGGTACGCTTATGAAGATAGAAGAAATATACAACGACTGGAAGGCTCTTTTCCCGCTATCGGAGAAGCATGTGGAACTGTTGCGTAACAAGTTTACGACCGAGTACAACTACAAC
>JAFSLX010000005.1 GCA_017448185.1 Bacteroidales bacterium
GCCTGCAAACTGCCCCCGAACGAGGCTAGCAAAGCTAATAAAAAGATTCTTTTTTTCATGTTGTAATGTTTTTGGGTTAATAATATCATTATTCATTTTATGTGTCCTATTACATATATGTAATACTCACTTTTCGACCAAAATCTGACACCCGGGTGAAAAAAAATTTGCTGCTTCTCTTTTCCCAATTGATATCCTGATATTTGTATTTTTGAATTTAACATCTTATTTTTTATAATTACGATTTCACTTTCCACCCTGCCAATAATTCACCTTTTTACCCATTGCGCTATATTAGGCGTAAAAAAAAGTCAAAATTAGACTCCTGCAGTGAAAAAAAAATTCAATTTTTTTCTTTTCCTATTGATATTCTAGCGTTTGCATTTTTAATTTTAACATTCTTTATAATATTGCATCCAGTTTACATCCACCCTGATTTGTTCCTGGTGGCGCTTGACAACAATTTGCCATCGCGAGTATTTCTGACCCGGTTCGAACATCGCCTTTTATGCCTTCGAAAAAAAAGCTTACATTTATATAATATACCCAAAAGTGTCGAAATGTTTCACGGCAGTGTTATTTTAACTATTTTTAACAGTTCATATATTCAACTTATAAATGCAATGTATTGAAGCATAACGTGATAATATATTATGGGTAATTGTGGCTGCAGGCAGCCTGTCATAGCGATGTTCGGCCGTTGTTCAGTCGTTGCTCAGTCATTGTTCAGTGTTTGACTGAACAACGACTGAACAACGACTGAACAACAGAGAGCCATCGAATGGCCAGCGGCTGGAGTGGGGAAATTTTTTTTTCATTTTTTTTTGCCAGTATTGAAAAAGGTTGTATATTTGCACCCAGAATGATATTAAAACAATATCACATAATTTGAAATAAACAATTAAACTACAATAAGATGAACAAAGAAACAATCAAAAAAATGAAAGCAGGAAACAACGGTTTCCTACATCTTGTAATCAATCTGGCCCTGCTGGCGCTCTTCATTTGGCTGACCATCCAGCTTGGTTTGCGGGCTGCGGCAACGGACAGCGATGCCGCTATCGGCGTGACCATCCTCGCGGGGTGCGTGTTCACTTTTCTCTACATCCTGCACCTGTGCGGGTTTATGATTATCCAGCCCAACCAGAGCCGCGTGCTGACCTTTTTCGGAAAATACAGCGGCACTGTGACGCAGAACGGTTTCTTCTGGGTCAACCCCTTCTATGGCACTAAGAAGCTCTCGCTGCGCGCCCGCAACATGGACGTGCCGCCCATCAAGGTGAACGACCACAACGGCAACCCTATCATGATTGGCCAGGTGCTGGTGTGGCGCATCAAGGATACCTACAAGGCCTGTTTCGACATCGATGTCGAGGCGACTCCCGCCGCCCAGCAGAACGGTGAGAACAAGCAGCTGCTGAAGGGCTACGACAGTTTTGTCAATGTGCAGAGCGACGCAGCGCTACGCAAGGTGGCCGGCCTCTATGCCTACGACAATATGGACAATAACCACGGCAACGAGCTGACGCTGCGCAGCGGCGGCGAGGAGATCAACGACCGTTTGGAGGAGGAGCTCCGCAAGCGTCTCGACATCGCCGGCATCGAGGTGGTGGAGGCCCGCATCAACTACCTGGCCTACGCGCAGGAGATTGCCAGCGTGATGCTGAAACGTCAGCAGGCCGAGGCCATCATCGCCGCCCGCGAGAAGATTGTGGAGGGTGCCGTGTCGATGGTCGACATGGCCCTGAAGAAGCTGGCCGCCGACCACGTGGTGGAGATGGACGAGGAGCGCAAAGCCGCCATGGTGAGCAACCTGATGGTGGTGCTCTGCGGCGACGAAGGGGCCAGCCCAGTAATCAATACCGGAACCATCTACTAAAAACTTGTAGACACTATCAAGACTTAAACCAAACAACAATGGATGAGATACTGAAAGTCAACGGGCTCAGCAAGACGTTCACGCTGAGCCGGAAGCAACAAAAGATAGAACAAGGGGAAGCCGGTGTTGCCTCGGGGAAGCGGATAAAGGTGGCAGTGGACAACCTGACCTTCGACGCCTACCGCGGCGAGATATTCGGCCTGCTGGGTCCCAACGGAGCCGGCAAGACCACCACACTGCGCATGCTGAGCACCCTTATCAAACCCGACAGCGGCGACGCCGTGCTCGACGGCTGCAGCATTGTCGGCGACCCCGAAGGGGTGCGCTCGAAAATCGGTTTCCTCACCTCGGAGCTGAAGCTCGAGGATTTCTTCACCCCCAACTACCTGTTCGATTTCTTCAGCCAGCTGCACCATGTCGACCCTGTCACTACCGCCCAACGCAAGGCACGCATGTTCGAGCGCTTCGGTATCGACAAGTTTGCCGAGGTGAAGGTGGCCAACCTTTCGACCGGCATGAAGCAGAAGCTGTCGCTGGTCATCTCGCTGGTGCACGAACCCGAGGTGATTATCTTCGACGAACCCACCAACGGCCTCGACGTGCTGACGGCCCGCACGGTGACCGACTACCTGCAGGAGCTGAAAGGCGAAGGCAAGACCATCATCCTCAGCACCCACATTTTCAGTTTGGTGGAGCGTCTGTGCGACCGCGTGGGCATCATCATCGACGGCCGCATGACCAACTGTGGCACCCTCGACGAGGTGTGCAACGGCATGACGCTCGAGGACCGCTTTTTCGAAATCTACAAAGAACAGAAAGGAGGTGACGAATGAAATCGAACACTTGGACCATTATCAAGAAGGAATTCGCCCGTTTCTTCGGCGACCGGCAGCTGCTCTTCACCACGGTAATTCTGCCTGGCCTGCTTATCTATATCGTCTACAGCCTAATGGGCTCGGGCATCCAGAGCATGATTAGCGAGGGAGCCGACGAAGTAGTGACCATGCGTGTGGAAAACATGCCCGAAAGCCTCGCACCGGTGCTCAACTCGATCGACAGCAACCTGGTGGTGGTGGAGCAGCCGTTCACCGACGAGGACATCGCCCTGCTGGAGGACAAGGAGCTCAACGCCGTGCTGCTGCGCTTCCCCGCGGGATTCGACAGCCTGTTTGCCGCACCAGCCGACCCGACAGCCCTGCCCAATGTGGAGATATACTACAACTCGACCAACAACGCCTCAAGCCGTGTGTACATGATTGTCAGCTCGATGCTGGGCAACTATGGCCGCCCATTCACGGTCAACGTGCCGCAGAACGAGGAGCAACGCTTCGACCAAGCCACCGACGATTCGATCGGAGCCATGATTTGGAGCAAGCTGCTGCCAATGCTTATCATCATGATGCTCTTCAGTGGCGTGATGGCCATTGCCCCCAGCAGCATTGCAGGCGAAAAGGAGCGCGGCACCATTGCAACCCTGCTCGTCACCCCGATGCGCCGCAACGAGCTGGCCTTGGGCAAGATAGTATCGCTCAGCGGCATAGCCCTGCTCAGCGGTATATCGAGCTTTATCGGCATCGCCCTGTCGCTGCCCAAGATGATAAGCATGGACAGCGGTACCGGAGCGCCCGATTTGGGATTCCACTACACCACAAACGATTACCTTGTGCTGCTGCTGGTCATCTTCGCCTCGGTGCTCATCATGGCCTCGGCCGTCAGCCTGCTCTCGGCACTGGCCAAAGACGTGAAGAACGCCGGCACCATGGTGACCCCCTTCATGCTGGTGGTGATGCTCTGCGGCTTGCTGCCCATGTTCCAAGACGGTGCCTCGACCAACCTGGTGGTCTACCTCATCCCCTTCTACAACAGTATTGAAGTGATGACCGCCGTCTTTGCCCACGAGATGACCTGGACCCCTGTGATTATCACCATTGTATCAGATGTGGTCTATACCGCCATCGCCGTTTGGGGACTGACACGTATGTTCAACAGCGAGAAGGTAATGTTCTCAAAATGAAAAAGAACTTCGCACTACGGATTGACTCGGAAGTCTACGATGCCATCGAACGATGGGCCGCGGACGAGTTCCGTAGTGCCAACGGTCAGATAGAATGGATTATAGCCGAAGCGCTGAAGAAAGCGAAACGGTACCCGAAGAAAATGAAACAAGATGGTAACAATGAAAAGTAATCCTTTATGGGGAATACTCCGCAGGAGTTTTCTAATAATATCGATATTAGGCGTCAATGTTGCTCATGCCCAGTGGTACACCGGCATGAGCAACAAGACCGGGCTGGCGCTCTGCATCCATCTGACCGACAGTGCCGTCGACCTCTACAGTCCCATGCAGACCGCCGACCCCATACCCGTCAGCAGTTGGAGCCGCGAGGGCAACCGACTGACGCTGGAATGCAACAGCATCGGGCTGAAGATTGACCTCACACAGCACGACAGCACATTCAGCGGCTTTTGGAAGCAAAGTATCATCAAAGAGGAGATCACCTTCTATCCCACCGATACCATCTTCTCGCTGCTTCGTCCGCAAACACCGCAACCACCCTACCCTTATCTGGAGGAGACGGTCACGACCGACTACACCGACAGTCAGGGCAACAAGGTGCATTTGGAAGGCACACTCACCTATCCCAAAGAGGGAGAACGCTTCCCATGCCTGGTACTGGTGTCGGGCAGCGGCCAGCAGAACCGCGACGAGGAAATCATGCAGCATAAGCCTTTCTGGGTGATAGCCGACTATCTGGCGCGTCGCGGCATCGCCGTGCTGCGCTATGACGACCGCGGTATGGGTGCCAGCGCCGGCGAGGTGGAAAAAGCCGACACGCGTCTCTTCAGCGAGGATGCCGAAGCAATGTTCAACACTGTGAAAGAGAATCCGCACATCGACCCCGCACGGCTCGGCATCGGCGGACACAGTGAGGGCGGTGCCATCGCCCCCATGGTGGCGGCAAGGAACAAGGAGGTAAAGTTCGTGGTGATGCTGGCTGGACAGGGTTGCACGGGACTCGACGTGATGCTGCAGCAGAACGAGGCCATCTTCCGGGCCAAGGGGGTGAGCGACAGCCTGATTGCCTGTCGCATGGCCTACTTGCGCGAAGCATTCGCCATGCCCCCTACGGCATCGGCCAAGGAACACCGCAAACTGATTGAACACTACACTGCATCCCTCAGCAAAGAGCAGGCCGACAGCATCGGGCTGGTGCGCAGCAGTGTGGCAGGTATGCGTTCTCAGCTCGAAAGCCAATGGATGCAGACTTTCCTCACCCTCGACCCTGCCGAATACCTGCCCAAGGTGACATGTCCTATCCTGGCACTGCAGGGAATGAAAGATTGCCAAGTAATAGCACTTCCAAACATTACCCGAATCACCGAACTGGCAGGCGACAACACACACCACGAAATATTTGCCGGGCTTAACCACTTGTTTCAGCACTGCACCACCGGCAGCCCAGACGAATACATGTTAATCGAAGAGACTTTCGCCCCCGAGGCGATGAAAGCAATAGCCGACTTTATCGATGAAACCAAATAAGACAGCCCATACCATCTTCATGATTGCCTCCGCAATCATTACCGTAGGCTCGTTTATCGCCATCCTTCTCCTCCGTCACGATTGGACGATAGCACTACCTATCCTCTTGTGCGATGTACTCATTTTGGCTGCAGGAGCAATCCCGCTGATAAAACCCGAATGGTCGGTCAACTACCGGCCACGACGCGTCGACGGGCATTGGAAAAACGAGAAAACAAAAGTTCCCCCTACCCTCTTCATGGGGCTCCTCATTTTCATCACCATCGTACTGGCAAACCTAAGTATGTTTATCAACTAATCAGTTATCCTCGACCGCACCCTTAATCTGCACTTTGGTAAAGCCCTCGTCAATCACTGGTTGCACGAGGGTTTTCATTTCCTGCGGGCTGAACTTCTCGAGGCCTTGCATGGGGGTGGCACGGTCGATGGTGTAGACCATCCACTCGCGTGGACGCAGCAGGCGTACGATGTCCATCATCGGGCCAACAACTTCGGGGCTCGACGAGTCGAAACCGTTGCCACGGAGCATGCAGGTCTGAAGCACGAAGTTGCCATCAAATCTTTTCAAGGCCTCAATGACACGCTGTACATCATAGCCCGGAGCTGGAAGGTTAATCTTGGCAATCAGCTCGTTGGTGGGAGCATCGATTTTCATAATGGGATTGTCCACTTTGCGCAGCGCATTGAATATCTCCGGAATATGAACACGGGTGGCGTTGCTGAGCACACTGACCTTGGCCTGAGGGTAGTACTGGTCGCGCAGGCGCAGGGTATCGTCGATAATCTGCGGAAACTCAGGGTTGATGGTGGGTTCACCGTCGCCACTGAAAGTGATGCTGTCTACCGGAGTGCCTACAGCAGCCAGTTTGACGAGCATGCGCTCGAGGTCGGAGCGTACCTTTTCGGCGGTGGGCAGGACAGTGTCGTTGCGGCCGTCGCGGTTCCATCCGCACTCGCAGTAGATGCAATCAAAATTACATATCTTGCCCTTTTCAGGCAGCAGGTTGATGCCAAGCGAACTGCCGAGCCGCCGGCTGAAAATAGGTCCAAAAACAGTCTCTTCGCGTATCATAGCAACAGTCTTTTTTTAATATGAACGCCACCCTTAAAAAAAAATTGTACATACCAGGTTATTGTTCTGGAACAATGGCAAAAAAGACGAGCGGTTCCGAGCTGCTGGCATTGATAAGGGCATGTGAATGCCCCTTGGGACAATAATGGCACTGCCCAACCGAAAGCCACTCCTCTCCTTCATCGTACCTACAACGAGCCTCGCCACTGAGGATGAAAATCATCTCACTGTTAGCCTCATGGCTGTGATAGCCGATGGAACAACCCACTTCGAGCCGTCCACGCATAATTTTGTTCATCCCGTCGTTGAACGTACGGAACATCGTGTCACCCTCTCCACCCTTGAACTGAGGGTTGGACACTTCATTAATCTTGTTGAAATCGATTACCATATTATTAGCATATTATTTCATCTAAAGCACCAGTCTCGCTGTCGATAATGAAGCCACGCACCTCGATGTCCTTGGGCACAAGGGGATGGGTGCGGATGGTTTCCACCGTACGGCGGACCGACTCGGGAGTATCTTTGAATCCTTCCAGCCAGTGGTTGAGGTCGATGCCGCATTTACGGATGGTGTCGAGCGTTTGCTCGGTAACACCGCGCGCCAGCATCTCGTCGTGGAAATGACTGTAGCTCATGTGACAGGCTCCGCAATGCGAGTGGGCCACCACCATCACGTGCTTCACGCCCAACTCGTAGATAGCCACAATAAGGCTTCGCATGGCCGAATCGAAAGCCGAAATGACCAGTCCTCCGGCATTTTTGATGATTTTGGCATCGCCATTCCTCAGTCCCAACGCTGCCGACAGCAGTTCGGTGAGGCGAGTATCCATGCACGATAGCACTGCCAGTTTCTTGTCGGGGTACTTGTCGGTACGGTACTGCTCATAACTCTTCCCTGCCACAAACTCCTTGTTATACTGTACGATTTGATCTATCATAGTTGATTAAGTTTTATACGCTCACAAATCTGATTTCGAGTGCAAAGATACGTTTTTTTCTGAAAAATAAAAAAACTATGGGAAATGCTACGGTCAAAAAAAATTGTAGAAATAGAATAATTGTCGTATTTTTGCAAAATCGAAAAGAATTGGAAAACATGAAAACCATGACGACTATTCACCCCCATTCAGAAAAAGAAAAAGCCCCTTTGCAGGGGCTAAATCGTGGTCTGTGGGAGATTCGAACTCTCGACCTCTTCCGTGTGAAGGAAGCGCTCTGAACCAACTGAGCTAACAGACCAAATCGGACTTTCTATCTGTCGAAAGCGGGTGCAAAAGTACAACTATTTTTTGACATGGCAAAATTTTTCTTCAAATGAGCAGGAAAAAACACAACATAACACACGGACAATCCATCGGAATTGCATGGTTATCAATAGGTATACTTATTATTATAGGCATTGCAATTTTTCATTCTCATGGTAGCGGTTCAAAGGCTGAAAACGACACTTCTGCAGTTGCAAAAATGGAAAAATTAGACAATAAAGAAGATTCGGTCTATCGCTCAAGGTATTCGAAGAAAGTTTACCAACGACGTACAAGTCCCTCCTTTTTCGACAGCAACCGATACACTCAAGTGCCTCAACGGAGATTACGGCAACCGTTGTCCATAGAACTGAACAGCGCCGATACCACCACTTTAATGTTGCTCCATGGCATAGGCCCGACTTTTGCTCGGCGCATAGTACGATATCGCGACCGCCTTGGTGGTTTTGTCAGCAAAGAACAACTGCTCGAAGTGTACGGCTTTACACCAGAGTTGCTCAGCCACATCGAATCCCATTTGCAATTGGACACTGACAGTCTGCATCGTATATCCATCAACAGAATAGCGCTGAAGCAACTCATCAAGCATCCTTACATTGAATACTTTCAGGCACGCGACATTGTTAACCTGCGCAACCGGGGTGTCCACTTCCACTCTGCTGACGATTTGAGAGCTATACCATCGATGGCCGACAGCACACTTGAACGATTGTTGCCATACCTAAGTTTTGAATAAGCATCAACCTGCCAACGTCTTATCAACTTCTACCTCAGCAGGAGACAACAGCTGTTCGCACAATGCAGAAACAGGCACACGATCAGGTTAATATCAAACACAGAAACAACCGATTAAGCAAATCACCATTTTTAGGTATTGTCGGGTTTCAAGAATGGTTGTACTTTTGCAACCAGAAAATGGTCAGATAACATATTATTCCAGATGCCCATTTTGTTTTAGGATTAATAAGCATAGAGGTTGCCTATTAGGCGGCCTCTTTGTTTATCACATACATACGACAAACGCCAAAGGTGAGTCGCCGATGACAGCAATGATGGATGCTGATTGGCAAACGATGGATTATATCGAGGAAGACTTCTCCCTTGGGGAAGCGTTCGATGCTGCTGGGGAGGTAGGTATATGCCTCGCGGCTGCCGACAATGTGCTGTCCGAGACAGGGTATGATATGCCGCGTGTAGAGGTTATAGAAGGGGCTGACGAGGGGGCTGTCAGGCGTTGCAAGTTCCAGTATCACCATCCGTCCGCCCGGCTTGAGCACACGCATCATCTCTTTGAGGCCCTGCTCCAGATGCACGAAGTTTCTCACTCCAAAGGCGCAAGTTACGGCATCGAAAGTCTCGCCAGAAAACGGCAGGTGCTCGGCGTCGGCAATCATATAAGTGGCCGTAGGCGCCTTCTGCCTAGCAATGGCCATCATCTCTTCGCTGAGGTCAACGCCGGTGACATTGCAGCCATGCTTTTGCAGTTCCACAATCATATCGCCCGTGCCGCAGGCTACATCCAACACCTTGCCGTGCAAACCCTTCACCGCACGCCTGCGCCAGCATCGGTCGAGACCAAGGGTCATCAGGTGGTTCATGCGGTCGTAGTCGAGCGCTATCTTGTCAAAGTCGTAGGCCATAGGCTACCAGATGGGCCAGGGGCAAGTCAGTTCAATATAGTACACATCTGCATACCACCAGGCCAGTGCGAAGGTGCTTAGAACCAGCAACGGCAGCATGGGGTCAAGACGCTTCCCTTTGCGCCGCCACACGCCGATGATGTGCCACAGGAAGAAGGGGCTAAGCGGCAATACGCACATAAGCAGGTCTTCACTGTTCCATGCAAAACAGGCAATACCAAGTACCACCAACAAAGTCTGATAGATTTTGGCAGCATGCTCGCCGATACGCAAGGGAATAGTCTTGCGGACTTCCTCATCACTCTGCATGTCGCGGATGTTGTTAATGTTGAGCACCGCTACGCTCAAAAGCCCTACACCGACGGCAGGAGCCAGAACGGGCAGGATGCTCTGTGAATAGGGCGACAGGAGTGTGTGGGCAATGACGTAATGGCTGCCCAGCACGCTTGCAAGGCCAAAGAAAAGGAAGACAAAGAGGTCGCCCAGGCCGATATAACCATAGGGCTTCTTGCCGAGAGTGTAGTGTGTGGCCGCCCAGATGGCTGCCGCACCCAAGAGGATGAACACCAAGAACTCGATGCTAGCCATTGGGAAACTCAAGAGGAGCATGATGAGGCCGCTAAGGGCGCAGAGGACGACAAAGGTGTTGATGGCGTGCCACATCTGCTTGACGGTGAGGCCACCGTTGACCATGCTGTAGTGGGGGCCTTCGCGGGTCTCGCCGTCGACACCACTGAGGTGGTCGCCCAACTCGTTGCAGAGGTTGGTGAGTATCTGTAGCATGACGGCAGTGAGGGCAAGGAAGATGTGTGTTCCCGGACGGCACGCAGGATGGGCATAGCCCATAACACCTCCGCACACCACTCCTGCCAATGACAGGGGTAATGTGCGGAGACGCATGGAATGAATTAGAGCCTTTGCCTTCATTTCACATCAACCTTGATACACAGCTCGTCGAGCTGTTCCTGGCTGATGGGCGAAGGCGACTGGCTCATCACATCGCGACCCGAGTTGTTCTTCGGGAAAGCAATGAAGTCGCGAATCGAGTCGGCACCGGCAAAGATAGAGCACAGGCGGTCGAAGCCGAAGGCCAAACCGGCGTGTGGCGGTGCGCCGTAGGTGAAGGCATCCATCAGGAAGCCGAACTGGGCAGCGGCGCTCTCGTCGGTGAAGCCGAGGGTGTGGAACATCTTGTTCTGCAGCACGCGGTCATGGATACGGATGGAGCCGCCACCCACTTCGGTGCCGTTCATGACGATGTCGTATGCGTTGGCGCGTATGTCGCCCCAGCGGCTGGGATCGTCGAGCAAAGCCTCGTCCTCGGGCTTGGGTGCCGTGAAGGGGTGGTGCATGGCGTAGAAACGCTGTGTCTCGTCGTCCCACTCCAGCAGCGGGAAGTCGATAACCCAGAGGGGGGCGAACTTCTGCGGGTCGCGCAGGCCAAGTTGGTTGCCCATCTCAAGGCGCAGAGCGCAGAGCTGTGTGCGTGTTTTCATGGCGGGACCGCAGAGCAGCAGCATCAGGTCACCCGGCTTAGCGCCCATCTTTTCAACTACGACCCTGAGGGCCTCGGCATCGTAGAACTTGTCCACGCTGCTCTTAAAGCTGCCGTCGGCGTTGTATTTGATGTACACCATGCCGCCGGCTCCCACCTGCGGACGCTTGACAAAGTCCGTCAGCGCGTCGAGCTGCTTGCGTGTGTATTCTGCGCAGCCTTTGGCCACGATGCCCACCACCAGCTCAGCACCGTCAAATAGGCCGAAGCCGTGGCCTTTGACCACGTCGGTCACCTCCCTGAATTCCATGCCGAATCGGATGTCGGGCTTGTCCGATCCGTAGAGGCGCATGGCATCGTGCCAGGTCATACGGGGAAACTGGTCAAACTCAATACCCTTCATCTCCTTAAAAAGGTGCTTGGCCAGACCTTCGAACATGTTGAGCACGTCCTCCTGTTCCACAAAGCTCATCTCGCAGTCAATCTGCGTGAACTCGGGCTGACGGTCGGCACGCAGGTCTTCATCGCGGAAGCAACGCACAATCTGAAAGTAGCGGTCCATACCAGCCACCATCAGCAGTTGCTTGTACTGCTGGGGGCTCTGCGGCAGGGCGTAGAACTCGCCAGGATTCATGCGGCTGGGCACCACGAAGTCGCGGGCGCCCTCGGGGGTGCTCTTGATGAGCATGGGGGTCTCTATCTCAAGAAAGTCGCGATCAGAAAGGTAGTTGCGTACCAGCATGGCCATCTTGTGGCGCATCACAAGGTTGTTTTTCACGGGATTGCGGCGAATGTCGAGGTAGCGGTACTTCATACGCAGGTCATCGCCTCCATCACTCTGGTCCTCGATGGTAAAAGGCGGCACCTTGGCCTCGTTGAGGATGTTAAGATTAGTCACCTCGATTTCAATCTCTCCCGTAGGAATCTTCGTATTCTTAGAGCTACGCTCGATGACCTTGCCGACCACCTGTATGACATACTCTCTGCCGAGTTTGCGTGCCTGCACACAGAGCGGTGCGTTAGTTTCCATGTTGAAAGCCAGCTGCGTGATGCCATAACGGTCGCGCAGGTCGATAAAAGTCATACCACCCAGGTCGCGCGAACGCTGCACCCATCCGGCAAGGGTCACTATTTGTCCCACATTGGCGAGGCGGAGCTCACCGCAAGTATTAGTTCTGTACATGATATCTTATCTGTTTGTTGATTTCAATAACGTAAGCCTCCACGTAAATATTGCGCGGTAGCTCATGTTTTTTTATTAAATAATTGGGTGTTCTAAAGCATATCTTCACCACTCTCGATCCACATTTCAATGGAGATGTTCAGGAGGTGACTCGGAGACGAAAGTCACAGACTACTGATCAACAGTATTTTGCGAAACAAAAAATTCCCATCAAATTATCTATCACAATCTTGTGTCGTCTTCAAGCGTAGCAGTAGTGGCAGATGGTCGCTCAAACCGCCTTCGTAACGGAAACCTTGGTTGGTGCGGCGAGGTCGCACTCCGGGACGGGAAAGCTCGGAAGTAAGTAGATGGTCAAACTTCAACAGTTTGAGTTTACACACCGTCCATCGGTCGTCGGCCAGCAGGAACATTTGGTCGATGTAGTGCCATTGTCCCTGATACTTGTGGCTTCCCCAATCGCGAGGCAAACGGAGTGTGAGGTTGCGAATTCCGTCGGGGTTGATGCTATCAGCGCCAAAAGCCATGCCCTCCGTCACAGCCTCCTCGTCGTAAGTCGAATTCATGTCGCCCATGGCGATGATAGCGGCATCGGGATGCGCATGGTGGTATTCTACCATCAGGCCGCGCAGCGTGCGGGCAATGTCGACACGACGGGCATCAGCATCGTCGCCACCACGTTTCGAGGGCCAGTGGTTGACGAAGATGCAGACACTGTCACCATCTTTGATTACACCCTCGACCATCAGTATGTCGCGTGTAAAGAATCCATCAGCACTGTCGCTAACGTGCACCGGGCGGCTTGCAGTGACTGTAAAGCGGTCGGAACGATAGATAAGCGCACAGTCGATACCACGCCGGTCGGGCGAATCGTAATGCACGTAGCGGTACGGTACCTGTGCCAGCGGCGTGGTCTGGCATAATTCGCGCAGCACATACTTGTTCTCCACCTCGGCCAAGCCCACCACATCGGGCTGGTCCATCATGGCGATGGTCTTGTAAATGCCCTGAATCTTTGTCTCAAGTCGGCGGTGAGTCCAATGATAGTCGCCCTGCGGGGTAAATTCGTCGTCGGCAGTATGGGGGTCGTCGCGGGTATCGAAAAGATTCTCCACGTTCCACCATGCAGCGGTTAACGTGGAGAAATCTTGTGATTGCGACGACAACGGAATCATCAACAACAATATAGTTGCCAGACGTTTCACTATTCAGCAAGAGTTTCAGCCTCAACAACCGGAGCCTCCTCAACAGCCATGGGCTCAGGAGCCGGAGCAATGCTGTCGACCACCTCGGCGGCGGCAGGTTCGGACGTCTTTTGCCACGGCAAATTGTGAGTAAAATACAACACTCCGAAAGCGATGACCGCCAAGGCCAACAGCCACCAAAAACATTTGACCCACCACGGGGTTTTCTTTTCGGCAAAGGGATCTTTCGTCACAAGCTTGGGATAGTGGGCCATACTGGTGAGGGTGGCGCCGAAGGTAGTGTTGACCAACACGCGCGAATTTATAGCCCAACCATTGGCATTCAGTACCGGGCCAAGGTTGCGCTTGCGCAGTTTGATCCATGCAAGCAGCATCGAAGGACCGCTAATGAGGATAATCACTGCAGCAACAAGCAAAATCACATTGTACCATTTGGCCACAACAAAACTCCCCAACATGCCCAACGCAGCACCGATGGCACCAAATGCCAAGCCGATAGCGGCAAAGATACCGGCGAATTTGGCAATATCGAACGGAGCAGCCTTCGGTGCAGCAGCACCTTCGGGCGCACCTTCGGCCGGTTTTGCGGTGAGGTTAGTAGTAGCAGTGTCGGCCTTAGAGGTCATCTCGTCAAACTGCTTGCTCTCCTTTTCCGACGCCGACTTGGTAATTTTGTCGGTTACCCAGTTGCCAAACTTGCGGTATGGGCTCCAGAAAGCTTGACGGACGCTGATGGGGTTGTCGATTATTTTGGTGACGGTGGCATCCCAGTCACGTCCCATACGGTCGTAGAAAACAGCATTCTTACCTTCTTTCAGGTCGCCGGTCTCACCGTCGGTAATGGCGGCGACGATATCCATCTCTTTGCCCTGCACTTTCGATACGCAGTGGCAACACAGCAGATACATGCCACTCTGACCTGCCGATGCAGTCAGTTTACCCATATCGGCCACTTTGACACAAAGTTCGCAGCAACGCTGATCGATATACAGCTTACCGGCCTGGAATACAGCCTCCGACTCCGGTTTACGGCTATAGAAATCCTTGAAGACAACAAAGTTGTGCAATAGCTTGATATAGTCGCGGCAACAGCGGACCATTTTCTCCACTGGCTCAATGGCTGCACTGTGAGCAGCCAACTGCGCGGCAACGGCTTCATTCATGGCCGTTTCACCTGCTGTCTTCCATGCGGTATAGGCATCTATCTTGGCCAACACCCCGTTCCACTCATCCTCGCCAATACTTTCCTTGCCGGCAAAATCGACATCGAACACAAGTGTTTTCACCTTGGAAAAAGCATCCTGCCAAGCGGGGTTGATACCACCCTCAACGGGCAACAAGGCATCCTTGCGCGGACGCAACAGCGGGTAGGTCGAGATGGTGTCGGTACTTTCGACAAGGTTATTACCACTTATAGCAGCAATCTGATCCACCTGCACATCGAGCACCGACGTGGCATCCTCGTCAAACTGAACCAGTTTGCAACGCATAAACCAATCGGCCACTTTGGCACGTATCGCATTGACAGCAGCCTCAGCATCATCGCTCAAATCGCCATAAGGAGGCGTGAACGGCTCAGCGTTCTGAGCCGTGTATTCTGCCTTGCACTTTTCTTCGTAGATGGCCAAATATTCAACCACATCGGCCAAAGAAATCTCCTCCTTTTTCAAACCGAGTTTCTCAAGGATGAGCCGTGCAGAGTCGAGCACCTGCTTGCCCTCCTCGGTGTCAGCATTTACTTCAGCAAAAGCGATTGTATCCTTGCGTTCATAGAGCAAGTCAATCTTCTTCAACACCTTGCCGAGCCACTGCGCCACAGCAACCACCTCGCCGACACGTATTTTTCCGTCCTTGTCGGTATCAATCATAGAAAGGGTACGCTCGTCGAATTCCAATCCATGTACAGGGCAGCTGAGCACCGTCCACAACTTCTGATCCAACTCGTGAAGATGAGCGATATCGTCTCCTGTCTCAATATTAACCCGGGTTACACCGCCCACTACACTGTATTTCCATGCGTAGCCATCTTTACTAAGAGGAGTCTTTTTCTTTACCATAATTTAATAAATTTTATAAATTAATTCCACATTCATCCAAACTACTGATTCTTACTAATTTGTTTTACAAATTACAGAATCAACATCATTGCAAATATACAAATATATTTTCAGCAAAAAAATATTTTTTGTAGAATGAATATTATTTCTTAACTTTGCACCATCAAAAAACTAAGCATTATGACCTACAGAGAACGCGAAGAAAACCTGTTCACCCGCTGGGTAGAACGTGCAAAAAAATTGCATGAAAGCCAAACCATTACCAAAGATGGCCTACTTTACCGGGGCGATATCTGGTTCGATGGGTTCTGTCAGGTACATAAACCCGCCAATGAAGAAGAGCTGTGGAACGATGCCGGTATGCGCCTGCTCGTGCTCACCAAAGAACTTGACGAGGAGGACTGCTGGGACATACGCACTGAGTCTGGACGTGTACCCACACCGCACCTCACCTGCAAAACTGCCATGCGTTTCTTCCCCAATCTGGAACTTTGGGCCTACGGCCTGATGACCATACCCGACCACAAAACGATGACCTTCAGCCGTGCCGACAACCCAACACGGCTACAAGGGTTTTACGAAAATGGCCCTATTGTGCGCATCAACTGCAAGAAACAGTCTGACGGTAAAGCTGCCAGCAATGCTGTACTGCAGAAATACATGGAAAACTATGCCGACCTACTGGCAGAGCAAATTTCAATGTACAATGCCGACATCATACTCTGCCTCGGTGGGCAAGGCATTATGGTCAATTTTATCAAACATCATATCATGGACGACCTTGAGGAAGTAAACAGCCACTGTTATTACTCCCCATCACACAACGTACTTGTCGTAAAACAGTACCACCCCTGCTACAACGTGTATAGTCGAAAAGATATGTACGACAACATGATTCGAGACTATCAGTCATTTCTGAATGTCACACCTCAATTTCCTCAAAAAAGATAATCAGTTCTAATTTCTAAATTCGTTCAAGCAAAAAGCTCACCGGACGGAATCCGTCGTTGCAGCTAATCATGGCACTGTAGGGATTCTTCATCCAGCCATCGTAGAAGTTGCCTTCGCCCTTGGACAATGCCTCCACAAAGGAGCGCATGTTTTCCCATGCGCTTTCACACATATTTTCAGGCTTATTGCCGCCATGAGAAATCCATGTCTGTCCTTCACAGACATCACAAGTGTGTTCTATAAGGTTCTCATACTGTGCCTGCAAATCCTTATAATCAGCCTTCCGGACAGCCGTTATCTTTACATCAAACATTTCGCTCATAGTCATTTTCCATTACTCTTTTCCCAGAATTCGGCATTTTTAATATTCAACATTTGAGCATCGAAGCGGGGTTCCACACCAAGCTTCTTCTGTGTCTCATAGTCCTTGAGGGCACGCAAGGCTTTGGGCGAGAGAATAAGAATTGAAACAATGTTTATCCACGCCATAACACCGACACCTATATCACCTATAGTCCACACAATGCCGCTACCCACCAACGAGCCAATAAAAACGGCGCTGATAGTACCTATACGCAGTGCCCATACCACAATTTTCTCACCACTGTCATCACCAAATACCATATCTTCGCGCTCCAGTTCGTCCAACCGCTCGGGATGCTTCTTAAATACACGGCGACGGTAGCGGTTAAACAGGTATACTAGATTAGTCTCCGCATAGTAGTAATACGCCATGATAGTGGTGAATGCGAAGAAGAATAGCGAAATGGAAATAATCATATCACCCGCGCTATTTCCCACCACCAAACCGAGGGCTCCTGTAGTATAGAAAACTCCGGGTTCACCTTCCGGCGCACCGGGATTCTGCTGCAAATAGGTTACTATTGCACCTCCTGGAGCCTGTTGCACAGTGTCTATGATATTATAGGTCTTGCAGGCCAAAATCATCATGGCCGTGGCTGTGCAGACGAGCAACGTGTCGATATAGACTGAGAAAGCCTGCACCAATCCTTGTTTAACAGGATGGCTCACCTTGGCAGCAGCTGCCACGATAGGCCCTGTGCCCTGCCCCGCCTCATTGCTGTAGATGCCCCGTTTCACCCCCCATGCAATTGTACTTCCCAACAATGCACCACCAACTTCATTGATACCCACCGCACCACGCAACATTTGCATAAACACATCAGGCACCAGCTGCCAGTGCACAGCCAAAACCACTATTGAGAGGACAATGTAAACCACAGCCATCACCGGTGCCACAATCTGTGCCACATTGGCAATGCGTTTCACACCACCGATAATTACTAACCCGATTAGTGTAGCCACAATGAGACCTATCACCCAAACATCCACACCAAAAGAACGTGAACAGCTGAGAGCGATACCGTTGCACTGAACTGGCGGCAAAAAAACGCCGCAGGCCAATGCCGCCAGCACGGCAAACATACTACCAAGGAACTGACTGCGAAGACCTTTTTCTATATAATAGGCCGGACCTCCACGAAACTGACCATTGTGGTTCTCCTTATATATCTGTGCCAACGTGGCCTCGACGAAAGCGCTACCAGCACCGAAAAAAGCTATTATCCACATCCACACAATAGCACCGGGTCCACCAAAGCCGATTGCCGTCGCCACACCCACAATGTTGCCTGTACCCACACGACCTGAAAGTGCCATGGCGAACGCCTGGAACGACGATATGCCCACCTTCTTGCCGTCCTTCTTCGTACTGCTGAAAAGAAGTCGAACCATTTCTCTAAAACGACGCACCTGTACAAACCGTGTGCGAAGCGAAAAATAGAGTCCCGCCAACAGACACAGTCCCACCAAAGCCGAACTCCACACCCAACCGTTGACAGTCTCAATCGCCGTCGTAAGCCACAAACCAATAGTTTCCATCAAACATCGTTTTTTAAAATGCAAAAATACAAATAAATGGTGATATGTCACGAAAAAAACGTATTTTTGCATTCAGAAAAAATCATTCATTATGAAAAAAACACTTTTTATATTAGCGAACATGCTACTGTTGACAGCTTGCAACAATGGTGAAAAGCAATTGATGAATCGCGCTGCCGAATTATGCCAATACATACCCGATCATGAACTTTTAGAGTGCTCAAAAGACTACATGACGGAGGACTTCTATGCCGTATTGGACACCATGTTCAATCTCCCCAACCATGAGGCGATGGACCACGAGTGGCTCTACTACTTTGTTACTGGCAATGGAGGCACAATAGCTGACTATGAAGTCGTTGATGTAGAATTGATTGACAAAACCCACGCCGTCGCCACCATCAGCGTGCAGCAGAAATGGGAGGACAGCACTTTCGATTCCAAGAGTGACATTGAGGAGCACAAACTCTCGATGGAGAAAGTGGACGGCCAGTGGTTGATGTCCGACTTCGACGGGCACAAAGCCGATTGTATCCGCCACATCGCCATCAATCGCGAGGAGCAGGCTGTGCGCCAGGCCGTCAGTGACTATCTGGTGAGCGAAATCGGTGAGCATTACCAGAAAGGCGAGCTGTGCGTGCCCGTGCTGATGATGATTCACGAAGAATCGCTACAAGTATGGGGCGACTTCTGGGTGCTTTGGTACAATCAATCCGACGATACACTGAAATGCGTTTCCGGAGGTAATCACTCGGGACTAATGACATTGAGCAAGAAAGATGGCTGTTACAAGATTATCTCCTTTGAGCAGACCGTCGACGGCGCAGGCAATCAGGCAAGCGCCAAACGCATCTTCGGCGAATACTACGACATCTATGAGAACATACACTCTAACAAACAGATTCATGAGGCTGTCCGCAAAGAACAACTATGCGAATACGTACAGCACCACAACCTCACAGTCCATTATTATCAAGACTACGGCTGGCCTGCCACCAAATTAATCGACTTCTGACAATAGTGGTCCGTCAAGAAAAATCAGTAGATTATAATAGTATAAGCAAACATATACTCCTCGTGCGGAAGAAGTCGATGGATGTACTGGCGGGTACTGATATCGCCGACAAAGCCATAAAGGTCGCAGATTCCACACCAAGGCTCAAGACAGACAAACGGACACCCCTCCTTGTGTGGAGCCCAGACCCCAAAAGCTTCGGCCTGTGGGCAGCAAACACCAAGCAATCTATCCTTTTTTTTGTCGCATAGCACTGCCATAGCCACCTGTCCACCTTCGAACATCAGCGCATCTTGTGCAAAAGTGTCATTCCTTAATGGCATTTCAGACATGATATTTCGTGGCGTAGCCAACGGAACACGGTTGCCATCATTTAACGACGACACAACAACAGGCTGTTTCGGCCGACCATCATGGTTATAGTATTGTATATATCCATGCACATCATCCGTTGCTTCGTAGTCTGGCAGCAGAAAGCCCGGATGTGCACCAATCTGGAAGAACGCTTCCTTGTCGTCAAGATTCTCTACCGTCCATACCGCTTTTACCGTGCTACCTTCAAGGCGATAACACACCTCTAAAGCCAAACGATACGGATAATTGGCTCCAAAGGTACTCTCCTTCATCCGCATGCAGCCGTTACCGATAACCTCAAACTCGCTGTCTCGGGCGAAACCATGTTGCTTTATTGGGAAAGACTTTCCCCCAACATGGATTTCATTGTTAAAAGGTTTACCCACTGCGGGGAAGAGAATAGGTGCCTGTCGGCTCCAAAATCGAGCATCGCCCGACCATAAATACTCGTGACCATTCTTCTTCAAACTCACCAATTCACCCCCATGTTCAGCCACGCTGATAGATACATTACCATTGCTGATAGTCATAACCGTTTTTTTTTCAAATTGCAAAGATACAACTTTTATTTCATTCCTTATGCAAATAAAAAAGAGCATCCTTAAATAAAAACTACGTCTGACTACCTATGTACTCATTAATCATTGTCCGGCGGCGCCGCCATGGGCCTGATATTCGAGGTCGAGCTTGCCGATGCGCCAAGTGAGGCCGAAGGTGACGAAGCGGGATACGGAGTGGCGCGACTCGGTGGTGGCGACGGTGGGGGCATTGACGGTCTCAATGTAGTGGTTGCTATCGAAAAGGTCGCTGACGCTGACGCGGAGAGAGAGGCGGCCATCGAGGAGGGTGGCCGAAACACCGAGGTCGACAGTGACGTTGCGTTCCTCGGTGGTGTAGAGGCCGAGGGTAGGCGTGCCGTAGTTGACGTTGGCGTCTAGGTTGACCAGCTTGGCCACCTTGGCCCAGAGGCGAGCATAGAGTGTCCACGAAAAGCGTTCCTGCCAGGGCTCGCCTTCAACGTGATAGCCCTGCAGGAAGAGGCTGGCGTTGAGGCTCATGCTTGCCCATGCGACAGGGCGGTAGGTGAAGTTGGCGTCGGCGCCCGCTTTGTAGGAGGAGGCGATATTGAAAGGCATGGAATAGGTGATGACGCGCCCCAGAAAGGGGTCGGCCGCAGAGGTGGAAGCAGTGATGCTCTCGATGCCGCCTGTGGTGCTATTGGCATAGGCATCGATGCTGACGTTGCCGATTTTCTCGAAGTAGCGGTTCCACGAGAGCGTGGCCTTGTGGGTGGCGGCGTTGCTAAGGTGGCGGTTGCCGACCGAGTAGGAGTCGTCGCCATAGATGCAGCTGCGCGTGAGGTCGCTGCCCGAGGGAGTAGAGTGCGAGTAGGAGTAGTGGAAGCGGAAATAGTGCATAGAAGGGGTGCGATAGGTGAGCGAGAAGGAGGGTTCGAGAGCGACGAAGCGGAAGAGGGTATCGTCAGGGAAAAGGCCGCGGTTGTCGATGTGGAGCCAATCGTACGAAGCGTGTAGGTCGGCGCCCAGGGTGGTGCGTGCCCACTCGTGGCGCAGCGAGAGGCTGGCGTAGAGACTGCGGGTGTGGTAATCGCTCACGTAGTTGCGCAACGTATCTGGAAATCCGGCGGCGAGGAGTATGTTGCGGTCGCGATGGCTGTTGCCGTAGGGGCGGCCGCCGAGGCGGAGGCTAAGCTCGTCGTGGGGACCGAGGGGTCGGTTGTAGCGCAGCGAGAGGTCGACGGTGTTGCGGTTGTAGTGGTTGTCGTTGGTGCGGTCGTAGGGCTCAAGGAGGAGAGCCGCGGAGTTGCCCTCGGCCAAGGAGATAAGGCGTTGGCTCTCGTTGTGATTGGCGCTGAACAGATAGTTCCACGTTCCGCCGAAGGTGATGTTGTGCCCCTTACGGCCGGGCAGGCGACGCTTGATGTCGAAATTGGTAAAGCCGTTGACGCTGTGGTATCGGCTGTCGGAGGTGTCGAGGTAGCGGTAGTGGGCGGTGTCGGGCAAGTAGTCCCTGACTTTCCCTGAAATTGGTTGACAGATTTGGGATGGTTAAACTGAATTGGTTTACATTGTTTCGTCCATATCCCTAATCTGGTTTACACCGTCACGGTTTTGGTTTACACTTTGCGTCACATTCACCTGTTTTTGTTTAC
>JAFSLX010000058.1 GCA_017448185.1 Bacteroidales bacterium
GTTGTTCAGTCGTTGTTCAGTCAAACACTGAACAACGACTGAACAACGACCGAACAACGGCAGGACAACAACCGTAGGGGGTACTGGGAACCAACATGTTGAACGGGTTGGGAGTTGTGAATTGTGAATTATGAATTTCGAGGTTGAAAAATTTTTTTATATTTTTGAGAAAAAATGTGTATTTTTGCAGCATGATTACAAACAAAGACATGGCCGCAAAGACGGCTGAATTCTTATTGACTGTGAAAGCGGTAAAGCTTAATAATGAGCATCCTTTCACGTGGGCTTCGGGGCGTAAATCGCCTATTTATTGCGACAACAGGGTGACGCTTTCGTACCCTGAAATCCGTACTTTTATCCGCCAGCGTTTCTCTGAGATTGTGAATGAGGCGTGGGGCGACGTGGATGTGATTGCCGGTGTGGCGACGGGCGGCATAGCCCAGGGTGCCTTGGTGGCACAAGAGCTGGGCAAACCGTTTGTATATGTGCGTTCTGAGTCGAAGAGCCACGGTCTGACGAATCAGATTGAGGGCGAAATCCATGAGGGTCAGTCGGTCGTGGTCATCGAGGACCTGGTGTCGACGGGCAAGAGCAGCCTTATCGCTGTCAAGGCGCTGAGAGAGAAGGGTTGCATCGTGAAGGGCATGGCCGCTATTTTCACCTATGGCTTGCAGGTGGCTGCCGACAGCTTTGCCAAAGAGCAGGTGGACCTGATCACCCTGACCGACTACGACACGCTGCTGCAGGTGGCCAAGGAGCACGAGTATATCCAGCACGCCGACCTCGAGTCGCTGGCAGCATGGCGCGTCAACCCTGAACAGTGGAGCGAGGATCACATGAACTGAATTGAAATCTGAAAGTTGAAATTTGAATTTGTTATGGTTAGGACTAATATCATAGGCAAGATGTGTGTGCTTTTTAGTGCATGCATGATGTTCAATTTTCAATTTTCAATTTTCAATTCGTTGAGTGCACAGGACAGCGTTGTTTCGGTTGAGCTCGACAACGGGCTCCGGTTCGAGATGGTGCTGGTGCGCGGTGGCGGGTTCACGATGGGCAACAATACCACTGTCGGCTATGAGGCCGGGAAGCCCGAACATCCGGTGTCAGTGAGCGATTTCTACATCGGGCGCTACGAGGTGACCCAGGCGGTATGGAAAGCTGTGATGGGCGAGAATCCCTCGAAGTTTGTGGGCAACGATTCGTTGCCGGTCGAACAGGTGTCGTGGGAAGATGCTCAGCAGTTTGTCACGATATTGAGCCAGATGACGGGCCGCCGTTTCCGCTTGCCGAGTGAGGCAGAGTGGGAGTATGCCGCCCGAGGCGGAAGCCAGCTTCCGTTTGCAGGCTGTGACCGTGGCCAGTTGGAACGATACAGCTGGTTCTGCGTGAACAGTGACGGACACACGCATCCGGTGGGTCGACTGCTGCCTAACGGGCTGGGATTGTACGACATGAGTGGCAATGTAGCTGAGTGGTGCGGCGACTGGATGGGTGCATATAGTGCTGAAAAACAGGTAAATCCCCGTGGACCGAAGAAGGGCGAAAGCCGTGTGCTGCGTGGAGGGCACTATTACAGCACTTCGCCAGCCTGCACGGTGTACGACCGAAGTTGGTATATCCCTTCGGGACGGTACGAGTACTATGGTTTGCGTCTGGTGATGGAGATCGACAGGGATGAAGAGTGAAAAACAAATGATAAACGATGCTGGTAAAAGATAAAAACTTCAAGCCGTTTGTCACAGAGGCCGAATTGCATGAAATTGCAGACCGGTTGGCTGGCGAGATAAGCAGGGATTACAGGGAGAAGGACCTTGTGGCGTGCCCGATTCTGACGGGTGCCTTCATGTTCGCCTCCGACCTTCTGCGCCGCCTCACCATTCCCTGCGAGGTGGCGTTTGTGCGCTATGCCTCCTACTCGGGCATGTCGAGCACGGGCGAAGTGAATTGCTCATTGCCTTTCCCTCCTGATATCGAGGGACGCGATGTTTTGATAGTGGAGGATGTGATTGACTCGGGCTTTTCGATGAAGTACATGCTGCAGGCTGTCAATGGGTTGCATCCAAAAAGCGTGCGCATTTGCACTATGTTCTTCAAGCCTCATGCGTTCAAGGGCGACTACAAGGTGGACTATGTTGGCCGCGAAATCGGAAATGAGTTCATTGTCGGCTATGGACTGGACTATGACGAGCATGGACGCACATTGCCGGAAGTGTATGTTATTGAAGATTAAGTCATGAAAAAAAAGGAGTATAAGGTTGTGCAGGTAGTGCAAGGAATGCGAGCCAAAGGTATTGCATTCTTTGTGATTCTTTTTTTCTTGCTATTGGCTACGAGCTGTAACGACGAAAGGGTGCATATCACGGTTGAGCCATACCAGATTGAGGGTCTGTGGCAGAAAATCGGCACGCAGGAGTTCTGGCGCTACCGTGTCGATGGTACCGGTGTTACTTGGGACGAGAGCGAGGATGTGAGTGAGGAGGAGAGCAACCTGACCTATGAATGGACAATCAACGGCGACGAACTGACGCATGTGTTCCATGGTTCGCTTGGCAATCAGGCTGTTCCAAAAGTGTATACGGTCACCTCGATATCGAGTTCGCAGATGGAATGGGAGGATATTTACGGACAGACATACGTATTGCTAAAAAAATGAAAAAGGGTTGGAAGATAGCGTTGATTTCGTTGGGGTCGCTGCTTGGACTGGTGGTGATTACGGTCGTTGTGGTGTTGTGGCTGGTGTTTACCCCGTCGCAGCTGACGAAGATTGTCAATTCGCTGAGCGGAAAGTTCCTCACCTGTGAGACCTATTTCGAGCGTGTGGACCTGACGTTGCTGTCTACTTTCCCTGATGCAGGACTTAAGGTTGAGAATGTGTATCTTGTCAATCCTGTTGAAGGAGCTCCCAGCGACACACTGGCCCGCATCGGCAGCGTCACTGTCGGACTTGATCTCAAGGCATTTTTGAAGGAAAACCGCGTCGAGGTGCATCAGGTGATTGTCGACGATGCTCTTGCCAATGTCTATATTGCTCCCGATGGCAAAGGCAATTTCGACATCGTCAAACCGTCGGACAAGAACGATACCTCGGAAAGTGATACAAAATTGCCCGAACAGATTGACCTTAAGAAAATAAAGATAAAACATCTCAATGCTCACTTCAAGGACGAGAAAGATGGTCTTGAGGTCAAATTGAGTGACTTTGATCTGGCATTGAAGGGCACGATGAAAGACGAGATGGTGGATGCACTGCTGAATGTGGACAGCCGCGAGATTGCCTTTGTGATGACGGATTCGACCGGAAAGCAGTCGATGACTGCGATGCTCAAGAATCCGTCGATTCGTCTGAAAGGCAAGGGAAACATGGATGACATGGAGGGAAAACTTAACCTTACAGTCGAAAGCGGTAGGTTTAACAGTGGTGGAACAGAGATGATTAACGAGCAGTTGCAGGCCTCGAAACGTGACTTGCTTGTTGCATGCATAGAGTTTGGATATCGGAATTCGAAAATAGAAATACGGAATGGAGATTTGAAGGTTGACGACTATGCATTGACCGTCGACGGCAAGATGAAAATGAAGCCAATGGAGGTGGATGTGAAGTTGCAGACCGACGATGCTTGGCAGGTGGCTCCGCTGTTGGCATTTGTCCCCGACAAGTTTATGTCGTGGAAGAAAGGCATGGATGTTGATGGCAAAGTGAAGCTCGAAGCTACCGCAGTGGGAACGCTGACCGACAGCACAATGCCATTGATTGATGCTCATGTATTGATGGCTGATGGTCGATTCTATTATCCTAAAGCGCTGCCCTATAAGGTGAACAAAATTAATGGCGACGTGACGGCACGGCTCGATTTGGGTCGAAATGGAAGAAGCCGGGCTTCAATAAAGAAATTGAGTGCTGCCACTCGCGACACAAGGCTCAGCGTGAGTGGTGAGGTGGATGATTTGCTGGGTGATATGCTGGTGGATGCCCGTATAAAAGGCACCCTTCCGTTGGCCGATCTCAAACCGATGATTCCTGACACGATGCCGGTGGCTATGGAAGGCAATGCTGATGTAGAATTGCAAGCAAAGCTGAAAGTGAGTCAGTTGAAACAAAGGGCCTTTGACAAGATTGTTGCCGATGGCATGTTGAAATTGAACCAACTTGATGTCATTTACGACAGCATACATGCTGCGGCCCCCAGTCTTGATATTGCCTTGCGAATACCTGCGGTCGAGCACAAAGGACAAATGGCTGACGCTCATATCACCGGAAGTCATTTGGCTGTGGATATGCCTGGCAAAAATGCCACATTGGAGAACCCCAATATCAAAGTTGGAGTGAATAATATGCTGCAGCAACAGTTGGCTGCTGATTTTGACGTCAAAGCTGGTGAAACTGAGGCTAATCTTGATTCGACGATGGCCTCGTTTGGTGCGCTGGCCATAAAAGGGTCGATGAGGATGGATTCGACACAGCAGAATGTGTTGAAGAAATTCAATCCCACAGTTGATATAGATATGCACAGTGCGGTGTTTTACACACCGATGCTGCCCGACGCGGTGCGTATGTCTCAGTTCGCATTCGAATACAATCCGAAGAACTGCGAAATAAAGACCGCCGAGGTTAAGATAGGACATTCGGACTTCCAGCTGTATGGCACTGTGGACAATCTTGAGGATTGGCTCGACCATCGTGCTATGCTGACCGGTGACCTGAATTTCACCTCGAGCTATACGGATGTCGACCAGTTGATGGCAATGTTCAGCGGTATGGGCAGCGATGCCGACAGTCTTGAGCAGATGCGCAAAGAGGATAAAGTGCCAGATGAGGCTAATCCGTTTATTGTACCTAAAGACGTGGACATTACCTTGCACACTCATATCCGTCGCAGTATTGCTTTCGGCAACGATTTGAACGATGTGGCAGGTGCGTTGACTGTGAAAGACGGTGTGGCTATCCTCGACCAGATAGGCTTTGTATGCAAGGCCGCCACAATGCAGTTGACCGCCTACTACAAGTCGCCACGACCTAACAATCTGTTTGCTGCCATTGACTTTCACTTGTTAGATATTCAGATTGACGAGCTTCTTGCCATGATACCGTGTGTCGACACTTTGGTACCAATGTTGAAAGCCTTCAATGGCAATGCCAACTTCCATTTGGCTGGTGAATCGTTCCTCGATGCCCGTTATCAGCCGAAGATGAGTACGTTGCTTGGCTCGGCGGCCATCAGCGGAAAGGACCTCGTGGTGATGGACAACAGCAGTATTGCACAGGTGGCCAAGTTGATGCAGTTTAAGAGTTGGAAGGATAAGGACGACAAGATAAAGATAGACAGTTTGAGTGTGGAAATGACCTGCTTGAGGAAAGAAATAGAGGTATTCCCGTTTGTGTTGAATGTTGGAAAATATCAGCTTTGTGCCTCGGGTAAGCATACTTTGGACAATGTGTGCAACTATCATATAGAGTTGTTGAAGAATCCGTTATTGGCCAAAGTGGGTGTCGACATCAAGGGACCGCTGTCGAAGCCCAAGATTTCTCTTGGCGAGGTTCGCTATGCTGATCTCTATAAGCCTTCGAAGCAGGGGGTGGTTGAGAAGCGGACACTTGAATTGAAAAACATGATTAGAAAGGCTTTGGAAGCTAATGTAAGATAGAAATGAAAGTTTTTAAACGATACAGCTCGACGATACACGGCAACTACCGCAAGGCATATTTGCGTTGTGGTTTGATAGTGGGTGTGTTGCTGTCGCTTTATTTGTTGATAAGGAATCTGATGGGTACACCGGCTGTGAGTCCGGTCTCTCTTATCAGTGATGCTATCCTGCTGGTATCGGTGTTTCTTTTTGCTGCCTATTACCGCAATTCGCTTCCTGAACGCAAGGTGACGATGAAGGAACTGATGCTTTTCGGTATGGGATTGGCGGCGGTGGCGGGATTGGTTTATGGACTGTTCCTTTGGGTGTTGCTTTCGGTCGACAATGACAGTATTATGCATTTTGTACCGGGAATGACCGGACGTGAAGTCGACCCCAATGACCCTCAACTGCATTATTGGGCACCGTTTATTGCAATTGTGAGTGCGATTGAGACGCTGATACTTGGTGCTTTTGGGGCTTTTTTGGCCGCTATATTGTTCAAAAATGAGAAACCAGAAATAAAAAATAAAAGATAGATATGGATATTTCAATAGTTGTACCGCTGTTTAACGAAGATGAGTCGTTGCCTCATCTGGCGGAATGGATTGACCGTGTAATGAAAGAACACGGCTTTAGCTACGAAGTGATTATGGTCGACGACGGTAGCAAAGATACTTCGTGGCAGGTGATAGAAAAACTGCATGCCCATAATTCCTGCTATAAGGGTGTGAAATTCAGAAGAAACTACGGTAAATCGGCAGCACTCAATGTTGGATTTGGTGTTGCGGAAGGTGATGTTGTTATCACCATGGATGCCGACCTTCAGGACAGTCCCGACGAGGTGCCGGAGTTGTACCGTATGATTAAAGAAGATGGCTATGATTTGGTGAGTGGATGGAAGAAAGTTCGCTACGACTCGAAGATTGCCAAGAATATACCTTCGAAGTTCTTCAATTGGACAACACGACGTATGAGTGGCATTTACCTGCACGATTTTAACTGTGGTTTAAAGGCCTACCGTCGCGATGTGGTGAAGAGTATCGAGGTTTATGGTGAGATGCATCGCTATATTCCTGTCATTGCGAAGTGGGCCGGATTCTCCAAGATTGGAGAGAAGGTGGTACAGCATCGCAAACGTGAATTTGGTGTCACCAAGTTTGGTATGAATCGTTTCATCAATGGCTACCTTGATTTGCTGAGCATCATGTTTATGTCGAAATTCGGCAAACAGCCTATGCACATTTTTGGTGCCGTTGGCAGTGTTTCTTTCCTTTTTGGCTTGATTTCCCTGATTGTTGTGGTCATCATGCGCTTCGCCGGTAGAATTGCACTTACCAACAGCGTCTGGTTCTATATGTCTATGATGTTTGTTGTACTTGGTGCTCTGCTTTTTGTTGCAGGATTCCTGGGCGAACTTGTGTGTCGCAACAGTTCGACGCGTAACCAGTACCTGATAGAGAAGGAGGTTCGATAGTATGAGTTTGCAATGTGGAATCGTAGGATTGCCGAATGTGGGTAAGTCCACCTTGTTTAACTGTCTTAGCAACGCAAAGGCTCAGGCGGCCAATTTCCCGTTTTGTACGATTGAACCTAATGTGGGTGTTATTACGGTGCCCGACGAGCGTTTGGCCAAATTGGTTGAAATAGAACGTCCAGCCAGCGTAGTTCCTGCCACGGTGGAAATTGTTGATATTGCTGGTTTGGTGAAAGGTGCATCGAAGGGTGAGGGACTTGGAAATAAGTTTCTGGCCGACATCCGCAACTGTGATGCTATTATTCATGTGCTGCGCTGTTTCGACGATGAAAATATAACCCACGTTGACGGTACTGTTGACCCAGTACGTGACAAGCAGACCATCGACCTGGAATTGCAGTTCAAAGACCTTGAAACCATCGAGAACCGCTACGAAAAAGAAGTAAAGAAAAGCAAAGCTGGTGGTGATGCACGTGCAAAAAAACTGGTTGAAGTGATGGATATGTACAAGTCTGCTCTTCTGGAGGGACGGAGTGCTCGTACGGTTCAATTGGACGATAATCAGGCCGAAGTGGCCAAAGATTTGTTGCTCCTCACAGCAAAGCCAGTATTGTATGTTTGTAATGTAGACGAAGCTTCTGTGGTGAATGGTAACAAATATGTCGACGCAGTGCGTGAAGCGGTTAAGGATGAACAGGCCGAGGTATTGGTGATTGGTGCCGGTATCGAAGCCGATATTGCAGAGTTGGAGACATACGAGGAGAAACAGATGTTCCTTGAAGACATTGGACTGAAAGAAAGCGGTGTGAACCGTTTGATTAAAGCTGCATACAAGTTGCTCAACTTGCAGACTTTCCTCACCGCAGGACCCAAAGAGTGCCGTGCATGGACTTTCCGCAAAGGAATGAAAGCTCCTCAGACTGCTGGTATTATCCACAGCGATTTTGAACGGGGTTTTATCCGTGCTGAGGTTATAAAATATGATGACTATGTGACGCTTGGTAGCGAGGCAAAATGCCGTGAGGCTGGAAAGATTGCTATTGAAGGCAAGGACTACGTGGTGCAGGATGGTGATATAATGCACTTCAGATTTAATGTCTAAAGTATGAAAAACAGGGAGTTCAAAAGAATGCGAGTGGTGCAAGACAGATGCATGGGATGGATTGTGTCATCTTGCAAACCTATATTTATTGCTTTTTTTGCACTCCTAATTACTTCTTGCTCAACCGAGAAGGCCAAATGGGGCAATATTCAATACCATAATACTTCCTGTCACTACAATGTTTGGTGGAATGGCAACGAGAGCTTGAAATCTGGTAAGCTGAAACTCCAGCAGGCCGTCATTGATGATTTTACTCAGCTGCTGCCTCCCGAAAAACTGGGCAATGCGGATGCGGCACGCTCTGTGTATCCCGAAATGGACCGCGCCATTGAGAAGGGTGTCAAGGGTATAAAGCAGCACAGCATCTATGTGAAAGGCGAGGAGCATGTTCCATATATCAAAGAATGTTATCTGTTGACTGCATACGCAACATTCTACAAACAGGATTATGCTGCCACGGCCAATACTTGTAATATCCTTATCACACAGTTCAATGGCACCCGTGCTGCCGATGAGGGCGCGGTATTGCTTGCACGCTGTATGACGCAAGAAAAACGCTATTCTGAAGCTGAAGCCACACTTGATCAATTGGTCAGGAATCTTGCTAAAGGCAATTTCTCACGTAATCAACGTGACAAACTCTATATGGCGATGGTTGAGGCCACTGTGCCACAGGAAAAATACAAGAAGGCAGTAGAATATATCCACCAGACCATCGAAAGTGGCAGCGACCGCACGACCAAAGCCCGTTTAACATTTCTGATGGCCCAAATCTATCAGAAATTAGATAAACGTCCTGTTGCAGCAAAGTACTATCATGAAGTTTTGCAGTATTCTCCCGAGTACGTGTTGGAATTCAATGCCAAACTTGGTGAAGCTTCGTGTGCCGACCTTGCTCATTCCGATCTCAAGAAGTTGGAACGTCAACTCGACAATATGCTGGCCGACAAAAAGAACGAAGAATATCAAGACCAGATTTACTATGCCAAAGGTGAGATGTATATGGGTATGAAAGATGCCCAGCATGCTTGCCAGAGTTTCAAGAAGAGTGTAGCTGTATCGACCTCCAATCGGGCTCAGAAAGCCAAGTCGGCACTCCGTCTGGGCGAGGTGCTTTATGAGGTGTATGAAGATTATAATCAGTCGCAGATGTACTACGACACTGCGATGCAGGTAATCAACAAGGACTATCCGCATTACGCATCAATCAAGCGGCGTTACGATATTCTATCAGAACTGGTCAGCTATACCCGTGTCTATGAGCGCTGCGACAGTCTTTTGCACGTGGCTGTTATGTCGGAAGAAGAACGGTTGGCGCTTATCAACAGCAAAATTGATACCCTGAAGAAACAGGAGGAAGAAGCTAAGGAACTCGCTTTGTTGGCAGAACTGCAGGCGGAAACAAAAGCCATGCAGAACACCTTGACAGGTGACTGGTACTTCTACAATGCCAACACAGTGGCCAAAGGCAAAGAGACCTTCCGTCAGCGCTGGGGAGCTCGTGTGTTAGAGGACTATTGGTTCATCTCTCATAAGACTTCCATGTCGATGAATTTCTTGGAAGAAGAACAGGAAGAGGACGACGAAGAAGAAGGTTCGGAAAATGACACCCTGCAAGACAAATCGACCAAAAAAGGAAAATATGGCAATCCGGAAGATCCCCACGATGTGGCCTATTACTTGAAAGACCTGCCATCCACCCAGCACGACCTCGACTCTATTGACTCTTTGACTTCTATTTGCCTGCTCAATGCTGGATATATTTTCTATGACGGCATCAACAATGTTCCTCGTGCATTGGAGTGCTACCTTAGATTGGCAAATGACTACACCTCGTTTGAAGACATTGTGCAGGCTTTCTACATGCTGTATCGTATCTACGACAAACAGGGTAACACTCCACAGTCCAACTACTACCGCGATATGGTGCTGATGGGATTTCCCGACAGCGATTTTGCCAACCTGATTCGCGACAACGAATACTACAAAGAACTCATGCAACGTGACAAACGTATCGTTGACGATTACGAGGAGGTATATACCCAGTATGCCCAACGGCATTATTCGACGGTGGTCAGACTGGTTGATAACGCAGAAGAAATCTATCACGGCAACAGAATGCTCGGTAAGTTCCGTTATTGGAAAGGACTCGCACTTGCCCGTCGTGGTGATAAGCAAAAGGCTTTGAGCGTTTTCGGCGACATTCTTTCGTCCACTTCTCCTACCGACAGCATTCATGTGTTGGCAGAGGCGCAGATGAATAATATATTCAATGACAGCACCATTTTGGCCGACAGCAATAACGAAAACATCACCGAGGCTGACGAGCAACGTGTGAAAGAGAAGACGGAGAACGAGAGACTGCCTGAGAAGAATGAAGAAGAGGATGAAAAGGACGATTTGCCCGAAGAATCGCAGGTTTATCGCTATCGCGAAAACCAGCAGTACTATGTTATCATTCTGATCAACGATAAGAATATCAAGGCTACGGAGTTGCAATACAAGATTGCCGACTTCAACACCCAATATTATTCCAATACGGGTTATAAGGTCAATGCAATGCTCTTTACCGACAGTACGCAACTCATTACCATCCACCGTTTCATGTCGGCTGACGAGGCGATGAACTACTATAATCACCTTAAACAAGACGAAAGCCCCTTGCGACGCTATTCCGACAAGGACCATACCGAGTACGCAATCTCTACACAGAACTATGCGACGTTCTATAACCGCAAAGATCCGTCGGCGTATGAACCTTTTTTTGAAAAATATTATTTGAAACGAAACAATAAACAATAAATCATGGCAAAAACAATGGAAGTAGAAAGCAGTGCCATTAACATTATTACCACAGGCACAACAATCAAAGGCGACATCGTGGCAACAGGTGATTTCCGTCTTGACGGAACTCTCGAAGGTAACATCCAGCTCAATGGTAAACTTGTGGTTGGCGACAGTGGTTTGGTACACGGTAATGTGCTCTGCCAGAATGCAAACATCATTGGTACAGTCAATGGCAACATTTCGGTCAAGGAGTTGCTCTCGCTGCACACCAGCGCTCGTGTCAAGGGTGACATACTGATTAACAAACTCAGCATTGAACCAGGCGCAGTCTTTACCGGCAAATGCCGTATGCTCGACGAGGTCCGTGCCGAGCAGGAGCAGGAAACCGCCCAGACCGAAGCCGAATGACGCTGCAGCAACTGTTCGAACAGTGGGCGGGTGAACCTTGCAATGAATGTCTTGCGTTGGGAGCAAATGGTTCCAACCGCAGGTATTATCGTCTTGTGGGCGACACACACCGCTGTATTGGAGCCGAAAATGACGACGTGCGCGAGAATGAGGCATTCTTCGCCTACAGTCGTCATTTCAAGGCTCGTGGGATTGCTGTTCCCGAACTGTACGCTGTATCCGACTGCCGAACTAAATATATTCAGCAGGACCTTGGCGACCAGACCCTCTATGGAGTGCTGTTTGAAAAAAAACGGCAGGGTGGGGGATTCGATTCCGAGATGCTCTCGCTTTACAAACAGGCACTTTCCGACCTCGCCGGAATACAAGTGGCAGGTCGCGACCTCGACTTCTCGGTGGCCTATCCATGCAGCGACTTCGATTTGCAGTCAATTCTCTGGGACTTGAACTATTTCAAGTATTACTTCCTCAAACTGGCTTATATTCCGTTCGACGAGAATCTTCTGGAACAGGACTTCCATCGGTTTGCCGACTATTTGTTGCAAGCCGATTGTTCCTATTTCCTTTATCGCGACTTCAATCCGAGGAATATAATGCTCTCCGCCGTTCACAACCCACAACCCACGCTCTATTATATCGACTATCAGGGTGGACGGCGTGGTGCGGCACAGTACGATGTGGCCTCGATTCTTTATAGTGCCAAGAGCGACCTGCCCGAGGCGGTTCGTCAGGAATTGTTGCGCCACTACCTTTCGGTATCCAATGTCCCCGATTTCATGCAGTATTTCTGGGGCTATGTGCTGGTTCGTATCATGCAGACCATGGGTGCTTATGGCTATCGGGGCTACTATGAACGCAAGCCTTATTTTTTGCAGAGTATCCCACTTGCAATCAACAACCTGCGCAATATTGTCGAGAATCATCCTCTGCCTATACATTTGCCGGAATTGGAACGGGTTTGGAAACGGATTGCCGACAAACAGTCGATTGTGGTCCCCGAGGCTGATTCAACAGGCGAACTGACAGTGACAGTCAGCAGTTTCAGCTATAAAAAAGGTCTACCTGACGACCCATCCGGCAACGGCGGCGGTTTCATTTTCGACTGCCGTGCTCTGCCCAATCCCGGCCGCTATCCGGAGTATAAGACCTATACCGGCAAGGACCGTCCGGTTATCGAGTTTCTGCAACGCGAACCGGCAGTCGACCAGTTCCTGTCGCATGCCGAGGGCTTGGTGGCCCAAAGTGTGGAGAAATATATGGAACGGAATTTCACCAACCTCAGTGTGGCCTTCGGTTGCACCGGCGGCCAGCATCGGTCGGTCTACTGCGCCGAACAGCTGGCGCAATGGCTTTCAAGGCAATATAGTTGTCGTGTGGTTGTCAAACACCGGGAGCAGGATTAACCCTCGGCTCCGAACTGCATCAGATACGCTTTTATAAACTCGTCGAGTTTTCCGTCGAGCACACCGGCCACGTCCGAGGTCTGGTAGTTGGTGCGGTGGTCTTTCACACGGCGGTCGTCCATCACATAGCTGCGTATCTGTGAACCCCATTCGATTTTCTTCTGAGAGGCTTTAATTTTGTCCTTTTCCTCCATACGGTGCTTCATCTCGCGGTCGTAGAGCTGTGAGCGCAGCAGTCGCATCGCGTTCTCTTTGTTCTTGGGCTGGTCGCGGGTCTCGGTGTTTTCAATCAGGATTTCCTCTTCCTCGCCGGTATAGGGGTCCTTGTACTGGTAGCGCAGACGTACGCCGCTCTCCACTTTGTTCACATTCTGTCCGCCGGCACCGCCGCTGCGGAAGGTGTCCCAGCTCAGTTTCGACATGTCGACCACCACCTCGATGGTGTCGTCAATCAGCGGAGTGACGCTCACGCTCGTGAAGCTCGTCATACGTTTGCCCTGTGCGTTGAAGGGGCTTACGCGTACCAGACGGTGCACACCCGTCTCACTCTTCAGGTATCCATAGGCAAAGTCGCCTTCAATCTGCATCGTGCAACTTTTGATACCGGCGCCGTCGCCGTCAAGCGAGTTGCTGATGGCTACCTTGTATCCATGGGTTTCGGCATAGCGGATGTACATTCGCATCAGCATTTCGGCCCAGTCTTGAGCCTCCACGCCGCCGGCACCGGCATTGATGCTCAGCACGGCATCCAGACGGTCACTCTCGTTGCGCAGCATATTCTTGAATTCCAACTCTTCAATCTTCTTCTGGGTTGCGGCAATCTGTGCCACCAGCTCCTCTTCCGAGGCGTCGCCGCTCTCGAAAAACTCGCCCATCACCTCCATGTCGCCGCAGCTTTCCTCCACATCCTTGTAGGCTGTCACCCAGGTCTTTTTGGCGTTGATGCCTTTCACCACCTTCTGCGCCTCCTTGGGGTCGTTCCAGAAGTCGGGCGCTTCCGTCTTCTTCTCCTCCTCGGCTATCCATGCCATAGTGGCCTCGATGTCGAGGTATTTTTTCAATGCCTCTTTGCGGGCAATCAGGTCTTTTATCGTTTCTTGGTTTGTCATTGTCTTTGAATGTGTTGATGTGTTAATGGATGGTGAAAAACACCAGCAAGAAAGCTGTCAGCGTCAGTCCGGTGTTCAGCCAGGTGAAGCTGTTGTGCTTATGGTCGAAGAGGATGCTGCTGCTCACGTGCAACAGCACGCCTACAACCAGACCCTGTACGATATGCTGCACCCCCTCGTCGGGCTGCAGCACGTAGATGTTGAACAGCGAGCCCAGCGGTGACATGGCTCCGAACAGCACCAGCAGGCACAGCACACGCCAGAAGCTGTAGCCGTGACCCGTCATCATGCCTACCATGATAAGTGCCACCGGAATATTGTGAATCACGATGCCATAGAGCAGACTGCGGTCTACTTGGCCGTCCACGCCCACCAGCGGCATGCCCTCCAGCAAGGCGTGCAGGCTCAGACCTACCATCAGCCCCAACATGCTTTCACCTTTCACCGTAAGCCGTTCGCCCTCCAAGTGGCCGTGCTCGGCATGGGCCGTCAGGCCGTCGAGCAGCTGCTGGATCAGGAAGCCGAGCAGTACGGCGTAGAATGGGAGCCTCTGGCCGCTTTCAGCCATTTCGGGCACCAGATGCAAGAAGCAGACACCCAGCAGGAACGCGCCGCCAAACACTGTGATGCCGCGCACCACGCCGTCGGGAATGCGCCGTCCGAGCGGAATCGCCGCCGCCCATACCGCCACGCCGAGTATTATTAGTATATATGCTCCAATCATCGTTTATAAGCACTAAAAAAAGGGTAAGCTGATTATATCGCACCGCTACAACCAAACACCCTTGCTGTATTCCTACCCTGGGGGATTCAATGGGAGCTGGTCGTATAAGACTTACCCATGGGGGAATCTACCGCATTCTCTCCGGCAGATTTGCGGTGCAAAAGTACAACTTTTTCCTTGATTGGCCAAATAATTTTTTATTTACACTTACAATCAACCCATTACACATGTATCGGCGGAACATCGTGTATCAAAAAACGGGGGAGAATAATCTCCCCCGCCGGCTCCGCCCCTTCACTAACCATTAACCACTAACCATTAATCATTAACCATTAAACTCCTAACTAATTAATGCTTCCGCTCCCAACGTACGCTCCGTCCGAAGCAACATTGCTTCCGCTCACCGTCACACCGTACACATGCACCGTCGTGCCGTTCCAACCCAACGGCGTGTTCAGGGTGATGCTCTGCTCACTGCGGCTCACCGGCGCACTCAGCAACCCCTTGCCCAGCTCAGGGCTGTAAGCGAACAGGTACACCGAGTCGCTCGAGTCGGCACCCGGCTCGTCACTGTTGCCGATGAAGGCACACTGGATGCTGTTGGTCTCCTCAAAGCTCGGAGCCGCGAACGACACCTGCGGCAGCTTGCCCTTGCCGACAATCAGGTCGGCGTAGCTGATTTCAACGTCGAAAGGGTTCGAAGCCGAAACCATATCCCAGTTCAGGTGCGTGAAGCAGTTGAACTCCGAGTGGCGCTTGTGACGCGAATACTGAGTCAAGCCGTGAGCACCGCTGTTGTCGAAAATCGGCATGAACGCACTCGCCAGCTGGGTGAGCGCCTTGAACCGTGCGCGTACAGTCTCCTGTCGGCGTGTTCTCGGATTGCTCACCTTCTCCGCCAGCACCCGTGTGATATAAGCCCCTCTGTAATATCCCGACGTTGTATTTCCCAACCGTCCCGTAATACCTGAAATAAATCCTCTATTCTTCGCCATAACTTTCTAAATTTTAATCAGTTTTCAACTTTCCACTTTCCACTTTCACCTTACGCTACGCTGACCTCCCCAGCGTAAGCCGTCTCGCTCACCATCGCCGGCATCCCTTCCTCCGTCAGCACGCGCTCGGGATAATCCACAATGCAGGCATACGCGTGCACCTTCTCCCCGCTCCAGTCAGCATCAACAGTGATTTCCATACTGGCTGCATCCGCATAGTCAGCAATCGCGCGCTTCCAAGCATTCTTACCCGGGCAATACAGAGCCACCATCACCTTCAGGTTCGCAGCGTCGCTGTACTCTTCGGGCAGCTCCTCCACAAACGTGCTTGCAGGTAGCACATTGGTCACAGCGACCTTACCCGCCTCAGTCGAAGCAGCGGTGCTCGTCAGCGTCACCTCCAGCTGCGGGCGGCTGATCTTAATCTTGCTGTAATCCACAGTCACATTCTGCGGCGTGACAGCCGTGAACGCATCCATGCAGTCCTTCACCATAGTGACACGCTGATAGCTCGGAGCAGCATAGTAGAAGCCCAGGTTGTAGATGCTGCGTGCACCTGCCAAAAAATTGCTGACTGCCTTGAAACGGGCACGCTGCTTGCGCTGTCCCAGCGAATTCACATTCGTAGTGTTCGGGTTATACGCACGTGCCAGAAACTTACCGCGGCGAAAATACCCAATCACATTTCCAATCTTGCCGGTCACTCCACCGACCAATCCATTCGTCTTTCCCATAATACCTTAAATTTTAAATTGTTTTTAATTTGTGTTTAATATGTTTTTAAATTGTTTAACCTGTTTTTTAATTTGTGTTTTAATGTGTTTTAATTTTAACTCCGAACTCCGTGCCGAAGGCTGCGAACACCTTGAAAAATCAAAATATTGCAGTGAGTCAATTCCGAACTCCGAATTATCACCTTTCACCTTTCACCTCATCTATCCCTCCAGTTCATCTCCAATTCAACTCCAATTCAACTCTATATCACCTCCACTCATTAACCCTTAATCATTAATCATTATCACTAACACATTAACACATTAACGCATTAACACATTCCCAATAACCATTATAATTGCAAAATTACACCCGCCGCATTGCGGTCTACGAATTTTTCTAAAAAAATTTTTTCGAGTGCTACACTGCTACAGTGCTACAGTTCGAAATCGGATTATCCAACCTCAAAAATCAAATTTTATATTATATATTTATTAATAAATATATAATATAAAGAGTAATTATTAATATATCATAGTCCTAAAACCAACTGTAGCACTGTAGCGCTGTAGCAGATTTCTTTTTAATAACAACCGCCCATCAACCCCATCACCTCCCCCTTCATAATTCCGTGCCGAAGGCTGCGAACACCTTGAAAAATCAAAATATTGCAGTGAGTCAACTCCGAATTCCGAATTACCTTTCCCCATTCCACGCCCCTCTCCTCTGGGAGAGGGGCTGGGGGTGAGGCCTCTACTGTGCCCGCCGATTCGGTCGGCGGGAATCCCCCTCCCAAACAATCCCGCCTTAAAAAATCGGAGCCGCCAACCCGTGACTGCTCCTCTTCACATTAAAAAAATAGGGTTATGAAAAACCTTTATCGATGGTCTAAATTTGGATGCTTGTATATTGTACATCGTATCGCTTAGTTTTTCTACGTAGCGGTTGCGTGCCAATGCTGTTTGGCGCGACTGACGTGTAGCAGTGGTGGTAGAGATGATGAGCATGCGGCCTTCAGTCATTGGTTGCTGCCATTCTTCGGGGAGAACTTTGTACATTCGTCGGGCCAGTACAACGATGACCTTCCCTTTGCCGCGAAGCAGGAAATGCAGTACATCACGTTCTAACCGTGAGCTGAATCCGCTCACCACGCAATCGCCTGCCGTCGCCCGTTCCGTTGCCCAATCGTAGCAGCGTAGCACCTCACCAGAAGGAATCGTACGCGAAGCCAGGAAGCCCCACTTGTGGCATTCAAGCAAGTCGTGATTACCATAGTATTCAACGTCAGTCTTCATTCAACTCATCTCCCATACGGTATTTGATGTCGTAGTTGATGATAAAGTCCAGTTCCTCCTCCGTGAATCCGTAATGCTTCGCAAGGACTATATCTATCTCGTCGATGATAGGCTTGGAGATTTTTGGATTAAATGATTCAAAGACAGTTTCAACATGTCTACTCTTGATAAACTGTTTATTCTCAATTTTGTTTTTTTCATATGACTGCATTAGTCTTGTTCCAAGTTCTTTCAATGTCGGAGTATCTTCTCCCAATGTGTAGGGGAAGTTAAAAATCATGTAGTCTTTAAAGTTGTACAAATCAAAAAAATTAACATAATACCACCACATTAGATTTGAATTTAAGATAGAAACTAGCGCAAAAGATGATATTGAATCATTTATGTATTTTGATTTGTTCGATGTTGATTGGTTCTTAAATTGACGATTAAGCACAATTTTCCAATACCTTCCCCCCGCTGTTCTATAGGTTAAAGCGTCATTTGTTGGAGACGTGGAGACAAATTTTCCTATAGGTGTATTTGTAAATATTTTTGATGCAATTATCGTTTCTATTGGATTTTTAAATTTGGGATATAATTGATATCCTTCGAGGAAGCTGTCCGATGAAATTGTAGTATAATTCAAAGAATTGAATAAAAACTTCCTGCCCTCATCAGTTGTTCTGCAAACACCACATCCCATCATCGAAGTAGAAGTATCTGTACAATTGTTCTTGCTACATATTATTATAGATAATGCAATACATGCACCTTCAAATAATTGTTTGGGTCGTTCTGGAAAACAACCATAGTGTATAGAATTGTATTTTTTTCTAAGAAAACTTTGAAGGGTTTTCATGGAATCAGTACCCACCGCTGATAGTTGGACAATCATTGCAGCGTTTTGGGATATCAGCGACGAGCGTTCAAAAACAAACGCATATAGGTTAGAACACTTTATTGTTTCATATGCGTTAATTGTATATTTGACATTTCTTTTACTGTATTCCACATATGGTGGGTTACCCACAATCACATCAAAACCACCATTATCGTGGATGATTTCATAGAACTCTGCAAGCCAGTGGAAGGGTTGATGAGACTGCAGCCAGGTTTCGATAGGAACCTGAGAATCTTTGTTGGTGGAAATATATAGCTTTTCGTTGAGTAGCGAATTGAGTGCTCCCAGACGGTCTCGCAACTCTTTCTTGGCTGCTTTGAATGCAACAAGGTTGCCATCCTGCGTAAGCTGAACCTCCTTAAACCGTTTGAAGGTGAGTGCCACTTTGTCCATCTCGGTGTGCAACTTGTCTTTCAACTCTTGATTAGCCAATTCTTCAAGGATATCTTTGGCGAAGCTAAGGTCGCGTTCCAGCTCTTCTTCGGTAGCGTATCCCACAAGCGAGTTACCACAGCGGATATTGAAGTCGATATCGGGCAGCGGATCGAGGCCGAGGTTTGGGTCACGCGGGTTGACATCCACCACAGCAACCATCTTCAGAAAGAGGCGTAATTTGGCAATCTCTGTGGCCTCCACCATGATGTCTACTCCATAAAGATTGCGCAGGATAATACTCTTGTAGATGAAGTATTGGATATTGCTGCGATAGCGGTGCTCTATTTCGGCCAGCTCTTCTTTGAACAGTTTGTTGTTCTGCTCGGCATATTCCTGCATGCGGCTGATGCAGACCTCATAGAGAGGCTCAAGGATATTAAGTGCGGCGAAGAGGAATGCGCCGCTGCCACAGGTGGGGTCGAGTATGGTGACCTTCTGCAATGCGGCATAGAAATGCTTCACGAAGAGGTGGTCGTCGGTGTGCAGCAGGTAGTCGTAGACAAATTGTCGGATATCGAGGTTATATGTAATGAAATCATTGATGGCGGTTACTTCGCCGCGTTCTATCTTTCCTTTGATGTCGGCATACCGTTGACGACGCTCCACCGTCTCACGCCATATCTCGGTAGGCAAAGCGTATTCCTCGGGAGTGCGCTCGTTCCAGCGAGAGCGGCGTTCCAAAAGATTAGGCTTCGAGGTATCGACTCCCTGCTCGATATAGTCAGGCAACGGCAGCTCCACACCGCGCTTGACGGCATCGTAGATGTATCGGTCGCAACTTTGCTGTAAGAAAGTCCAAAAGTCTTTTGCGGACGAGGGCTTTTGCGCTTTTAGTGTTTGCTCTACCAGATATGGCACGATGGTATTGCGGCCTATGTATTCGGTGATGTCCTCCTTGGTGTAGTAGGCACCCATCTGGGCACGATCGTTGATATACTGCTCGAAGATATAACCCAGCACGTCGGGGTTGATATCTTTTCCTGTTGCTGTGATGCGGTCGTCGAGGTGCCAGTTCCACTTGTCGAAGAATCCAAAAAGACTTTCGAAGGCTTCGTCAGCAATATCGAGATTGGCATAGTCGTGCTCAATCTGGTGCTCGTCGAACATACCACCGTTGAGGTAGGGAATGCGACCATAGATGTCCTCGAATTTGTCATCATGCTTCGGGGCATTCAATCCTCCGTGGAAAAGGGTGACGAGGAATCCCTTGTAGAACGAATGGAAGAAATGGTCTTCGCCTCGTTCGCGCTGCGTCCACTCCAACTTGTGCTTCAAGTAATCCACATCGCCGTCAAGAAATCCCTTTTTCTGGATGAAATAACAGAACATTAGTCGGTTGAGCATCACCGAGGTGTACCATTGCTTATTGCGGTTGTCCTTTTCGGGCACCTGGTCGTCGATGCCGGAGATGAATTTGGCGAAATTGGTGTGCTCTTTTTTGAAACCTGCATAGAAGTCCTTGGTAAGCTTCTCCGAGTTGATGATAAAGGCCTCCTGCACACGACCGATAACATCCGAGATGGTGGTCTTTTCGTCGAGGTCGAAAGAGAGTCCTTCCATCTTTTGGAAGAGAAACTCTGCACGCTCGACCGAATTGTAATCTACCATCACCAAGTCGCGTTTCTCCACCTTCTTCACCGGCACCACCCAGAGGTGATGCAACGTTTGGGGCGTGGTGAAAATGAGGATATAGTCGTTAGCTTGACGGCGCAGCCGGGTGTCGAGTTTCTTGCAGAACGATGAGGTGGGAATATGTTCCACCTCGCAATGCAGAATCTGGAATCCGTTACGGTCAGCAATCTGGGTGATGTCGAGTGTCTGCTCGTCGATGGAATATTCCGGTAGCGAGGTGGCACCCGAGGGATTGTTCCATCCCATCTCGCTGACAAAGAGGCTGCGGAAATCGCCCTCGGATATATACTGGTTGAAGGTTCTGCGATTCATGGTTTATGCTTTTAATCCCATAGAACAGATGATGGTAGGGTCTTTATGTTTGGTGCGTTCCTCATCGACTCGGCAGAGATTACCTTTTTCGTACATTTCAATGACTGTGTCGACGATGTCGTCGTGTGTGGTGGCGGTGCGCATCATGCGGCCGAGAATGAACTTGGAACCCTCCATCAGCGGGTAGTTATAAATCTGGTCGATAGCAAACTTGAGGATGTCTTTCTTGTCCTGAGTGTTGAAGATGGAGAGAGGTTGCTCGTAGTAGTGGTTCAGCAGGTCGTATATTTTGCGCTTGGTACTGAAACGATTGCCAAGAATGCCGCCCACGCTGGTATTTTCATTCTTGATGCCAGTAATGGCTTTGTCTACCAGTTCGAGGTGATTGTCCTGTGCCGGTAGCGCTGGCTCGTTGAGAGAACAAGCCATTGCTTGCAGGATGCGTCGCTGCGACTGGCTGACGATTTCACCCTTGGAGTTGAGCCAAGTGAGCACATCGAAGTCGTTGTAGGTACGAGCGTAGGTAATCACACCGTCTTCCATCGGGTCGGAGGCCTTCTTGGTGGAATAGACGATATTGCTCAGAGCAGGGATAATGGCCTTCAGTTCGGGATTGGCATCGGTGGCGTTTTTCCAAATCTGGAAGGCCTGCGAACCGAGGTCGACATCGGCATCATCCTCATCGTCGTCCAAACTGCCGCTCTTCTCATTGTACATATCGCGTAGGTTCTTCTCGTTGCCCTCGAAGAATATCTCGTCGCTGCCCACAATGTCGGCATTTTGGTTGATACGGGCATTGAGGCGGGTACGCAAACGGATAATCTCCTCCACTTTGTCGGCTGGGAAGAAGGAATAGCAGAATATCTGTTCGGAACTTTGGTCAATACGGTCGACACGACCGGCACGCTGGATAAGACGGATAATAGCCCAGGGAAGGTCATAGTTCACGATGACGTGGGCATCCTGTAGGTTCTGACCCTCGCTGAGCACATCTGTGGCGATGAGCACACGCAACTCATCATCGGCAGATACATCAGCTTTATTGCTGATGGGAGAGAAACGATCCACGATGGTTGTCTGATTCTTCGAGCCGCCCGTGGCTTTGTCAATATGCTTCATTCCCCGCAGACGGAGCTGATGATGGATATAGTTGGCGGTGTCGGAATACTGGGTAAAGACGATGACCTTTTCATTGCGATGGGTGGTGTTCAGCAGGGTCTCCAGTTCGTTTAGTTTCTGGTCGGTCGCCGGGTTCCATTCACCACAGAGGTTTATCATACCTATCAACTGTTCACAGTCTTTCTTGAGCTGCTGCTTCAAGGTGCGTTTGAAGTATTTTGAGTCAATCCACTGCACGTTATTCTTATTGGACAAACCCTCGTAGTATTTCACCGCCAGCCGCATATAGCTGTCCATATCGGTAGGCACTTGCATCAGCAACTCCTCGGTTTCCTCTCCCATCGTTAGCAAGTCGTTGATGTCGGCATCGTCGATAAAGTTCTCGGGGAAGGTATTCTCGTCGCCTACGGGCAGTTTTAGTTTATTGTCGATGGCATAGATAAACACCGCGTTGCGGAGGATGTGGCGGAAGAGGGTAAGCAGAAATGAGTAACCGCTGCTGTCGATACGTTTGAAGAATGTACTGCGGCAAAATCCCATCATGCGCTCACCGGCACGGGAAAGATTCTCAATTAGCGTTTGCTCAAACGGAGAGGCTTCGGATGATTTCTTCTCGTCGAGATAGTGTATCAAGCCGTAACGTGGAAGTTTCAAGTCGCCCATCAGTTCGAGCATCTCATCGGAATAAAGGCGGCTGTATTGATCACCCTTCACGGTCTTGAACTTGATGGCCTTGGGGATACGCTCCGGAAAATAGGATTTATGTCCATCCTTGAACTCCAGGTAGCGACGTCCATTTGTGGGGTCGAGTTTCGCATAGTTCTCCTTGATGAAAGTGCGTGTGCGACGTACCAAGAAAAGCTTCATCAGTTCCTGCCAATCCTCCTGACATTCGCTTCGCTCGAAGGCCTTGATGCTCCGGATGAAATCCTCGTGTTTCTCGGCAAACTTGCGTTCACCACCCAGCTGACGGATATAGGCTTCAGGACGAATACCAAGGTCGGCATCATCGCCCACGAACAGGCGCAACTGGCTGCTCAAGTCGCGATAGTCCTTGTTGTAAGGAGTAGCGGTGAGTAGCAGTACTTTACAATCTTGTTTGCTGATAAGGTCTTTGATGTTGCGGTAACGTGCTCCCTGACTGTTACGCAGGTTGTGGCTCTCGTCGACGATAATCAAGCGGTAGTAGCGGGCATTGTCGACGTCGATAGGTTTAGCCATCGACATGATATCGGCCTTCAGGTCGTACTCGCGGCGGTACTTGGCCCACATATCTTGTAGGTTGGCCGGACATATAATCAATGTATTGCTACCGAAGGTGTTCTCATACATCTTGGCGATAGCACAGGCGGTAATAGTCTTTCCCAAACCGACCACATCGCCTATCATCGCGCCACCGCGTTTCTCATTGTTCAGATGGCGGGCGGCAATCTTTACGGCTGTCTGCTGAAACTCGAACAAAGAACTTTTGAACTCTGGCGGTACGGTGAACTCCTTGATACCGGAACGTGCCTCTTCACTCAAATGATAAGCTGTCTTCAAGTAGATGTAGTAGGGCGGAATATCCTGATCTCCTGCCCAACTATTGTCGATTATTTCAATCAACTCTTTCGTGATATCCAGACAGAATTTGTCGTCCCAACGGTCGTCGAACCAGCGGGATAGTTTTTCTGCGCTGTCGCTGTCACCAAATTCTGCATTGAGCTCTCCCTGTTTGGTCAGCCCTGCATAGGTCAGGTTGCTACTGCCCATGATGGCCTGAATCTTATTGAAATTGTCGTCGGGACGATGGGCAAGATAGAGTTTTGCGTGGAGAGGCTCACGAAGATAAAGTTTAACGCAGACTCTACCATCTTTCATCTGTGCCGACAGACGACGGAGAGTCATTTCGTCTTGTTTGGTAGGGAGACCTAACTGAAGTTGGCGTTTGAAATCGCGCGCAATCTCCAGTTTGCACCGACTAACGTAATTTGCATCAGGCGGTAGTTGCTGGGAATAGAGTTGACGAACCAATTCTTCCGATGGCCGATGCATACCGATAAGCAGTCGGCATTTGCGGAACAGACGCTTATCGTTCTCGTAGACATAGTCGCCCTCGAGTGTGTCAATCTGATCTACCACAATGTTCCACCCACGCAGATTGAAATACCCCACACAGAAATCCACACGGCGCACTCCCAAATTGGTGATAATGCCTTGAAGTCCCTCTGTAAATTTGATATCAATATTATCGTAGATTCTTGCCATAATGCTTTCGGTATATGGCGTTTCGCCTTTCGAAAGCATCACATAAAGAAATCCGTGAAACTTGGTTGTTTAGGACGGAGGTTCGGCAAAACCATATCTGCAACAAGAAAGCTCACGGATACCGTGAGCGTTTCCCTTTCTTTTGCAGATAGTTTAGAAATTTGCCGATTTCCGTCCCACAAAGAAAAGCAAAAACGCTTCTAAATTATGTATTTACGTTATATTCTATTCCTTCAATATGTTATCTTTTCGTTATTATTTATGACTGCAAAGATACGAATTATCTTTGAATTATCTCCCAATGGCCGCCTTTGGCTCCACCGACACGCCTGACATGGCCGTCGGCTCGAAGCCTACGGATGACTTTCTTTACACCACTTTCCGAAAGCCCCGTAATGTCCTGCAGCCCCTTAATGGTAACTGAATGATCTCGTTGCATGGCAGCGAGTATTTTCTGGTCACTTTTCTGGTTACTTTTCTGGTTACTCTCCTGCATCTCGAAGGCGGCACGCTTCAGGCAGCGCAGCATAAAAGAGATGAAGGGCGTACTGTCGGCCGTACTGTCGCTCTGTGCTATGGCGGCATAATACTCTTGCTGGTGTTCCTTGACGATTGTCTCCACTGGAATCCACGCAAAAATCGGGTTCCATTGCATCAGCAGCAGCGTCTGCCACATGCGTCCCATGCGTCCGTTGCCGTCGGCAAAAGGATGGATGAATTCGAACTCGTAGTGGAACACGCACGAGCTGACGAGAGGATGCACCTTGGTCTTCTTTACCCATTCGAAGAGGTCGGCCATCAGCGCGGGCACACGGTCGGCGGGTGGAGCAAGATGGATGCACTTCTTGCCGTCGAACACCCCCACGCCTCCCGAGCGGAAGCGTCCGCTCTCGCGCACAAGGTCGGCCATCATCAGCTTGTGTGCCTTCAGAAGGTCAGCTGGTTTATAGGGGTTCAGTTCGAGCAGCAGCTCGTATGCGTCGATGGCATTTTTCACCTCCTTGATTTCGTTGGGTGCGCCGAGCACCCGCTTGCCCTCAAGTATTGCCGTCACTTGGTCGATGGAGAGCGAATTGTTCTCGATGGCAAGCGACGACTGGATGGTCTTGATGCGGTTCTCCTTGCGTAGGTGGGGCGCGGGCAACTGGTCGACAGAAGCGGTCAGATGCCCCATGCGCTCGGCAATATCTGCAACAAGCGTCATGATTTCGTCTGTTATGGTGAAAGGAGGTGTGTACATCGGATTATATCGTTATTCTATATTTCTGTCTTTATGTCGTTTTTCGTTATATAATCAACTGCAGTTTTTCAAACTGCAAAGATACACATAATTTCTGAATCAGCGGTTTTTATTTGATTCGCGGGCGCGAAATGTTATATAATACAACCAAAAAATGTTTTCAACAGACTTTATATTTTAGTTTGTAAAAGGAAGTTTGACTGCCAACAAAGGCATGTTTATAACTTCACTTTCACAAGCCGTGAATTATTCGTACCTTTGCAAATCATGAAAATAGAGGATGTATACAAGATAGAGATTAATGACCTGATAAGTAGACGTGATAGTACCAAGTTCCACATCACGGGAATTCGCCATTGCGATTTTAAAGACAAGGCGGATGATTTCATCCGTGATGCTGCTCAAAAAATGCAGAATGTGATACTTTTGCCCGAAGAGGCCAACCAATACGATCAAGCATCGGTGGTATGTCGCTCGGGAAATAAGAAGATTGGCTATGTGTCAGTATACGACCTGGAGAAGTACCAAATCCTCGCAAGGAAGGATGATTCCGACCATTTAACAGGTCACTTTTTCTTTGGCAACACGGGCGACCACTTGTTGGATTTGTCGGTACCCGGAATAGTCACGCTGGACGACATTCGCGATTATCGCAAAGAGGTTGACAGACAGAAGAAAGAACAATACGGCTCGTGGAAGCATGATGCCATCAAGCGTTTTCTGGTGCACAGTCGGCTCCAGGATGATGCAAAAGCCTGCATCATCCAAATGAAGGAGTTCGTTGTGGGTCTTTTTGGTGGCTATGGCTCCACAACCCAGGAAGAGTTGTCTCCCAAACTGGAACAATATAAAGAGAGCAGCCAATACGACATCTCTCTGGAAGGTCAGCGTGACCGGTGGGATATATTGCGCTATCTGGATTATCTGTATGACCGTTGGCATATGCCGGGCGCTATTGTGGACAAATACTTCGAGGATATACTGACCGATGTCAGCTCTCAGATAGGGGGAGAATTGGGTCGCAACGTCTCTTACGAATACTACATCGAACGGCTTAGCGAGTTGGTTACCATACATCTCCCTTCGGCGGAGACGGCACAGCACTATTTGAATACACTGCCCAATACTGCCTTCGATGACATACGCCAACAGGTAGAGAATTTCCCGCACCACCTCTATCATCTGTTCCATACTGACCCCAAGGAGTTTGTGAGAATCCTTTACTATGCCCGCATCCCGCGCAAGTATCTCGACCCATTCCTCTCCGGCATTGCCCTCGTGGAGGCGTATGCAAGAAAACAACAGAAATTGACAATGAATTCAAAGGTCAATCTTAACCCAGAGGTACTTAAAGAAGAATTAAATTACTTTGCCCCAACCAACAGCTTGCAGCGACTCCTGAAGCAGCCGTGGTTCGCCGAGTTGCGGACTTCGGAGCACTACGATGAGGCGTGGACGGATGCCTTCGTCGAGGCGCTAATGGATTCGGAATACGGAGAGCAGATTGCCCGCGATTGGGCGGTGCAGGGCAAGCGCGAGAGGAAGCCCCAGATTAAAGGGCATGTGGTGGGATTGCTGAAGGATGCCGGGGTGCTGCAGGGCAGCTACGGCCGTATCGCCAGAGCCGTGGGTATCATTGTGAATAAGGAGAACAAGAAAGACCCCTACAAGACTTTCAGCGACTATATGACCCGGGGCAAGAAGCAGCCCTACGCCCTTTGGGTGAAGGAATATGTGGAAGGGAAAGATTAACTGTCTATTGGCATTTGCGACTGAATCGTGCGACTGGAAACTTCGGCTTTCAGTCGCAATTTTTTTTTGAAAAATTTTCTGCCGATGATTGCTGGGAGTTACGGCGGTTTTGTCTGCGATTGATTTTTTTTCGGTTTTACAAATATTTCAGTCGCATAATCGCATGGTACTTTTGCATCGGATTTCAGCAAGAAACCCATAGTAATTAACCTTATTATTAATCATGAGTTGAGGTCGAGGGAATCAATTGAGCACCGCAAGGTGTAGGGCCCTTTCTCAAAGCTTCTCTCACCAAAAACTCAAAAACAATGAGTAAAAAACAGAAAGTCTTCATCGACAACATCCACATCGAGACCCAGACGGTCTTCAACGAGAACGGCAACATCAACATCTACCCCTGCGCCTTCGAGGAGAATCCCCATCTCGTGGCGCACGGCGACCGCGCCAGCCAGAAAGGACGCATGGTGACCCACGACGACGGCACCAGCCATTTCCGCGCCTACGCCACCGACAGCGGCCACCGCTACAACACCCTCTTCCGCACCGCCCACGGCGAGGTGAAGGAGACGCAGGAGAGCGTCATCTTCCAGCTGCGCTTCCCAAAACGCCTCGGCAAGTCGCTCATCGTGGCCATGCTCCACGACGAACAGGAGGAACAGCAGGCCTTCGTCAAAACCCGCCGCTCCGAAACCAAATGGACCCATTAACCTTTAACCATTAACCTTTACAGAAATGAGTGTACATGTAATATATTATAAGGACGGGGCGAAAATGATGCGCCCGGTGGAGTCGCGCGAGAGCTACCTGAAACTGCGCGGAAGCAAGAAGCAGAAGGCCACACTTAAGGCTGTACGCGAGGGTGACGAGAAGCAGAAGGTACACCTGCTGCAGATGAATTACAGCTGCCTGCCGGGCGAGGACGGTCGCCTGAAAGGGAGCACAAGGATGAGCACCAGCGTAGGGATGGACATCGACCACATCGCCGACGAAGAACTACAGCAATTGAGAGAACGCATCCTCGAAAAAAAAGAGGAGCTGGGGCTGTTGATGCTGGAGCGCAGCGCCCGCGGCCATGGATATCATCTGGTGTTCCGCCGTCGCCAAGGACTGTCTCAAGAGGAGAACCTACAATGGGCAAGCGACCTGCTGGGCGTAGAGTTCGACGCTGGCGCAAAAGACATCACACGGGTGTTCTTCACCACCACCGACGACGCAGAAGAACTGCTGTTCCTCGATGACAGGCTGTTTGAGTTGGAAGAAGTAAATGCGGAAGAAACGAGTGCTACACCGCTACAGTGCTACAGTTCAAAAGCGGACAAGTCGACGAGACTTGTCGGCCAAGCCAATGAGCTACCCACTACCGACTACCCACTATCCACTACCCACTACCCACTCTCATATAAGGGTTTCGCCTACACCGATATCCTGCACAAGTACTGGGAGCTGTTCAACGACGGCAAGGAGCCGACGGAGGGCGACCGCGATACGCTGACCTACCAGGTGGCGTGCGACCTGCGGCATATCTGCGGACGCAACGCCGAGTGGCTCGACCAGGTGATACCCTGCTACGACGGCTTCCCGCTGGAGGAGAAACGCCAGAAGATTCAGAACGCCCTCGCGGCCAAGAGCGAGGGGATGCCCTACCGACTGAAGCAGGTGCTGCTGGCACTGCGCTCGACGGCAGGCGTGAAGGCCTGCGGCGGGACGCTGACCACACCGCCCGAGATGCCCAAGAAGTTGCCGCCGCTGGTGAAGCTGCTGACCAAGAATGTGCCGTGGTTCTACAAGCCCGCGGTGGCGGCGGCGGTGTTTCCCGCACTGGCGGCGCACCTGCACGGCGTTCACTTCCGCTACTGGGACAACGTCGACCACGAGGCCACCTTCATGAATGTGCTCATCGGACGACAGTCGATAGGCAAGGGCACGATTAAGAAACCCATCGAATACATCATGGAGGACATACGCCAACGTGACATCCCCAACCGCCAGCGTGAGGCGGAGTGGAAGCAGAAGAACCCGGGCGCCAAGCAGAAGAAAGACCCGCGCCCCACGGACATCTGCATCCAGATGCTGATTGACAACCTGACGGATGCCGTCTTCAACCAGCGCATTGTCGATGCCCACAACAACGGCCAGCGTTTCCTCTTCACCATCGTCGACGAGATCGATGCCCTGAAGAAGGTAACCTCGAAAGGGACGACCGACGAGGTGGGGCTGCTGATTCGCAAGGCCTTCGACAACGCTTTTGCCGGACAGGAGCGCGTGGGTGCCGACAGCGTTTCGGGCATCGCACCCCTGCGCTGGAATTTCAACGCCTCGACAACACCGCCCAACGCCCGCAAGTTCTTCAGCAAGATGGTCAACGACGGCACAGTGAGCCGCCTCGATGTGGCCACCATCATCCGCAACGACGACAACGACGAGGCACCCATTCTGGGCATCTACGACCACACCTTCGCGCAGGAGCTGAAGCCCTACCTCGACCGGCTGGAGGCCGCCAGCGGATTGATTGAGTGTCCGCAGGCACAACGGCTGTCGTTCGAGATGAAGCAGGAGAACAAGGAGGCCGCGGGGCTTTACGACTCGGAGGCCTACCGCGTACTGAGCTACCGCGCCAACGTCATCGCCTGGCTCAAGGGGATGGTGCTGTATGTGGCGCAGGGCTACAAGTGGACGAAGGAGATTGCCGAGTTTGTGCGCTGGAGCCAGCAGTACAACCTGTGGTGCAAGATGCTCTACTTCGGCCAGCAGCTGGAGCAGGAGCTGCGCGAGGAAGTGGAGATACAGCGGCAGTCGGGACCTCGCAACCTCTTGGAGCTTTTACCCGACGAGTTCACCCGTGAGCAGTACCGCCAGATGCGGCAGAGTCAGGGAAAGGGTGGCGATGGCGACAGCACGCTGCGCACCTGGGCAACCCGCGGCCATATCGCCTACGAAGAAGTGACGGGGAGGTACTGCAAGACCGAGGCTTACCTGAAGAAATTCAAAGGGTCAAGAGTTTAATGGTTTGTTTCAGGTTTCAAAACTCTCAAATTATCTAATTCTTGATAAAAGAAGTGCAACATGATAGAAATCGAGAACAACTATGAATGCTTCGTGGTGCTCTGGCAACAGCTGGAGCGCACGAGGCAGCTCTTCGGGATGCAATACCGCCGTTTCTGCATACGCCGCGTGCTGCTGTCGTGGTTCGGCAACGAGGCTACGGACGACTTCATCTGGGAGGTCTGCTTCAACACCGTCGTCGACGGCAGGCAACTGTACGGCTTGGACGAGATTCCCGCCCCTTCGCTGCACCCGCGCACAAGCCGCGAGTTCCTCCGCGCCTTGGTGGCCGTCAAGCTCGGCATCGGCTTGAGGAAAGTCGACCTCCACGCCCTCGACCGCGCCTACACCGAAGCCTTCCCCCACAGCACCCCAATCAACGTCAATAAGAAAAAGCGCGAACCCCCATAACAATCGCCTAATTCGCCATTCCCTTTTGAGTTTTCGGTTATATTCGGATATATTCGGTTAGCGATTTTGTTAGTTTTTTTCGTTTTGTTTGAGATTCTTTTTGTAAATTTGCAGTTTGAACAAATGAAAAGGATATGAAACTAAAGTTTTTGTTTTTGCCCCTGTTACTGACAGTTACGATGATGCTGGAGGGGTGCGAGTCGCTGGTTGAGGCGGCATATTTGTTTGAGGAGAATGCGGCACAAGAGAAGCTGGCAGAGGAAATACCGATTCCGACGAATGTGATTTTGGTTGTGGGCGACGGTATGGGGGTGGCGCAGGTTTATTCGTCGGTGGTGGCGCAGGGGGGGAGGTCGGCTTTCCTGCGTTTTCCGTACAGTGGTTTTTCGCGCACTTATTCGCGCAACAGTTACCGGACTGATTCGGCGGCTGGCGGCACTGCGCTGACGACGGGTAAGAAGGTGGAGAACAAGCATGTGAACTGGGGCCCCGATTCGACGCGGTATGCGACGATTTTCGACGATGCTGTGAAGGCGGGTATGTCGACGGGTTTTGTGGTGACGAGCAGTGTGCTTGATGCGACGCCGGCGTCGTCGTACGGTCATGTGCCTTATCGCAAGATGTTCGACACGCTGAGTCTGCAGATGGCTCAGTGTGGGCACAGTGTGATGATTGGTGGCGGACGGAACAGTTTTCTGCCGGAGAACCGGAAGGACGGGAAGGCGCCGTTGGATACGCTGGCGAAGCGCGGCTATGCTGTGGTGACGACGCTGGACAGTATGAACCGCTATGGCGGGGAGCGGATGGTGGCGCTGCTTTATGAGGGCGACCCGCTGAAGGCTCCGGCCCGCGGCGATATGCTGAACCAGGGTACGAAGAAGGCGCTGTCGATGCTGGCCCGCAATGAGAAGGGATTTGCGTTGCTGATTGAGGGTTCGCAGATTGACTGGGCCTGCCACGATAATGACACTGCCTGGCTGCGTGCTGAGATGGCGGATTTCGAGCAGGTGTTGCATACGGTGTTGGATTTTGCTGTGCGCGACGGGAATACGCTGGTGGTTGTTACGGCTGACCATGAGACGGGTGGGGTGACGCTGCCGAGCGGGAATATTGAGAAGGGTGAGAACGATGTGCGTTTCCTGTGGGGGAGCCATACGGGTGTGATGGTGCCTGTGTTTGCCTATGGGCCGGGGGCGCAGCTTTTTTCGGGAATACATGAGAATACGGATATTCCGGCGCTGATACGCTGGGTGATGAATTTTGGGCAATGATTAAGTTCTGTGTGCGACTGGTGCAACGGTGGTTGCCTGAGCCGTTTGTGTTTGCGATTTTGCTGACGTTTGTGGCGGGCGTGATAGCGTTGCCTGTGTGTCACCAGACTCCCATTGAGGTGGTGGAGCACTGGGGAGGTGGCGTGTGGAACTTGCTGGCGTTTGCGATGCAGATGGCGTTGGTGTTGGTGTGCGGTTCGGCGCTGGCGGCGGCACCGGCGGTGAAGCGGGGTATCGGTGCGTTGGCCGGAGTGCCGAAGAGTCCGGGAGGTGCGATTGCGCTGGTGACGGTTGTGTCGGCGCTGGCCTGTTGGCTGAACTGGGGTTTCGGCTTGATTGTGGGAGTGATTTTTGCGAAGGAGATAGCGCGCCAGATGCAGGGGGTGGACTACCGGCTGCTGATTGCGTCGGCGTATAGTGGTTTTGTGGTGTGGCACGCGGGGCTGTCGGGGTCGATTCCGTTGACGATGGCTACGCCGGGCGATGCGCTGACGAGGGCTACGAACGGAGCGCTGAGTGCGCCGGTGCCGGTGAGCGAGACGATTCTGGATCCGCACAATGTGGTGATGGTGGTGCTGGTGATTGTGGGTATCACGGTGGCTAACACGTTGATGCATCCGAAGCGGGATGCTGTGGTGGTGGACCCGTCGCTGCTGAACGAGAGCGACGATGTGCCAGTGCGGCCTGACGAGCCGACACCGGCGCAACGAATGGAACACAGCCGGGTGCTGGCGTGGATGATAGCGTTGATGTTTGCTGTGTATCTGGTGGTGCATCTGGGGTTTCGTGGCGGTTCGCTTGATTTGAACACGGTTATCCTTATTTTCCTCACGCTTGGACTGATGTTGCACCGCACGCCGCTGGCATACGTGCGAGCATTCGGCAAGGCGGCATCGGGGGCGTCGGGTATTATTCTGCAGTTTCCGTTTTATGCAGGTATTATGGGTATCATTACCGGAGTGGGTGCGAGCGGCATTTGTCTGGGGACGGTGATCAGCGATGCGTGTATCGATGTTTCGACCCCGGTGACTTATCCGCTGCTGACTTTCCTCTGTGCGGCTATACTGAATCTGTTTGTGCCGTCGGGGGGAGGGCACTGGGCCATACAGGCGCCGATTATGTTCACCGCCGGAGCGGATCTGGGAGTTGACCCGGGATTGACGGGCACCGCAATAGCCTGGGGCGATGCATGGACGAACCTGATACAGCCATTCTGGGCATTGCCGGCGTTGGCAATAGCACGTCTCAGCGCGAAGGATATTATGGGCTATTGCCTGATAGATTTGCTTGTCACGGGTCTCATCATCGGTGGTGGGCTGATTGTGTGGGCGTTGTGAAGTCGAAGAGTTGTTTGCTCAATAAAGAATTAAATATGTTTGAAGAGGTTATTAAACATTATCCGGATTTCCCGAAGGAGGGGATAGATTTTATCGATGTGTTGCCGTTTCTGCAGGACAAGCGGGCTTTTGCCGATGCAATAGCGGAGATAGGTAGGCTTTGCACTGCTCCCAATGTGGCGACTGTTGAGGCTCGTGGTTTCTTGTTTGCAGCTCCGTTGCTTTCGGCTGAAGGAGCGGTGCAAACTATCATCCCGTTCCGCAAGAAGGGTAAGCTGCCACATGCCGAAGGTGACTTGGTGAAGGTCGAGATTATGAAGGAATATGGCGGGGACGAACTGTTTTACCGTCGCAGCGATTTTGCTGCCGCTCAGCCCAATGGTGATTATATCGACATTACAATACTGGACGACCTGCTGGCAACCGGTGGCACGGTGAAGGGCATTGTGGACTCGCTGCAGCAGCAGGTGATTGACGGACGTCGTATCCGCATCAAGGAATTTATATTCTTGGTTGAGTTGCCCGATTTGGGAGGCCGAAAGATACTGGAAGGCGTTGCGCCGGTGCATTCGCTGATGCAGCTGGCCGGTGCCTAAAAAAACTTGATTACTACCACCACCATCAAGGCTATACAGTAGACCAACTTCATCAACGTGCCCGAAAGGAAGCCGATGAAAGCTCCCCACGCGGCTTTGAGGGCAGGCTGCAGGTCGTGCTTGTTGAGGTATTCGCCCACAAAGGCGCCGATGAAGGGCCAGAACACCACTCCCAACAGCCCCTGGGGCCCGAAGGGGAGGCCGAATATGGAAATCACCAGTCCGATATTGCAGCCCCAGATACCCGCTTTCGACCCTCCGAAACGCTTCGTGCTTGCCGACGGCACCACATAGTCGAGCACCGTGATTATCCCGGCTGCCACTGCCGTCACTACCAGTACGGTTGAACTGACTGGAACAAACGTGGAAAGTTTGGCCAGCAACAGACCCACCCAGCTGATGGGCGGACCCGGCAGTCCCGGGGCGACTGAACCGACAATGCCGATGCCGAGCAGGATAAAGGCAACAATTATCAGGACAATATTCATCGCATAAAAATTTCAAACATTTCTCTCAGGTGTCTCTCATCGCGAATCAATTCGCGCAGCTCTTCCAGCGGCTCTCTGTTGGGCGAATCGTCCAGCCACAACTTGATATATCCCCGCTCCGAATACTTCTCGTGCAGGTGCTCAAGGGTCCGCCGCCAATGGCCCTCGCGGTCCAATGTCGGATAATGGCTCAATCCGTACTCCACAGTGCGCCTCACAATCGTTTCGGGCTCCACATCGCGGTCGGCTTCGGCCACAATGCAACCCACCAAACTTCGTGGCGCCTTGCTGGCCGATGCCCGGTGGTCCTCCGCCGCTTGCGCTATCACTTCCACTTCGGCCTTTGTGAACCATTCCTGCAGACGTCCGTCCTCTCGTATCATCCTCCCCGAGGCCAGGTGGTGCCCTTCGCGCCCCTCGGCCAAGCCTATATCGTGCATCGCTGCAGCCGTATACACCATCCGCGGGTCGGCACCATATCGCCGTCCCAGCGCCATAGCTCGGGCCATCACCCGTCGGGCATGCTGCGCATCGTGGGCCCTGTCGAACCCCCCGTATCGGGGCAGAACTTCCTTTCCGATATAAGCCTTCAGCTCCGCTGGCACCTCGTCGTATCGCCACCATTCGTAGGCACGCCGCGGACTCCCGTCGTCCATATACACAATGCCAGAATAGACAAATCCATAGCCCTCAAACAGCGAACACACAATATAATTGTCGGCATGCGTGTCGGCTCGCAGATAGTCATACAGCGATGCCGAATAGTCCAGCACAAACTGCGCGATTCCCTTTGCCCCTTTGGCTTTCGCCAAGCGGTGAACCGTACTGTACGCTCGCTCGGGCTCAATCCATCGCCCATGTTCAATCACGCCATAGGTGGGCTCCACACCCGGCACCAGCGCCACCGTTCCCACCAGATGCTCATTCTCCATCACCACATGCGAGACCCCTCGCTCCACGTCCGTCTCCACATCCTCTCGCGTCGGGTATCCAACCCATTGCCTATCATTGCCGTTCTGCCGCATGATAGAACGCGAATTGTCCAGCATCGACATGATGGTGTCGATATCGGCAAGGGTCGAAAGTCGTATAGTTTTGCTCATAAACGGTCCTATATCAATGTGCGTATGCGTTCCATCACCATCTCCGGCGTGATAGCCCTCATGCAGCGGTAGTCGCTGTATCGGCAAGCCTTCTGCCCGTAAGCTGAGCAGGGCTGACAGGGTAGGTCGGCGCAAAGGGCGTTCCCGCGCTCCTGTCCGTAGCCGTAAAAACCGAAATCCGGATGCGTTGCACCCCATATCGAAACCACCGGTGTCCCCACCGCCGAGGCGAAATGCATATTCGCGCTGTCCATACTCACCATCAGCGAAAGGCTCTTCATGCACTCCAGTTCCTCGCTGAAAGTAAGCCTCCCCGCCACCGATTCGGCCCCCTCCACGCTCACTGCCAGCTCCTCAAGCTGTCCAGCCTCCTCCTTGCTCCCGAACAGCAGTACCTTATAGCCCGCCTCGCACAGCATTCTTACCAGCCGCTCCACATTCTCCCACGGCCACACCTTCCCCTCATGCTGCGAAAACGGCGCCACTCCCACACACCCTTCCTTCGCCTCATAGAGCTCTGCTCCCTGCACTGTCGCTCCATCCTCCAAAAAACGGCCAAACACATCGTTGTATCGCTTCCATTGCGGCCTGCGCGGCTCCTTCCGCCAATGGCGCAACATCATCATACGCGAAAAACGACCCTTCTTCAGCCGGTAAACCTTCAAACCGAAATCAAACCTCAGCAACGCATCCATGCGCAGCAGGAACAATGCGCGTCCCACGCGGTTCACCACATGCAGGTCCGCCACCGTGTCCGCCCCAACAGCCTTCAGCGCCTTGTATATCCTCCACGAGCTCTGCTTCTTCTTCAGACCGAGAAAACGCACATTCGGAATTCCCTTGAACAGCGGTTCCAGCATTGGCGGTGCCGCCACTGTGAACCTAACCTCAGGGTTCGCCGCCGCCCGCGCCCTCAGTACCGGTGCCAAAATGGCCACGTCGCCCAGGGCCGACAGCCTTATCACCAGCACCTTCCTCACTTCTTGTACAGCATCGGGTTCAACGACGGGTCATTATACATCTTCATCTGCCTGTAAAGGCGCATCCGTCGCCGCCCCGCTGCCAGGTCAGCCAGCAGCGCGTCGATCGCCGACGTAAGGTCCTCTCGCTGTACCAGCAGCGTATCAAGCTTCGCCTGGCACTTCTGCCGGTGGGCTTCGTCCCCACGGTTCGCCTCAATGGCGAAATGATAAATCTTCAGCGCCAGTATCGACAGCCGGTCCACTGCCCACCCGGGCGTCTCCGTATTGATAGGTGCGTCCGGCTGCACCTGCACCGATGCAAACTGGCTCATAAAATAATCGTCTATGCGCTCCACCAGGTCTGTCCGGTGCTGGTTCGAGCGGTCGATGCGCCGCTTCAGCTGCAACGCATACACTGGGTCCACATCATCCGGCCGCACCAGGTCCTCCAAGTGCCACTGCACTGTGTCGACCCACGACTTCTCCCACAGCACTGCCTCCATCGTCCCCTCGGCGTAAGGATTCGTCAACTCGGCATCCACCGAGTCCGTCTTGTGATATTCAGCTACTTGCCTTTCGAAAAGGCCATAAAGTTCCATTGCTTTCATATTGCAAAAATACAAACTATTTTTGACACCTCAAAATAATATTTCCACCCTCTCTTCTTCTCCCGATGTTTCGCATTTGTTCAGTGGATGTTCGGTTTTTGACTGAACAACGGCTGAACAACGGCAGAGCAACGGGTGGCCAACGGACGGCGAAGTCGTTTTTTATCGGCAGAACTGGTAGAAGGCCACAGCGGCGGCGGCGGCGACGTTGAGGGAGTCGACCCCGCGGTGCATGGGTATGCGGGCGAGATGGTCGCACTGACGCAATACGCTGTCGGACAGTCCGTCGCCTTCGTTGCCCAAGATGATGGCGAGGTGGGCAATGCGCTGGAGGGCAGGATGGTTGATGGGGAGGGAGCGGTCGGAGAGGGCGAGGGCGACGGTGGTGAAGCCTGCGCTGCGGAGCTGCTGGTAGTTGTCGAGGTAGGTCCAGGGGAGTTGGAAGACGGTGCCCATGCTTACGCGGCAGGCGCGGCGGTTGAGCGGGTCGCAGGAGGTGGGTGTGAGGAGCAGGGCGTCGATTCCGAGGGCTGCAGCGGCGCGGAAGATGGCGCCGGTGTTTTCGGAGTTGACGACACTGTCGATGACGGCGAGGCGGGAGGTGGGACGGGAGGAGCGGAGGGAGGAGAGGAGTTGGTCGGCGGAGGGCAGGGGAGGGCGATGCATGCAGCAGAGGATTCCGCGGCTGAGCTGGTAGCCGGTGAGGTCGGCAAGCAGTTGGCGAGGTCCGGTGTAGACGGGGACGTCGAGTTGGAACTGGTGGAAGAGTGGCTGCACCTGGGTGGCGATGAATTTTTCCTCGGTCAGGAAGGAGAGGGGGACGCAACCGGCGGCGAGGGCGACGCGTATGACTTTGAGGCTTTCGCAGATGAAGAGTCCGTTTTGGGGATTGAGGCGGTTGCGGAGCTGGGCTTCGGTGAGCCGGGCGTAGGGCGACAGTGCGGGGAGTTGCAGGGTGTCGATGGTGATCTGTTGCATGATTACAAGGCGGGCCTGCTGATGGTGCAGGCCCGCGTGGATGTTGAGGTTGTATGTTTAGGATCAGTCTTTGATGTTGGGTTCTTCGAGACCGTAGCCTTTCTTTTTGTCGACGACCCTGAGGTAGATGGAGATGAGCAGGGCGGCGATGCCGAGGGCGGCGAGCATGACGAGGGCCCAGGTGTAGTTGAGCTCGTGGGCGGCTTTGCCGGGCTCGTTGGTGTTGTTGAGGACGATGCCGATGAGTGCGGGGAAGAGACCGAGGCCGATGTTCTGGATCCAGAAGATGGCGGCGTAGGCAGAACCGATGATTTTCTCGTCGACGAGCTTGGGCACTGAGGGCCAGAGGGCGGCGGGGACGAGGGAGAAGGAGGCGCCGAGGACGAGGATGGTGACGTAGGCGACGATGGTGCCACCGACGGCGTTACCCTTGAAGGCGGGGAGGACGAAGGCGAAGGTGAGGTGGCAGATGACGAGGAGGATGGAGCCGAGCATGAGCATGGAGGCAGCTTTGCCTTTGTGGTCTACATAGTTACCAAGAATAGGAGTGATGGCGACAGCGAGCAGGGGGAAGACGGCGAAGATTGTTTCGGCGGTGCCACGCATGTAGCCCATGTAGCAGTAAACGATGAGGGCGCAGGCGGCGAGGACCATGAGGCCGACTTTGATGCCTTTCTTTTTGGAGAAGTTGCTGGCGAAGGCGCAGACGGCGACGAGGAGCATGATGATGTACTGTACGATGGTAACGGAGCTACCGGCCCAGAAGGTGCCTTCCTGGGCGGGATTGAGGGTGAGGTTGCATTGGAGCATGTTGACGGCATATTTCTGGAAGGGGAATATGGCGCTGTAGTAGAGCACGCAGAGCAGAGCGACGAGCCAGAAACCAAGGCTGGTGAAGATTTTGCCGAGGTCGCTGATTTTGAAGGGGTCGTCCTTTTCCTCGGCCTCGCCGGTCTGGCTGTCGAGTTTTTTGTCCATGAAGAAGTAGGTGATGAACATGATGAGGGCGATGCAGAGGAGGACGACACCGAATTTGACGGCGTTGTCGACATGGATTTCACCACCGAGCTTGGCGAAGTAGGGGCTGAAGATCATGCAGGTGGCGACACCGAGGCGGGCGAGGGCCATTTCGGAGCCCATGGCGAGAGCGGTCTCGCGGCCTTTGAACCATTTGACGATTCCGCGGCTGACGGTGATACCGGCCATCTCACATCCGCAACCGAAGAGCATGAAGCCGCAGGCGGCGAGTTTGGCGGAAGCGGGCATACCGTCGCAGAAGGGGAGGATGGCGCCGATGACGGGCAGTTCACCGTTCCAGTTGAGGTTGTTGGTGAACCACTGTTCGAGGCTGGTGCCGACAAAGGCATCGCTGACGGCGTAGAATTTGATCAAGCCGCCGACGAGCATGACGGCGCCCGAAAGGACAGCGGTGAAACGGACGCCCATTTTGTCGAGGATGATACCTGCAAAGATGAGGAAGAAGACGTAGACATTGAGGAAGACTTCGGCACCCTGCATACGGCCGAAGGAGGCACTGTCCCAGCCGCGGGTTTCTTGCATCAAGTCCTTGATGGGGGACAAAATGTCCATAAACACATAGCTGCAGAACATGGCCAAAGCCAGCAGCAGAAGAGCGATCCAGCGCATGGCGGCACTGTCTCTCAGAGTTTTGATACCTGTTTGAGTCATACTATTTTAATTTAAGTTAATAATCAATAAACGCTGCAAAGGTACGAATAAAAATTGAATTGAAGGATAGAAAGTTGAAAAAAAGTGAAATTGCAGGTATGATCTATTTTTGTGAGTCGCCCAAAGCATCGGCAATAAGGAAGATGGAACCGGTGACGAGGACGAAGTCGTCGGGGGCAGCGGCGGTACGGGCGGCACGGATGGCGTCGCCGACGTTTTCGTAGGCCGGGCCTTCGATTCCGAGTCGGCGAGCAGCGGCTTGCAGGTCGGCTACGGGTAGGCGACGGGGAACGGACGGTTGTGTGAAGTAAAATGAATAATGAAAGTTGTAATAGGAGAATTGAGAGGTGAGGAGTTGTAGGATATGGGAGAAGTCTTTGTCGTTGACGCAGCCGTAGACGAGGTGCAGGTGGGAGAACGACATGTTTTTCAGCTTGTCCATCATGGCGCGGATGCCGGGTTCGTTGTGGGCGGTTTCGCAGATGGTCAGGGGTGCGGTGCCGATGGTTTGCCAACGGCCGTGCAGGTGGGTGTTGGTTACAACACGGGCAATGCCCCGCTGCAATTCTGGATTTTGAATTCGGAATTCGGAGTTGCTGCGCAGCACGTCGACAGCTTCGAGAACGGTGGCGATGTTTTTCTTCTGGTATTCGCCGGTGAGTTCGGTGGTGTAGTCTTCGATACGGTCGATATGATAATGCTGGTCGGCGAAGGAGATAGGGGCGTGGTGCTCGGCGGCGGTACGCAGGAAGAGGGGAGCGGTCTCGGGTTGTGTTTCGCCGATGACGACGGGCACATTGTCTTTGATGATGCCTGCTTTTTCGGCGGCAATTTTCTCAAGTGTATCGCCGAGGAACTGCGTGTGGTCGAGTCCGATATTGGTGATGATTGAAAGTTTTGGTTTAATGACGTTGGTGGAGTCGAGGCGGCCGCCCATGCCAACTTCGATGACAGCGATGTCGACCTGCTGACGGGCAAAGTAGTCGAATGCGAGGCCGACGGTCATTTCGAAGAAGGATAGTGAATGGGTAGTGAGTAGTTGGTAGTGGGTGGCTACAAAGTTGACCACTTCGTCCTGAGGTATCATTTCGCCGTTGATGCGTATACGTTCGCGGAAGTCGACGAGGTGAGGCGAGGTGTAGAGCCCCACTTTGTAGCCCGCTTCTTGCAGGATGGAGGCGAGGAAGTGGCTGACGGAGCCTTTGCCGTTGGTGCCTGCCACATGGATGCTGCGGAATTTGTGTTCGGGGTTGCCGAGAGCCGCCATCATGTCGATGGTGGGTTGTATGTCGGCCTTATAAGCGGCAGCGCCGATGCGATGATACATCGGCAGCTGCGAGAACATGAAGTCGAGAGTCTCTTGATAGGTCATTTGTGGGGGATGGTATAAGTTAAGCCGACAATGAAGAGGCCGCGTTGCGAGGGATAGTTGGCCCAGTAGTAGTAGCGCTGGAAGGCGAGGTTGTCCATTTTGAGGAAGAAGGAGAGGGCGCGGTTGTGGCGGTATTCGACCTCGGCGTTGATGCCGTAGCGCAGGGGTAGCTGTTCGCCGCCGTCGGCATTGACGCTGCCCATCAGGCGCCCCTCGAGGTGGAAGAACCACTTGTCGTGATAGTTGAGGTCGGCTGCGAGAAGTGCATCCCAATCAGGGCGGTAGAGCAGGAGGGTGTCGTCGTCGGGAAGGCTGTAGTGGTAATAGTGTCCACCGGCGCGGAGTGTGAGCATCTCGTCGTTGACGAAAGCGATGTCGCCACCAACGGTGAGACGGTTGTTGTCGAAATAGTGAGGCTTGTAGACGTTGGAGTAGATGAAGTTGGAGTCGATGCAGAAGGTAAGGTCGTTTTTAAGCAGTGAGTACGACACATCGAAGTTGGCTTCAAGTTTCTTGCTGAGACTCCAGCGCATGTGGGCTGCGAAATCGTAGTGGCTGGTGGCACGCTGCTCGGCACCGGGGGCGATGTAGGGGTTGATGAGACGGAGGGTGTTCCAGTTGTTGGCGTCGACATTGCCGGTAGCACCGAGGCTGACCACGATGGCTTCGTTGAAGAATTTCTTGCTGACGGTCACGTCGGGGAAGATGAGGATTTTAGAGGAATCGTGGTCGGTGAAAGCATCCCATGCGCCGAGCACACCGGCATGGAACTGCAGTCCGCCGAGCATGAAGTCGGCATAGGGGTTGACCTTGATGATATTGCCCCACCCGCGGACGGTGTCCCAAACGGCAACGCCATTGTATCCCATGGGCAGGTCAGCGGTGAAGTTGGGTTTCACGCTGTGAGAGTAGCTTTCCCATTCGGCATGTAGGAAGGCGACTCCTTTGTACTGGTTTTTGATATTGAATCCGTAATGTATGTCGCCGCTGAGGTTGAGGGCAAACTGATTTTGTCCATAGGTTGCCCATAGGTCGGAAAGGTGAAGATTGGCCGAATAGCCGAGTTTGTTGGCATCGAGCTGCATATTGCGCAGGCCGATGTTCCACGAGGCAAGGTTGTAGCCGATACGGTAGTCGTTGATGCTGATATCGTCGCGTGTCAGTCCGCCTGAACGGGCGGTGAGGATAGAGTCGGTGAAGCCGTAGTAGAGGTTGTGGTCGTGCTCGTAGTCGAGGTCTGACGAGAGTTGCAGTAGGTCGCCGATGATATATTTGCCAAAGAGCACCACGCCGGTGCGGCCGAAGTGGTTTTTGCCGTAGTTTTCGGCGGGGTTGTCGCTGCTAATTGAGCCCCACGAAGAACGGTGGTTGATGCGGATGCCGTAGGTTTTCTTCTGATCGCGGGTCGAGCTCCAATAGAGGTCGGCCAGAGGGCTCCAATAGTTACCAAAACCGATACGGAAATAGTTGTTGTAGAGACGGGTGGCTGGTTCTCCGATAATGCGGGCGGCCTTGATGCGCGAGGGTTCGTACAAGGCCTTGAGGCGCACTGGGCTGATGCTGTATTGGAAGCTGTGCTCCATGCGGCCAAGGGTGTCGGTAACCACGGCCGGAAAAGTGAGTTTTCGGCTTTCGTCGATTACAGGCTTGTACGATCCTTTCACCACTACACTCTCGTTGTAGGTGTTTCCCTCCTGGGCTTGAAGCGAGGCAAGTGGGAAGTGAAGCATTGAGAGCAATGCCACTGCAAACAATATCTTTTCTATATTTTTCATTTCTATCTTTCTTTTAGACCATTTAGACTCGTTGACTTTTAGACCCTGTTTACAACTCGATGACCATCTCCTCTTCCTCGGTGGGTTTGGTTGGCTGCTCGGCGGCGACGATGGCGTCGCGTTTCTGGCGAGCCACAGAGACCAGCTCCTCGCCGTCGTAGTTGTCGATGATGCTCTGCAGCGTCTGTTTGGCTTGCAGGTTGTTGCCACGGGCATAGTAGATATCGGCCCAGAGGATGAAGCTGTAGGCCAGCCAGTAATCGCTCGAGGCGTCGGCTACGATACCCTCGATAATCTTCTCGGCACGGTTGTATTTCTTGTCGAGCAGCAGGATTTCGGCCTGGCGGCAGCGGGCTTCGCCGTTGTACTCTCCGTTGGCCGAGGTGGCTATGTTGCCGTAGGCGGCGTAAGCACTGTCGCGACGGCCGGCATCGAAGTGGCAGCGAGCCATCGTCAGCCAAGCCTCTTCGCGCATCTCGGGCGAGGCTTTCTCCTGGGCCAGCAGGGCGTGTCCAGCACCAACGGCATTGTCGTATTCGTGCAGCGCATAGGCGCAGCGGAGGGCACCCAAGTGACCTTGCAGCAGGCTGTTTTCGCTTTCTGCACCGGCCGATAGGCGACGATAGAGCGGCAGCGCCTTGCGGTAGTCGCCCAGACCGTAGGCAATGTTGGCGGCGTTGAGCAGCGACTGCTCGCTGTACTGGTTGCTGCCGGCGGCAATCACAGCCTCGTAGTGGGGCAGTGCCTGTGCGTTGCGACCCAGACGGAAACAGGCGTCGGCGGCCAGGTGATGGGCCTTCAGGGCGAAGAGTCCCGACGGGAACTTGGTCAGGTAGTTCTCCAACGCCGTGACAGCATCCTCGTAGCGGCCTTCTTGATAGCGGCTTTCGGCGGCAAGGAAAGTGGTGGAATCCTGCTGGCCGGTCGAGATGGTCACCTTGGTGGTGCGCTGCACATAAGTGAAGTAGTCGTCCACGCGGTTCTGGGCCACATAGATGTTCTTCACCGTGCCCAGGGCGTCGCGTGCCTCGTCGGTTCCGGGATATTTGGTCAGCAACTGGTCGAACGCCTTCAAGGCTTCGGCGTCGCGTTCGGTGTTATAATAAATAAGACCCTGGTTGAGCAATGCGGTCTTCACATAGGCGCTCTTGGGATACTGCTTGATGAAGTTGTTGTAGTAGGTCATTGCCATCTCGTTGTTGTCGCAAGCCATATAGGTGTTGGCTATCTCGAGCATGGCTTTCGATTTGAGCGGCGAATTCTCGAACTTCTCGAATATATAGTTCAGGTAGGTCAGTTTCTCGCTGTTGCGACCCAGGGCACCGTATGACAGCGCCTTCTGGTAGGTGGCGTAGTCGGCGTCGTTGCCTTTGGCGGCAATCACCTTGTCGTACTGTGTGATGGCATCGGCAAAGCGGCTCTGCACATAGTAGCAGTCGCCCAGGCGGTTCCATACGTCGTTGCGCATACGGATGTCCTGCTTGTCGCTGGCTTTCGACAGGCGGCCCGACAGCTCGGCAAAGGTTTCGCCGGCCTCGTCGTACTGGTGGCGCTTCATCTGCAGGTAGCCGTAGGTGTAGCGGGCCTGGTTGGCATAGACCGAAGTCTTTGAATAGGAGGAGAGCAGGAACTTGTTGACCGACTTGCGTGCCATGTCGTACTGGCCGGCATCGTACTGCGATTCGCCAAGCAGGAAGTTGGCGTCGGCCGTAATCTTCGGTGCGGCGTTGAGCTTCACGGCTTTCTCATACAGCACCACGCCCTCTTTCTTGTTGCCGCTGTTGCACAGTTCGATACCGCGGTTGAGCACCGCCCGCTGGTAGGCCTGCTCCAGTTTGGCATTGCGGTTCGGAATCTGCTCCAGCAGCTTGATGGCATCCTTGTAGTTGTTCGTGCTGCTGTACAGTTCGGTCAGTATCTCCTGCACCTCGGTCTTGTGCGAGGTCTTGGGGTAGCGTTTCAAGTATTGCTCAAACGACTTGATGCTCTCGTTATAGGCATTCTGGTTCAACTCGCAACTCAGTTTGGCATAGTTGAATAGGGCATCTTCCTTCACCTTTGGGTTGAAGTCCATCTTCGACGACTGCAGGAACATGCTCCTTGCATCCATCTTGCGGCCCATGTGCAGGTAGCAGTCGCCCAGCACATAGAGGGCATTCTGCGCCACACTGTCGCTGCACGAGGTCTTCTTCACCAGGTATGAGGCGGCCTCGTCGTAGCGGCCAAGCATATAGTAACTGTAGCCCACCTGATAGTCGTTGTCCTGCGGTGTGCAGCTTTGCGTCTTGTCCGATTTTACAGCCTCGTCCACCTCGCGGTACTGCTCCAGCGCTTTGGCGTATTCGCCACGGTTGAAATAAATTTCGCCTATCATCTGGTGAATCTCGTTCTTCTTGAATGCGTCGTTCTCCTGCAGCAGGGTAGGGGCCATCTCGAGCAGCTCGTCCTCGCGGCCAAGGTAATAATATATTCGGGCGATATAGGCTGGCGCTATCTTGGCAAAGCGGCGGTCCGCCTTCAGCTCTTCAAAGTTCTTCAGCGCCAGGTCGTACTGCCCGTTCATATATTGTATGTGGGCATAGTAGTAGAGCGACGAATTGCGGTATTTCGACTGTCCGCCCACCTGCTGCGACATCAGCTCCGAGGCCCGTTTTAGGTCGTCCTTCTGGAAGTAGCAGTAGCCCTTCTTGAAGTTGAACTCGCTCCGGTGGTTGTATTCCACCTCCTTGTATTCCACCTGCTTGTACCAGCTCAGCGCCTTGTCGTAGTCGCCGCGGGTATAGTAAAAGTTGCCCAGGTAGAAGCGTGCCATGTTTCCACGGCTGCTCTGCGGATAGAGGCGCATGAACTCCTCGAGGCGGTAGGCCGCGTCGTTGTTGTCCAGCTTCTCCGAGCACACCGCTGCAAAGTAGCAGGCGTCGGCCGTCGTCAGGTCGGTGCGGCCTTCCTGCACCGAGGCCAGCTGGTCGTAAATCTGCTGCGCGGCCGAGTATTTCTGCTTTTGGTAGAGGTCCGAGGCCTGGCGCCACTGTTCGCTGCGGCGCTCATCCTCGCCCTGTTTCTGTGCTACGGCCGTCAGCGTAATGCCCGCCATCACGGCCGTAATTAACAACTTCTTGATATGCATAGGGTTTATTTAATGCGTTATTATGTTAATGCGTTATTGTGTCAATTACCGAAGAACGATTTTCCGGCATTTTCGTCCACCTCTTCCTTCACCCACGGCCCGTGCAGGAATATGCCGCTGGCCGGTGGCGGCGTGACGCTGTAGTGCAGCTCTCCGTCGGGATTGATGAGGTAGAACGCAGGATAGCCCACCACGCCGAACTGCTCCAGCAGGCGGTAGTTGCCGTCGAAGTGCAGCCACAGCCATTCGTATCGCTTGCCCCGCTTGTTGTTCTTCAGAAAATGGTACATCTTCTGGAACTCGCGGTCGCAGCTCACGCTCACAAACACCACGTCGGGGTACTTCGCATATATCGTGTCGCGGAAATGCGCCATCGTCTCAATCTCGCCAATCGAATGCGGGTCGCTCACACGCACAAAGCTCAGGTAAATCCACTTGCCCAGCAGCGAGTCGAGGCTCACCATGTTGTGGTCCACGTCGGGCAGCACGAAAGGCTCGGCCTCGCTGCCGCTCTCGAAGTTCGTCAGGTGGCGTGCCAGTCTCAGCGCCAGCTCTTTGTGCTCGTCAAACTTGCTCGTCGCCGCCAGCCGTTCCACCATCGTCTTCACACGTTCGCGGTTGTAGGCCGGGTCGTAGTAGGCCTCCTTCAGCGCCTGCAGGGCGGCCAGTTCGCGGATGCGCTCGTTGCGCAGCAGGGGGTCGAGGCCTATCGAGTCGAGCAGCATCTCGAGCCGGCCCTCCTCCACCCAGGCTGTCAGCCGGTGCATCGGTATGCGGCTCGTGCCCTTCGAGATGCAGTGGTCCATCAGCGCGAAGAAGAGGCGCATATAGCCCTCGTCCCAATAGCGCACCTCCTGCCCGAGGATGCAGCGCTCCAGTATCCGTTTGCGGCTTTCGGCCCGCGAGGCGAAGCGCAGCTCTGCCATGCGATAGTCGCAGTAGTGGCCGAAAAACGTGCCGCTGTCGGCCGGCGACGCGGCGCGGGCCACCATCTCCAGCGTGTCGAAATAGCGGCGGTCCGGACGGAACCGCAGGTCCATCACAGCGCGTTTCTCGAGCAGGAAAGTGTCGATGGCAGCCTCGAAGCGGCCAATGCGCAGATTCAGCTCGTCGGCCGGCAGGTTCAGGAATTCCAACGGCAGCGCCACAGGGTCGAGCTGCACATTGCGACGCTCGTCTATGGTCCAGTCGAACTCCGGCAGCCACACCTCGTAGTTTCGCCCCGGCTCGACGTAGAACGATTGCGAATAGTCCTCTATCTGTATGAAAACCAGCCGCGGATAGCGCAGGTAGCACCGCAGGGTGAACGTGCCGGCACTGTCGGCGTCGCACTCGTCGACCACCGTCTCCGACTGCGACAGCATATCGTCGTACCAGCACAGCTCCGCATGTCGTCCGGCGGCGTTGGCCGAGCTGCACCTGATTTCCACATTCGTCTGGCTCTGCGCCGACCACGCCAGCGCAAACAGCATAATCAATATAGAGAACCGTTTTTTCGGCATTTATTATAAATTCTAACTTCTTCTTAACGCATAATCCTATTATATATTGCATTTGTTAATAAAAAGTGAAAAAAAGCCTCTCCATCCGATGTCCATCCGATGTCCATCCGATGTTCAGTCGTTGTTCAGTCAAACACTGAACAACGACTGAGCAACGACTGAACATCGACAGAACAACACGCTGACAAGCCACTTTCTGCCACTAAAATAGCAGAAATTGTTTTGTGTTGTTTTTCAATGTGTTGTAAAAAATTGCCACCGATTTCAAATGTTAAAGTGTGTTAAATTTTGGATTAAAGTGTGAGAAATCGACCCCTTCAGGTGTTTTATATATAGAAAAAAAAGGCGCACTATGCCCATTCCAAACGGAAAGAACAACAGGAAACGACAGGAGAACAAGAACAGACGCGACATCCTCTTTGAGCGCGTAAGGGAGGAGTACGGGCTGTTCATCTTCGGTTTCTGCAGGTCTTTCTTCCCGTTCGACCGCACGATGCAAGACACGCTCTACAACGAGATACTATACCGAATATGGCTGAAGCTCGACCACTATGCCGAAGGGACCGACCTTGGTGCTTGGGTATACCGTGTCTCGCGGCATGTCGCCGTCAACATGCTCAAGCACGAGCGACGCCGGAGGTTTTTCCTGCCCCTCACCCGTGAGTTGGAGCAGACCATTGCCGCCGCGGACGACGACACCTCGCAGATCGACACCCTCTACCGCCTCGTCGACCGCCTTTCCATACGCGAGAGGGAGTTGGTGTTCCTCTACCTCGAACAGGTGCCGCAGGCCGACATCGCAAGGCTAACGGGCATGTCAGAGACCAGCGTCTCGACAAAGATATACCGAATAAAGAAAAAACTAAAAACAATGTACGAAAATGAAAGAGAAGCAGAATGAATTCGACCTTGACAGTTATCTGCCAGTGTGGCAGAGGTACATGTCGCGGCTGGAGCCGCCGAAGAGACCGGATGTGCGGAATTTTCGGCTGCGGCAGGCCCAACGCCGGTCCTTGCGGCACGGGGCACTGTCGTGCCTGCTGATGCTGGCGCTGAATGCGGCGATACCTTTCCGTCAAGAAGAGCCGTCGTTCTACAGTACCGGCGGGCTGGCCCACACCGATGCCGTCACTATGGTCAACCAACTTTTGGAGGCACTATGAGGCAGGGACGTTGGCTGTGGGCGGTTGCGGCGCTGCTGCTCGTTGTGGCGGCGGTGAGGGTGGCCTTTGCCATGGGCCACAGGGACGGACACGCCCCCAGCGAACTGTACAGAAGCTATGAAAACAACCCCCACATCCAAGCCGCCTACATGGAGGACTATCAGCTCGGCGACAGTCTCGTCATCGCTGTCACCATCCTTGAGGCCACCGACTCCACCGGATGGCTGCAACTGAGGGAAGACTTTGGCTTTCCAGTGCTTTCGCCCGAAATAGAGAAGAAAATCGCCGAGCACAACTCCGTGACCTACAAAAAAGCCAAGAAAGGCGACCCCGGGGCCGGAGCGGACACCGTCTGCCGGACGAACAACGACTGGCTGGTCATAGAGCACAGGACAATGACTTTTTATTTGTTCCATATAGAAACAGAGTCACAATTTGACTATATATTCAAAACATTTACTCAAAAAATACATCAAACATGA
>JAFSLX010000059.1 GCA_017448185.1 Bacteroidales bacterium
AGTCGTTGTTCAGTGTTTGACTGAACAACGACTGAACAACGACCGAACAACGACTGAACATCGGCCGACCATCGGATGGTGGGAAGAAGCCCCGACGGGGCAACTACACCGTAGGTGTTTCCTTTTCATAGAATTAGCAGAACGGCAACCGTAACTCGTTGCCGACGAGAGCGGCGAGCTGAAGGTGTATCCCAATCCGGCGCACGGGGTGCTGACGGTGGATTTGAGCGAGGTGAACGATGACATTACGGAGCTGAAGCTCAGCGACCTCGGCGGCCGCGAGGTGCTGAGGACGAAGGCGGAGCGTCCGCTGACGAAGGTGGACGTGGGCGCGTTGCCTGCGGGTCTCTACCTGCTGCAGGCCGCATCGCCCGGCAAGGTGTACCGTCGCCGTGTGGCGGTGGAGTGATACGGCCAGGGTAAAATTTTTCTGTACGATTGCGAGAAAAGGTGTATCTTTGCACTTTATTTCCGCCATGGTCGAATACAGAAAATATGTGCTGGACAACGGTTTGACAGTGCTGACGCACGAGGCGTGGAACACGCCGCTGGCATCGGTTGATTTGCTGTATGGTGTGGGTTCGCGCGACGAGGAGCCTTCGCGCACGGGCTTTGCTCACCTGTTCGAGCACCTGATGTTCGGTGGCACGCCCGAGGTGCCCGATTTCGACGGAGTGCTGAGCACAGTGGGCGGCGATTCGAACGCTTTAACCAGTCACGATTATACACTTTACTATGAGACGCTTCCGGCCGATAGCCTTGGGTTGGCGTTGCGCTTGGAGGCCGACCGTATGGCGAACCTTGACATTTCGCAGCGTGCCCTCGAGGTGCAGCAGCGGGTGGTGACGGAGGAGTACAACCAGCGCTACATGAACCAGCCTTACGGCGATGTTTGGCTGCTGTTGAGGCCCCTGTGTTTCAAGCGTTCACCCTACCGCTGGAACCCCATCGGGGCTGACATACGCCATGTGAGCGAAGCGACACTCGACGACGTGCGTGCGTTCCACAGCCGCTATTACCGTCCTGACAATGCGATTCTCGCAATAGCAGCGCCACTCAGCCACGAAGCAATGTTTCAAGCTGCGGAAGAGGCGTTTAGGGGAGTTCTGGGAGTTCAGGGAGTGCAAAGAGGGCAGGACAAGTGTTACGAATTGCCTCAGGAGGAAGCGAGGTGTTTGCGGGTGGAACGGCGAGTGCCGAGTTCGAGAGTGTATCTTGCATGGCCGATGTGCGGCCATTTCGACCCACGTTTCCGTGCCTGCGACCTGCTGAGCGACTTGCTGGGTACGGGTTCGTCGAGCCGGTTACATAGCCGTTTGGTGAGAGAGCAAGGTCTGTTTTCGGAGGCCGATGCGTGCATCACGGGCGACGCTGGCGAGGGATTGATTGTGGTTGAGGGGCACCTGAACGAAGGGGTGGGCCTGGACGAGGCGGCGGAGGCACTGCGCAAAGAAGTGAAGGCGATTGCCGAAGGACAGCTGACAGCCTCCTACGAGTTGGAGAAGGTGCAGAACAAGTACGAGAGTACGTTTGCGCTGTCGCAGTACAGGGCAGCAGACCGCGCACTGGCATTGTGCCACTATACGTGGCTGGGTGACACGGACTTGATTAACCGTGAACCCGAGGAGTACCGCCGGTTGACGGTGGACGATGTGGTGGCGGCTGCACACGATTTTGTGGTGGACACGCATGAGAACAGATTAGATTATGTGGCAATATGAAACTGATTGACAATGTAGTGAATGCTTATTGGCGGGTGCGCAAGTGGCTGAGCGAGGTGAACTGGCGCGGTATGGCCCGCGGCTTTGTGCGCATGGTTGGCAATGTGATGCACAAGTTGTTATTTGAGTGGCTGCTGCCGAAGCGGTACCGTGGCATCAAGAAGAAGGAGATTTTCGAGATTATCTTCAAGAGTGATACACCGGCAGGGAAGAAGTTCGATGTGTGGCTGTTGGTGCTTATTGTGGCGAATATCCTGCTACTGCTTATTGACAGCCTGGTAGGGACGACGTCGACGATGACGGCGGTGGCACACCGTTCGTGGTCGTTCTGGATTATGAAGGTGCTGGAATGGGGTTTTACGATTCTGTTCACTTTCGAATATTATTTGCGAGCCTACTGCCTGAAGCATCCGTGGCGGTATGTGTTTTCGTTTTGGGGCATCATCGATTTCCTTTCCATCTTCCCAGCCTACTTGAGCCTGATTTTTCCCACGGCGCAGGCGATGACGGTGCTGCGGCTGCTGAGAGTGATGCGTATCTTCCGTATTTTCAAGCTTGAACGCTTCCAGCAGGAGGTGTACCATCTGCTCAGTGCCCTGCGTGCCAGTGCCATCAAAATATTGGTGTTTATGATGTTTGTGTTGGTGGCGGCGGTCATCCTCGGTACGCTGATGTACTCGTTCGAAGCCGAGAAGAATCCAGCTTTCAGCAATGCATTGTCGGGCATCTATTGGGCGGTGGTGACGATGACGACGGTCGGTTATGGCGACATGGCACCGGTGACGGGTGTGGGAAGGTTCCTTTCGGTGATAGTGATGCTGCTGGGATATAGTATAATAGCCGTACCGACGGGTATTGTGGCGGGCGAGACTATTATGGAACACAAGCACCCAAAGCGCAAGGTGAGGAAGTTGATAGAGAAAGAGTATGAAGACGAGGAAGACGAGGCAATAAAGAATTGAAGAGTATAGAGTGTGCAAGACAAATTGGGTGGAATGTAAAAGAAATGATGAAAATTGGGATAAAAATAGCAAGAGTGGTCGTGGTGGCGGTGGCTTTCACTGTTCACATTTCGCTGTCGGCACAGACGGTGAGTGGTACGGTGAGCGATGCCGAGACGGGCGAGACCCTTATCGGTGCCACGATTTTGGATATGGGCAGCGGCAAAGGAACAGTGACCAATGCCCATGGACGCTACACACTGACGCTCAAGACAGACAGTGCGCAGTTGCGTATCAGTTTTATAGGCTATCAGACGCAGGTGCACAAGGTGGATTTGAGAAATGGAGCCCGACTGAATGTGGAGTTGTTGTCGTCGGTCGAGCTTGACGAGGTGACAGTGACCGCCGATCGCATCAATATCAGTAGCCCGAAGGTGAGCCAGATGAGCGCAATTGAGGTGCCGGTAGAGCAAATCAAGCTGGTGCCGGTTATCTTTGGCGAGACCGATGTGCTGAAAGCCATACAGTTGCTGCCGGGAGTGCAGAGTGGCACCGAGGGTATGAGCGGAATTTATGTGCGAGGCGGCGGACTGGACGAGAACCTGTTTCTGCTGGATGGAATACCACTTTACAATGTCAACCACCTCGGTGGATTCTTCAGTGCCTTCAACAGCGATGCCATCAAGAATGTGACGCTCTACAAGGGTTCGTTCCCAGCCCACTTCACGGGCCGGATATCGAGTGTGCTCGATATTACCACCAACAACGGCAATGACAAGGAGTGGCACGGAAAGGCCTCGATAGGAGCTATTGCCGCCAAGCTAAATGTGGAGGGACCGATTGTGAAGGAAAAGACCACGTTGAGTCTTTCATTACGCCGCACTTACGGTGACCTTCTTTTGCAACCTATTATTATGATGGCGGCGCTCTCGGATGGAGTGAACGGTGCTGCCGCGGGCTATTATTTCTATGACCTCAATGCCAAGGTGACGCATCGCTTCAACGATCGCAGCCGTCTGTACGCCACCTTCTATAGCGGCGACGATGCCGCCTATATGCGCATTAAGGATAACGACGACGGTTTCAGCAAATTCTATATGAAGTTTGGCTATAACTGGGGCAATCTGGCAACAGCAGTGCGTTGGAACTATGAAATCAATTCGCAATTGTTTATGAATGTGACGGGTTCATATACCCGCTACCGTCAAAAACTGTTGGTGGGAGCCGAAGAGGAATATGTGCGGACGGGACAGACGCAGCGTGAAGAGCTGGAAATGAGCGTCCGTTCGGGTATCAACGATTTGTCGGCGCGGGTCGACTTCGACTATACGCCGTCGCCAGAACATATTATCAAGTTTGGCGGACTGATGATTCACCATATATTCACTCCGCGTGTACAGGCAGCACAGTCTAATGCCACTGGTATGCCGACTGTTGATACCACCTTTGGTGAGCAGCGCACCACTGCGCAGGAGATGACCCTCTATGCCGAAGATGACTGGAGTATTACCGAAGCATTGAAGGTCAACGGAGGTGTGGCCTTGAGTGGGTTCCTTGTTGACGGCCGATTCTATCCTTCGCTTCAACCCCGATTGAGTGGCCGCTTCCTCTTGACCGAGGATATTTCGATCAAGGCAGGCTACAGCTACATGACACAGTATATGCATTTGCTTTCGACCAGCAACATCAGTTTGCCCACAGATCTGTGGGTACCTGTTACGGCCCGTATCGAACCGATGAACAGCCATCAGGTAGCAGCTGGTATTTTCTATAATTGGCACAGTTTGGTAGATTTTTCGGTGGAAGGTTATTATAAATGGATGAATAACCTGCTGGAATACAAGCCGGGCAGTACCTTCTTTGGCTCAAGTGTGGGTTGGGAAAACATGGTGTGCATGGGTCGTGGATGGGCCTATGGTATTGAGTTTCTGGCACAGAAGAGCGTGGGTGATATCACAGGCTGGATAGGCTACACATGGAGCCGTACGATGCGTCAGTTTGACACTCCCGGCGAGGAATTGAACAACGGTGAGGTGTTCCCTGCAAAGTACGACCGTATACACGATATTTCGATTACCTTGCAGTATAAGCCCAGCGAACGCTTCGATGCAGGAGTGACATGGGTTTACTCGACTGGCAATACTGCTACCATTGCCATGCAGCAGATTGAAGCCGAGAATGTATGGCATGGATACGATTTTGTCAGTTCGCGCAATAACTTCCGTCTGCCACCGTACCATCGAATGGACCTGAGTGTCAACTTTCACAAGAAAAAGAAACATGGTGTCCGCACATGGAACATCAGCATTTACAATGTCTACAACAGGCAGAATCCGTTTATAATCTATCCGAGCACGAGGGTACAATATGAGTCAGGTGGCGAGACCTATCGCACTAAATTGATGCAGCGTTCGTTGTTCCCGATTATTCCATCGGTTTCATACATATATAAATTCTAACGGTGATGAAAAAGATAGTAATGATAGCATTGGTGGCACTGACGTTTGTTGCCTGCGAGAAAGAGATAGAAGTTGACATTGAGGGGACTGACCCAAAGGTAGTGGTGCATTCGCTGAATGAAGTGGGGCGGCCTGTGAGTCTGCATCTAACCTATAGCCGACCGGTATTCAGTACATTTTATGTACCTACAGGAAGTTCTTATTTTGAAGAAGTTGACAATGCCACGGTGAATTTGACCGTGAATGGAACAGATGTTGGCACTGCTGTTCGCGACGGTGGTACCTACTCCTTTGGCTATGTGCCTTCGGAGGGCGACCAACTTGACCTCAGGGTGGTGGTTCCAGGCGAAGATCCAATTACGGCATCGGCCATCGTACCAAGTCGTCCCGTGGTGAAGGGGGTGGATGTGAAGTATTTGGAGAATTCGGAAACAGATGAATACGATTACGACTATGATTATGATGTCGATATTCGTCTTACTTTGATGGATAAGGCAGCTACGACCGATTTCTATTCTATACGTGTCTACGAATACGATACTGGTTTCTATACTTATTATGATTCTCTTGGCAATATTGAACGCTACGACACCACGGTGCTGAACTATTATTACGACAATGGTCGCCCTCGGGAAATTGAATGCTCTGATTATCAAATTATAGATGCAAATATGGATATTGATGATATATTTGGAATGGAGCCCGGAGAGGATATGAGTTTCTTTGGCAGTACACTCTATTTCACTGACGGAAACATCAATGGTACAGAGCATCCAATTAAGTTGAGTTCATATCTGCAATACAAACCAGAATTCCGTCGTCATAGTAATGAATATGTTTCGGATGAGGAAATAAAGGTATGGGTTTGTATTGAGGTGACAGCCTATTCGCGCGATATGTACCTTTACGGGCGAACTACTGATAATTACCAGTCGGATGAGTTGCTTGGTCTTTTTGGTGAACCAGTTCAGATTCACTCCAATATCAACGATGGTATCGGTGTGTTCGGAGTGAGTTCCAAAACAATGGTTAAAATTAAGATGACCAATGAGTAAAGTGTTGATTTCGGACCGTACGCATCCTGTGCTGGAACAGAAGCTGCGAGAAGCAGGCTTCGGGGTGAGCGTTGAGCCCGACCATAATTATGAGGACCTTGTGCAAGCTGCACAAGGATATGACGGCTTGGTGGTGCGCAGCAAAGTGAATATAGATAGTGCTTTTATCGACCGTGTGCCGTCGCTTCGGTGCATCGGCAGGGTTGGGGCAGGCATGGAAACCATCAATGTTGACTATGCTGAATCGCGTGGAATCAGATGCTTGAATTCGCCTGAGGGTAACCGTGATGCTGTGGGGGAACATACGGTGGGACTGTTACTTTCGTCGCTGAATAACATAGCCCGGGCTGACGCAGAAGTTCGGCGTAGCCTTTGGAAGCGCGAAGCCAACCGAGGTTACGAACTTGGCAATTTGACAGTGGGAATCATAGGCTTTGGCAATATGGGACAAGCTTTTGCCAAGCGGTTGAGTGGCTTTGGTTGCAAGATAGTGATATATGACAAATATAAAAAAATCGGAACTTTGGAAGAGGTGCAGCACGAGGCTGATGTGGTAAGCTTCCATGTGCCGCTCACCGAAGAGACTCTCCATTACCTTGATGCTCATTTCATTGCCGAAATGGCAAAGCCATTTTACCTGATTAATACTTCGCGAGGTGCGGTGGTTGATACCGAGGCATTGGTCGTTGGTATGGAGAGCGGAAAGGTACGCGCTGCAGCTCTTGATGTGCTTGAATATGAGAATATGCAGGCTGACGCTTTGGGCGAAGTGCCAGAGTGTGTGCGATACCTGCAGCATTCGCCCCGTACTGTGCTTACGCCGCATGTGGCGGGTTGGACGGTTGAGTCGAAATACAAGTTGGCTGCAGTATTGGCGGATAAGATAATAGAAGTGTTGAAATGATAATTGTTAAGAATAGCATAGTATCCGACGATGTGGCTGATTGCCACTTCAATTGCAACTTGGGGTGTTGCAAAGGCGCCTGTTGTATCGACGGTGACAGTGGTGCCCCGCTACTCGAAGAGGAGGTGGAGAAACTTGAGGCAGTGTTGCCGGAGATTTTGCCCATGATGACGGCGGAGGGCCGTGCTGCCGTCAGGACACATGGGGTGGCCGTGCGCGACAAGGACGGAGACCTGGGTACTCCACTCGTTGATGGAGGTGCCTGTGCCTATATCACTTACGGTGAAGATGGTTGTGCTCTCTGTGCCTTGCAGGGGCACTATAAACCTGTGAGTTGCCACCTGTATCCGATAAGGGTGGAGGATTATGGCGAATTCACCGCTGTCAACTATCATCAGTGGGACATTTGTCGTTGTGCCAAAGGAAAAGGAGATCCATTGTACATTTATCTCAAGGAACCGCTAATCCGCCGTTTCGGGCAGGAATGGTACGACGAATTGCTTGGCGAAATAGCAAATCGTAAAATAAAATAATGTATGCTTCGTTAATATAAGGCATGAATACATCAATAATGAAAAAAAAGAAACAGGCATGGATAGCCGCTGCATTAATGGCTGTTATTCTGATTGCCGACCAGATAGTGAAATTCTGGGTGAAGACTCACATGCAGATTGGCGAGGATATACCGCTTATTGGCTCGTGGTGTAGACTGCATTTCGTTGAGAACGAGGGGTTCGCTTTTGGCCTTTCATACGGAGGCTCGGTGGGTAAAATATTTTTGACATTGATGCGAATTATCGCTGCCACAGCCATTGGTTGGTTCTTTGTGAGCCGTATAAAAAAAGGGATGCGAACTTCTTTGATGGTCAGTGTGGCGCTGATTCTGGTCGGTGCGGTGGGAAATATCATCGACAGTTGTTTGTATGGCCTCATTTTTAATGAAAGCTATTATACTGTTGCTACCCTGTTCCCTCCCGAAGGCGGCTATGCACCGCTGCTGCAGGGTAGAGTGGTGGATATGTTCTATTTTCCTCTGTTTGAGTTTGATTGGCCTATGTGGATGCCTTTTGTGGGTGGGCAACACTTCGAATTTTTCAATGCAATCTTCAATGTGGCCGATTCTGCAATCACAATTGGTGTGATTTGGCTTATAATAGATCAAATTTTTATCAGCACAAAATATTCTAAATCAGAAGAAAAGCAAAAAGAACGGCTTGAGAACTGAAAAAATTTTTTGTCAGTTTCGGAAAAGTTTGTAATTTTGCATCCGATTTCGAAAGTGGAATCTATGATGGCGTCGTAGCTCAGTTGGTAGAGCGAAGGACTGAAAATCCTTGCGTCACTGGTTCAAATCCAGTCGATGCCACAAAAGAGAGAGTCAATATGGCTCTCTCTTTTTTTTATACAATAATAATCGTCTATTTCCGTTACTAAAAAACAAATACCGACTATGCGAATACTTGTAGTGGACGATGAACAGGACTTGTGTGAGATTCTCCGATTCAATCTTGAGACGGAAGGCTTTTCTGTTGATACGGCCAACAGTGCTGAGGAGGCGATGTCTTTCCTTCGGGATTCATTGTCCAAACATTACAATCTTATTCTGCTTGATGTGATGATGGAGCGCATGTCGGGGTTTGAAATGGCGCGACAAATGCGTGCTTCGGGTGATAATACTCCAATTATTTTCCTTACCGCTCTTGGTGAGCACGACGACCAATTGCAAGGCTTTGCCGCAGGGGCTGATGACTATATCGCCAAGCCATTTGCTTTCGATGCAGTTTTGGCAAGAGTAAAAGCCGTGCTGCGTAGGAGTAATCAGAATGCATTGGGTAATCATTATACACCGAATACGCTAACTAAGCGAGAACAGCTTATCTTCGACCTTTTTCAGCAGAATCCTGGGCGATTTTTCACGCGGGAGGAAATACTCGAATCCGTCTGGCCCGACGGCACGTTGGTGGGAGAACGCAGTGTGGATGTCCATATTGCCCGCCTCCGGAAGAAGATGGGTGCCGAGGGCTCACGTATAATAAACAAAACCGGATATGGCTATGGATTGGTCTGATGTAGTATTGCTTGTCTTGGCTGTTGCCATATTTGTGCTTTATGTTCGTTTGATGCGCAAGAATGTGCGCTTGCGGCAGATGGCCGATGAGGCAAACCGTCTTCGGCACGAGGCCGAAGCTGCATGGCAGCGCAATCGGCAGTTGAAACAGGAAATGACCTCGAACATAGCCCACGAGTTGAAGACTCCGGTTAGTTCAATCCGCGGCTATCTTGAAATCTTGTTGTCGGACAAGCCTGTCGATGACGAACGACGTCGTTATTTTCTTGAACGCAGTTTTCGTCAGACATTGCGCCTAAGTGATTTGATTCAGGATGTGTCAATTATTAACAAGCTGGAGGAGAGTGCTGACCTCTTTTCTCGGTCCGAGGTGGATGCTTCCGAGGTGGCCAAAGAAGCTGTCAGCGATCTCGCCGATAAAGCTGCCGCTGCAGGCATCACGATTGCAAACCATTTGCCCCCTATGCCCCAAAATGGTAATCGTGAACTGCTCTACTGTATCTTTCGCAATCTTGTGGAGAACTCCATCTCATACGCAGGAAATGGTATCTCTATAGTACTTGAAACCTATGAACCCATCCGTACTGCATCGGCCAATTTCGAACACCGAACATCGGACGCTGAACTCTATTATATACATTATTATGACACAGGCAGAGGGGTGGCTGATGAGTACCTCTCGCGCCTCTTTGATCGTTTCGTGCGCATCGACGAGGGCCGTTCGCGGCAGAACGGCGGTACGGGTCTCGGTCTTAGCATTGTCAAACATGCAGTTCTTTTCCATGGCGGCGATATTTATGCCAAGAACAGGCCAGAGGGAGGTCTTGAGTTTTTCTTTTCCTTAAAAAAACAATAACCAATGCATATTACACCGATACAAATTCGATTCAATGATGTTGACCAGATGGGTCATGTCAACAACGCTGTCATCATGGAGTACCTCGACCTGGGCAAGGATGCTTTCTTCTCGGGCCACGGCCTTTCTCCCACTAAGAGCGACTTCACCGTCATGGTGGTGCACTACGATGTTGACTTCCGGGCGCAGATCCATTACCACGACAGCATCGCCGTCACCACCGAGGTGGAGAAACTAGGCAACAAGAGTCTCACTATCATGCAACGTGTCATTAATACCGAGACCGATACGGTCTGCGTCGAGTGTCGCACCGTCATGGCCGGCTACCGCCGCAGCACCAGTAGCTCCGAGGTCATCCCCCCCGAGGTCCGCCAGTGGCTTACTCGATGACAGTGAAAACCACAGCAATATGAAGAAATATTTTATGCTCGGCGCGATGATATTCTCGTTGCTTGCGGCGGGATGCTCATCATACAAACCGGTCATATTCCCATTCGGGAAAACCTATGTATACAGTGTGACTTTCGTCAATGCTAACGGCAATGTTACATCACAATGCAAAATCAGGATGACGACCTCCGAGAAGAAATTTCACGGACAGTTTGGCCTGCAATACGACTACGACTCCTGTGCCGGACAGCCGATGTACATCGAACGCACAGGCTACGACGAGGATACAGGCCATGTGGAGTTGCATCCGCCACGCATGGGTGCATTGGCCTTTACCGAAGTGGTACCTTTCCCGAGATACCACCTTCCGGTCGGCTGTATCGCGTCGGCCAAGGGGGAGATTGCCGTTGCTCGCTCCACTTTCAGGAAGGCCAACGGTAAAACCATCGTTTACGCCTACGAACAGGAAGGTGACACGGCTGTGGTGTTCCGCGGCGAGCGTATAGAATGCCACAAAGTGTCGGGCGAGAACACCAACCACTACGACGACATCGGACACTACCACGTCGAGTATTGGTTTCATCCCAACTTTGGTTTTGTCCGATGGGAATACACCCTTCCCGACGGTGGTGTAGTACGTCTGATGCTCGAATAGACCCTACAAAAGTCCCGATTGTTTTTTGAGACGCCTGTCGCGGGTTGCGAAAGTGCGAAAAAAAACGGCCTTGTTTTTTATCGGCGCATCGCCGCCAGCTCCTCGGCGAGGTACTGGCCAGTGAAGTTGTCTTTCTGTTTGGCCAATTGTTCGGGGGTGCCGGTGAAGACAATCTGTCCACCGGCACGGCCACCGTCGGGGCCGAGATCGATGACCCAATCGGCTACCTTGATGACATCCATATTGTGCTCGATGACCAGCACCGTATTTCCTTTGTTCACTAGTTTCTGCAGCACGCCGAGGAGTATACGGATGTCTTCAAAATGAAGGCCCGTAGTGGGCTCGTCGAGAATGTAGAGGGTGCGGCCAGTATCGGTGCGGGCCAGTTCGGTGGCCAACTTGACACGTTGCGCCTCGCCACCGCTGAGGGTAGTGCTTTGCTGACCAAGAGTGATATAACCGAGTCCCACATCTTGCAGTGTCTTCAGCTTACGGTGCAGTTTAGGCATGGCAGAAAAGAACTCGACAGCTTCGTCGATAGTCATGTCGAGTACATCGGCAATAGATTTTCCTTTATATCTTATTTCAAGTGTTTCGCGGTTGTAGCGTTTCCCATTACAGACTTCGCAGTTGACATATACGTCGGGCAGGAAATTCATCTCGATGGTGCGCAGTCCGGCACCCTTGCAGTGCTCGCAACGGCCGCCGCTGACATTGAAACTGAAGCGGCCGGGCTTGTAGCCACGTATGCGGGCCGACGGCAGCTCTGCGAAAATCCGGCGTATGTCGTCAAATACACCGACATAGGTGGCTGGATTCGATCGTGGTGTGCGGCCAATTGGGCTTTGGTCTATTTGGATGACCTTGTCTATATACTCAATGCCCTCGATGCTTTGGTAGGGGAGTGGGGAGCGGAGCGAGTGATAAAAATGCTGGCTAAGGATTGGCTGGAGGGTGTCGTTGATGAGGGTTGACTTGCCACTGCCACTGACGCCAGTGACGCATACAAACATTCCCAACGGGAGGTCGAGGTCTACACCTTTCAGGTTGTTGCCCGAGGCGCCTTTCAGTAGTATATGTTTGCGGTCTTTGTTAGGACGGCGTTTAGGCAGTGCAATATCTCGCTGTCGAGAGAGGTACTCCAAGGTTAAAGAGGAATTGGACGTTGTGTTATTCTTGATATTTCCAGCGAAGAGAATCTTTCCTCCATGTACTCCGGCACCAGGACCGATGTCGACGAGGTAGTCGGATGCAATCATCATATCACGGTCGTGTTCAACGACGATGATGCTGTTGCCGAGGTCGCGCAGTTGCTTCAGACTTTCGATAAGGCGTTGGTTGTCGCGCTGGTGAAGCCCGATAGAGGGTTCGTCGAGGATATAGAGTACGTTGACCAATTGCGAACCAATTTGTGTTGCCAAGCGGATACGTTGCGCTTCGCCGCCCGAGAGTGATTTGGCACTGCGATTCATCGAGAGGTATCCCACTCCGACATTGACCAAGAATGAGAGGCGTTTCAATATCTCCTGTAGCACTTCGTGTGCTACGGTAGCATCGCGTTTGTCGAGCTTTGTTTCCAGTCCCTGAAGCCATTCTTGCAACTCGATCAAATCCATATCGGCCAAGTCGCCAATGTTTTTGTCCAGTATTCGGAATGAAAGTGATTCTGGTTTTAATCTGTGACCATGGCACTCGGGACAGGGTACGGTGTTCATAAAGCTTGCTGCCCATTTCTGCAGGCTTGCAGGACTGTCTTCCGATGCGAGGTTGGCGATATAGTTGACAATGCCGTTGAATCCGCTCAAGTATCCGGGGTCTTCCGGATCTTCGATGCCTGTAAAATTGCTTCCGTAGAGGATGGCATTCATGGCCTCTTCGCTGATGTTCTCCACAGGATCGTCGAGTGTAAAGTCGTAGTACTTGCCCATCAATTCCAATTTGCGGTAGACATAATTGGTGGGCGAGTATTTGCCAAGTACCTCGATGGCACCGTCCTTAATGCTTTTTTTAGGATTAGGAATCAGCTTGGCCATGTCGATCTGTGCCACCTCGCCAAGGCCGTTGCAGTGAGGGCAGGCTCCGTAAGGGGAATTAAATGAGAAGGTGTTAGGTTCCGGTTCGGGATAGGAGAGGCCACTGTCGGGATCCATCAACGTGCGGCTGAAGTATCGGATGCCGCCATCCTCGTTATCCAGTATCATCAAGATGCCTTTGCCTTGACGGAAAGCCGTCTGAACTGCTTCGCGAAGGCGAGTGGCATTGCGGTCGGCACGCAGGCGGTCCACTACCAGCTCGATATCATGTATCTTGTAACGGTCGACTTGCATCTTGTAGGTCAGTTCGCGAATCTCACCGTCCACTCTCACTTTCAGAAACCCTTTTTTTGCTACTTGCTCAAACAGTTCGCGGTAATGGCCTTTGCGCCCTTTCACCAAAGGAGCCAGTATCATAATGTCGCGGCTGCCATATTCGGTGGTAATAATTTCCAATATTTTCTCCTCGCTGTACTTCACCATAGGCTTACCCGTGGTGAGCGAATATGCCTTGCCAATGCGGGCGTAGAGCAGGCGCAGGAAGTCGTAGGTGTCGGTAATGGTACCCACCGTTGAGCGTGGATTGTTGTTGGTGCTTTTTTGTTCGATGGAAATGACAGGTGAGAGGCCTTCGATGAGGTCGACATCGGGACGCTCCATGTTGCCGATAAAATGGCGGGCATAGGCCGAGAAGGTTTCCATGTAACGGCGCTGCCCTTCGGCATGTATTGTATCGAATGCTAAGCTCGACTTGCCGCTACCGCTCAATCCGGTGAACACCACCAGTTTCCCTCTTGGTATTTCAAGGTCGATGTTCTGCAGGTTGTGTTCACGTGCGCCTAATATCTTTATCTTCTCGTCGTCCATCATATTCTATTAATAATCGTAGTGTCGTGCTTTCCTTTGACGATGGTGTTATATTCGGTACCTTTCTTGGTGGGGATGCGGACAGTGTAGGTCTTACCGGACTTGTTCTTCAGCTTGTCGGTGGTGAGCCACGGGTTCATGGTACGGAGCATCTTGTAGGTGGTACCATGTTCGATGGCAAACTGCACAATGTCGACATCCTTGCCATTGAGTTCCACTTCTTCGTATGGGAGTTCCGGATAGGTGTCGCAGTGACGTACATAATAGCCGTAATCCTGTGGGTGCTGCATGATAAGCTTGATGGCAAGAATTCGATAAACGTAGCGCTGGGTCTCACGGTTGAGCAGCAGTTCGTAGTAGTTTTTCTGGTGCTGATTAATGAGGCGTTTCTCCAACCCGTTCTCGCCGCAGTTGTAGGCTGCCGCCGCGTTGGTCCAACTGCCTAAGCGCTGCTTAAGGTATTTCAGGAATTTGCAAGCCGCATGGGTCGAAGCCTCGAGGTTGTTTCGCATGTCGATTTCGTCGCTGATTTCGAGGCCGTACTTCTGTCCGGTGGCCTTCATGAACTGCCAGTACCCTTGTGCTCCGGCAGGTGATGTGACATTCTGCAGGTTGCTTTCGATGACGCACAGGTATTTGAAATCCTCAGGAACCCCTTCTTCTTTCAGTATGCGTTCAATGGTGGGGAATATGCGTGCTGCGCGCTTGATAATGAAGAGAGTGCTGCTTTGATAGTACATGTTGCTTACCAATTCGCGATCCAGGCCCTCACGCACATACCACAAATTCAATGGAACGCGTTCTCCACAAAAGTAGAGCGTGTCGGGTATGGGCGGTGCATAGACACGGTAGTCGGCACGGATGGCTTTGGTATGCAGTTCGTCGCTGTTCTTCTCTTTGCGGGTGGCGAAAATAAAGGCCTCGCCGGCAATCGCCAAAGAGGCCAGTATGATGGCAACAATGGATAGTTTCTTCATGATGTTACCGTGTTGATAATCAGTCTGGCGACCTCCTGTTTGCTCATTAGTGGGCTTTCCTTGTAGCTGCCGTCGCGACTGATGATGGTCACCTTGTTGGTGTCTACACCGAAGCCGGCACCTTTGTCGCGCAGCGAATTGAGAACGATATAGTTGAGGTTCTTCTTCTCCAGCTTGCGTTGGGCGTTGGCCTCTTCATTGTCGGTCTCGAGGGCAAATCCCACAAGGGTCTGTCCCTCTTTCTTCATACGGCCGAGGGTGGCCAATATGTCGGGGTTTTGCACCAGGTCGAGGTGCATGCCCTCGTCTCCGTTTTTTTTCAGCTTGTGGTCGGCACACTCCGACGGACGGTAGTCGGCCACGGCAGCCGAGAGTATAGCTCCATTGCATTGTGGAAAAACCTCGGTGGCAGCAGCATACATCTCGCGTGCACTCTCGATGCGTGTGACCTTCACTCGTGGGTGGTCAATCTTTAGCGATGTGGGGCCTGTAATTAGTTCCACCTCAGCACCGGCATCGGCCAAGGCCTGTGCCAATGCAAAGCCCATCTTTCCGCTGCTGTAGTTGCCGATAAAACGTACGCTGTCGATGCGCTCGTATGTCGGTCCTGCCGTCACCAACCACCGCTCACCTTTCATCATTAACCCTTCACCTTGACAAATCACTGCAGCGATTTGCTCGGGTTCTGCCATGCGGCCCACACCGCTTACACCGCAAGCCAGTTCACCTTCTGCAGGGCCTACCATACGGATGCCCCAGCTTTTCAGGGTAGAGATATTGCGTTGTACAGCTGGATGTGCCCACATGAGGCTGTTCATGGCCGGTGCCATGATGACAGGTTTACCCGAGAAGGCAAGCAGCAGAGTTGACAGGGCATCGTCGGCGATGCCCGAGGCCACCTTGCCAATGATGTTGGCCGTGGCAGGCGCCACCACCAGCACGTCGCCCCAATCCTTCAGTGAAATGTGCTCGGTGTGCCCCGAGGCAAACAGGTCGCAGTAGAGAGGGTTTTCACTGACGGTCTCAAGCGTTACACGGGTGACGAATTCGAGTGCGTGCTCTGTGGCGGCGCAGCGAACCTCATGTCCTGCTTTCTTCAGCAGGCGCACTAGTTCCGGCACCTTGTAGGCCGCAATGCCTCCCGTTATTCCAACGACAACCTTCATAAAGTCTTTCGGTCGAGAAAAAATTTACGCTTCGGTCTTGCTGATCACCTCGTCTTCGAGGGCCTGCAACTTCTGCATTTGGCGGTTTTCCTTAGCGGGGTTGCGGTAGTAGATATTGCCTTCGAGGTATTCTTCGGTGGCCTCGAGGGTCGGCTTGGGCTGCTGCTCAAAACGGCGTACAATCTCGATTTGTTCGCGGTTTTCGAAGATTTCGTCCATTGCGTCGTTCGAACTCTTGAAGTCGTCAATCTTGTTGTGCAGCTCTTTTTTCTCCTCGGCGGCAATCTGGTTGGCGCGTTTGGTCAGCATAGCTACGGTCTCGTAGATGTTGTCGGTCATTTTGCTGAAATCCGATGTGTTGCGCGTGATGGTGGATGTCACCACCTTCTTCTTCTCTTCCATTGTATTCGTTGTGTATATTGTTATTTTTGTGATAAATTCATCAGGGCGGTACGGGTGTTGGTGTAGATGTTCTGTGCTTCAGCCATGTACTTCGAGTCGATGAAGTGGCTGCTGAACTGGTCGAAATCGTTTACCACCTGCTGCAGACGTTCTTTCTGCTTTTCCTCGCGGCTGTTGATAGCATATATGTAGCTCGACTTGAGCATGTAGAACATCGCGTCCTCGCGCATCGGCGATTCGGGGTACGTCCGCAGGAACTGTTTGAACGACTCGTAAGCGGCATGGTATTCCTCTATGAAGTAATATCCGTAGGCAATTTCGTAGTCCTTCTTCATCAGCTTCAATCGCATCTCGTCCAGATAGCGATTCACCTCGGGCATGTGTACGCTGCGGGGATAGCGGTCGGCAAACTGCTCGAATTCCTCAATGGCCTCCTTGGTCTGGCTCTGGTCGAGCGAATAGGATGGCGAGTCTATATATTTGCAGTAGGCCGATTGGAACAGCGCGTCTTCGTGGCGGTCGCTGTAGGGGAACTGCTTGGCAAAGCGTTTGAACTGGTAGCCTGCCGAGAAGTAGTCCTTTTCCTTGAGGAGCGACTGCGCATAGTACCATGCTATGTTCTCGGCGTTCTCGCGGCCGCGGTAGTGCAAGGTCAGGTTCTCGAATAGCTGGATGGCCTTCGAGAAGCTGTTGTCGTTGTAATATTTCATCGCCGCCGCATACTTGGCGTCGTAATCGTTGCTGCTGAGCAATTTGTTGAAGTTGCCACAACCTGTTGTGAGCAAGCAGATTGCAGTAATACCGATAAGCGTTTTCGCATATTTCATAACGTGCAAAGATACGAAAAAAAACGAAACCGCAACCGTTTTTAATATTTATTTAACTATAGATAGTTGTTTTGTGCCGAGGCCGAGCGGAGTGTCGACGGTCACGGTGTAGGTTCCTGCGGGCAGGGCCGAGAGGTCAAAATGCATCACGCTGCCCGTGGCCTTTTGGTCGTAAACCGAGCGCCCGTCGGCATCGCCAATGAAGACACGGGCTTCCATACCCTCGGGCAGGGTCAGCGAGAACTGTCCTGCGGTGGGGTTGGGATAGATTGAGAAGTCGACCGTCGGCAGGTTCCCGATGCCGATGTCGTTCGGGTTGGTGCTGCCAAGGTAGAACTCCACCCCCGGACTCCACGGGCTGTAGAGGGTCGAGTCGGGATGGTAGGGGCAGTCGTGGTGGCACCCGCGGCGCAGGTGGGCGTTGTAGAATATGCCTGTGTCGAGACCCGTCCGTGTGTAGCAGGTGTCGTAGGTGAATATGGGGTTCGCCGCATCGTCGCCGAATACAAGCTGATAGTACACGCTGTCGCCGGCATTGTCCCAGCAGAGCGTGGCGTAGTCCTGCCCCCGTTCAGCCACCCTCAACCCGCCCACAGGATTGCAATACGGCCTGTCGGGCTGCAATATGGGGAAAACACCGCCCCAACAATTATGACAAATGGTAATAATCTGAGGATAAGGGTATCGTGTGTTTATGTAAAACATGGTTTGACTATTTTGCGGTGAAATATTTCTCATGTCATAGTATTTGCTCTGGAAATCAACCATGTATGGCACTAAGAAGGAATGGTTGTCATAAGAAAACTCAACATAGAATGTGTCCGCAACTTTATGGGGTGTGGAAAAGTACAATTCATAGCAAGGAAACACACTATGGACGATTGTATCGTTAGTGTCAACCCATGTATAATTTGGATCATCTCTTTGATAATGGGTATAGGAAAAATAAGTTGTTGGATAGATGTCAGGAGACATCAGTATAGAATCAATATATTGGAATTCAATGTTTTGCCAATCACTTGGGGTGGAGGCTGTAGCAAGATAAGCTTTGATGTCCATGGAGTCTGGAAATAAATGATAGGCTTTGAGAAAGGCCGTGAAAGCAATTCCATAAACCGTGATAGAAGTATCTGTATGGTATTGTCCAATAAATTCACCTTTTTGATGCTTCCATTGGGGTATATCACAATCGATTACAAGAAGATGGGGAAAGTGGTTTGTGGGCATCAAATAAGGCCCATCCATTTGTGAGTCATATATCGTGTCCTGCGCCATAGAACACGATGCCCCTATTATAAACAGAAATAAGAAGAGTATGTTTTTTTTCATATAAATGGATTATTTGTTGGTTGATTCACAATTAGTAGTTGTAATGTTAGGTGTTACTGTTTGAGGGTCATTCTGTAAAATGGGAACCAAATAACCCGGTGCTTGGGGATTGTATAGTTGTCTTGGGGTCAGATTATTGATGATGGCAATTTTTGTTGTCTCATCTTTTGGACACAAATTAATGGGAGGGATTGCGCTCGGAGCAGGTAGGGGACCAAATATGTCACGGTAAAGCCAGTACAGGCATCCTGTTCCGACAAAATGCCTTCCATCAAGTGCGCTCACCGATTGGTACCTTCGTTTTGATTCATCGTATAGTATATTGGTGGTATATCCAGTTTGGATATAGGGATATAGATGAACAAAGTTGGAGGTGAATCCACTTGTAGTTGCATAATCTTCAAGTTGAACAATTGATCTATCATCTTCCAAATACGCCATTTCATGCACATAACCTTTGTATGTTGCATTCATGTGTTGCGAGTTTGTGTTGGTTATATAGGAGCCTGAGATATCGAAAACGCGCAAGCGAAGGTAGTGGGTGTAGATTGTTGATACTTCTCCACGATAGGACACTGCAACTTCGTCGTCGGGCAACGATATGCAGAAAAGTTCAGGGTTTGATACAAACTTTGATTCGGGGAAAAGGTGCAAAGTGTCAATTATTCCGTAAAGTGGGTGATTGGGGTCACAACGTCTAAGGCACAGGTATGAATCGCCTGTTGTTAGGTCGTAGTATGAACCCACAGTGACCACATGCCGTCCGGTGTAGCAGATATCGCACAAATCTTCTTTCTCAAGATTTGCTGACGATTGCGCCTTTGCTCCGTTAATCATGCAAACCATGATGATTAACGCTAATGTAAAAATGTTTTTCATGATAATAACAATTTGGTATATAGTTATTTATCTTAATGGTTTCACGGTTGATTCATATTGCAAAGAAAAGGAAAATGTTCTAAAAATGCAAGTTTTTTTTTTAAAACTTATGCACTGATACATAATGTTTCTGCATATCCGATAAAACTGTTGTTTGTTTGTTGTTTGTTTGTTGTTCGGTCGTTGTTCAGTCAAACACTGAACAACGACTGAACAACGACCGAACAACGAGAGGCCAACAGACGGTGGGATTGGGAAGAAAATGTATTTTTAACTTTTGCGGTTTCGAAAAAAGTCGTATCTTTGCATTTTAAATATAAGTAAAAAAATGGATACGATTATTATCTTAGATTTTGGCTCTCAATACACTCAGCTGATTGCCCGTAAGATTCGCGAGCAGAATGTCTACTGCGAGATTCATCCTTTCGATAAGATTCCTGCCCTCACGTCGGACGTGAAGGGTGTTGTTTTTTCGGGCAGCCCCTATAGCTGCAACGCCGCCGATGCTCCTGTGCCTCAGATGGAAGGCATCAAGGGCAAGCTGCCGCTGCTGGCGGTGTGCTACGGCGCACAGTACCTGGCCAAGTGGGGCGGCGGACGCGTGCAGCAGTCGAAGATTCGCGAGTACGGCCGCGCCAACCTGAGTTTTATCGACAGCTCGAACCCGTTGATGAAGGGGGTGCCGGTGGGCAGTCAGGTGTGGATGAGCCATGGCGACACCATCGAGGAGGTGCCCTCCGGTTACAAGACCATCTGCTCGACCGAGAATGTGAAGTATGCCGGTTACCAGATTGAGGGTGAGCAGACTTATGCCATCCAGTTCCATCCCGAGGTTCACCATTCGACAGACGGCAACACGCTGCTGCGCAACTTTGTGGTCGACATCTGCGGCTGCCGTCAGGATTGGACCCCAGAGAGTTTTATCGAGACCACGGTGGCTGAGCTCAAGGCCAAGGTGGGCAGCGACAAGGTGGTGCTGGGTTTGAGCGGCGGTGTGGATTCGACCGTGGCCGCAGTGCTGCTGAACCGCGCCATCGGCCACCAGCTGCACTGCATCTTCGTCGACAACGGCTTGCTGCGCAAGAACGAGTTCGAGAGCGTGCTCGAGAGCTATAAGGATATGGGCCTCAATGTGAAGGGTGTCGATGCCAAGCAGCGTTTCTATGATGTGCTGGCCGGCGTGAAGGACCCCGAGAAGAAGCGCAAGGGTATCGGCAAGACGTTTATCGACGTGTTCGATGCCGAGGCCAAGCTTATTACCGATGCCAAGTGGCTCGGTCAGGGCACGATTTATCCCGATGTGATTGAGAGCTCGAGCGTTAAAGGCCCCAGCCAGACTATCAAAAGTCACCATAATGTGGGTGGCTTGCCCGACTATATGAAACTGAAACTGGTCGAGCCGCTGCGTTCGCTGTTCAAGGACGAGGTGCGTCGCGTGGGTCGCCAGTTGGGTATCAAGGATGAGCTGATAGGACGTCATCCTTTCCCGGGTCCTGGTCTGGCAATCAGAATATTGAGCGATGTGACACCCGAGAAGGTGCGCATTCTGCAGGAGGTGGATCACATCTTTATCCAGGGTTTGCGTGATGCAGGCCTTTACGACAAAGTGTGGCAGGCTGGCGCGATGCTGCTTCCGGTGCAGAGTGTGGGCGTGATGGGCGACGAGCGCACCTATGAGAGCGTGGTGGCGCTACGCGCTGTGGAGAGCGTCGATGGCATGACCGCCGACTGGAGCCACCTGCCCTACGACTTCATGGCCAAGATATCGAACGAGATTATCAACCGTGTGAAGGGTGTGAACCGTGTATGTTACGACATCAGCTCCAAGCCGCCCGCAACTATCGAATGGGAGTAATCCAAACCGAGGGGTGATGGATGAGCGATGAGAAATAACGAATATCTACGAAAATGAAAATCAATAAGGTAATAACAAGGGTTATGTTGGTGGCGGTGATTTTCACCTTTCACTTTTCACCTCTCACTTTGAGAGCTCAAGCTCCTGGCACCACGCCGGTGAAGGTGAGCCATGAGATGCAGATGCTGCATGGACGCAAGTATTATGTGCATATCGTTGAGAAAGGGCAGACCGTCTATTCCATCGCCAAGGCCTACAAGGTGGAGGCTTACGATGCGGTGACACATGTGGACATTCATTTTATGCACCCGGGCGACACGGTGTGGCTGCCAGCCCGTGGACAGTTCTCGTCGGCTGCCGAGGAGATTGCCCGTCAGGAGGCCGATGCGGCACAGCCGGTGGCTCCAGTCGAGACTGCTGCCACCGAGACCGTTCCTGCCACGGTGACCACTCCCGCTACGCAGCGTGTGGCCCCGTTGGTGCGCAAACCGGCATCCACTATCAAGGTGGCATTGCTGATGCCGCTTTATCTCAAGCAGATAGACGAGATTTCCACCTCGAAGTTCGACATCGAGCAACGTGGCAAGAAGAGCTACCGTCAGTTTGAGTTCATCGAGTTCTACGAAGGCATTATGCTCGCTCTCGACGAGCTTGACAAGCAGGGTATCTCTGTGGAACTGAACGTGGTGGATGTGTCGGAAAACAGTTCGCAGGCGGTCGAGACCGCTTTTATCAGCCATCGCGTGACGCAATCGGATTTTATCGTGGCGTTGCTGTTCCGCGAGTCGTTCGACAAGGCTGCCGAACTGGCGCAACAGGCCGGGGTTTATATCGTCAACCCCATGGCCACCCGCAGCGAACTCTGTTCCACCAATCCCTACATGGTGAAGATTCAGCCTTCGGTTGCCGGTCAGGTGGAAATTATGCTGAAGAATATGAAGGTGGAACGCCCTGATGCCCACCTGTATATCATACATTCGAACGCCAAGGCCGAGAAACCTATGCTTGAAGAACTGAAACGCCAGCTCGACGGTCGCAAGGATATCCGCTACACGATTTTCAACTGGTCGCAGAACGCCAAGCTTGCCGCTACCCTCAAGACTACGCCGAATTGCAATGTGGTCAGCATCTACGACCAGGGACGCGACAATAACCGCGTCTTTGTGAGCAACTTGCTCAATCGTTTGTCGGCATTCAAGAACAATCCTCCGACACTCTATTCGTTCTCCGACTGGACGCGCGACTATAGTGACATCGACTTTTCACAGCTGCAGCACCTTAACTACCACACCTTCTACAGTTCGTGGGATATGACCAATCAGGTGCATGTCGATTTCCTGAAGGCTTTCCGTTCGAAGTTCGCCTCTGAACCTACCAGCCAGTTGGCTGCTAACGGATACGACCTGATGCTATACATTGTCAGCAGTCTTAAACGCCGTGGTACCGACTTCTGGACCACCCCGACCAATACGCTGCCGTCGCTCATCAATCCGCTGCATCTAAACCAGAGCGGTATGGGATTGGAGAACGACCGTTCCCAACTCTATCGTCTCGACTCGCTCCGCTTCGTGCCAGCTTCGCTCAAATAGCTTCTGCTTAATGGATTATCAGCACACTATCAATAAAGAATTCCGCGTGACAGGCCCTGGCTTGCATACAGGCCGCACGGTGACTGTTACCCTCAAACCTGCCCCCGAGGATTTTGGCATTGCCTTCCGTCGCACCGACCGCAACAATATCGTCACCCAGCTGGCCAAGGCTGACCTTGTGGGTGAGACTTCGCGAGGCACGACCCTCGGCTCTGGCCGGCATACGATTGCCACGATTGAACACCTGATGTCAGCGCTGCATGGCATGCAGGTCGACAATGTGATTGTTGAGCTTGATGGTGGCGAGGTGCCCATCCTTGACGGTTCGGCACGTCCGTGGCTGTTGCAGCTCTTCCGTGTGGGACTGCTTCAGCAGCAGGCGCTTCGCAAAAGTTACACTATTCCAGAACTGTTGCATTTTGAATTTGCTCCAACAGGTTCGGTATTTGATGTCGAACCCTGCGACCATTTTGCGGTGCATTGTGAAATAGACTTCCCCAACAGTGTTATTGGCCATCAGGAAGCTGATATGAACGACCTGTCGGAATATGCCGCCAGCATTGCCCCCTGTCGCACTTTCGTATTCCTGCACGAAATCGAGCCTTTGCTACACCTCAACCTCATCAAAGGCGGCAGTCTGGACAATGCGCTGGTGTTTGTCAATAAGGAACTCACCTCGCGTCAACTGAAAAGGTTGGGCAAAACATTTAACAAGGATGTCAATCAGTTCAAGGTACACGACGGTGTGCTTAACACTACCGACCCCTATTTCCCCAACGAACCGGCGCGCCACAAGTTGCTTGACTTTGTGGGCGATGTGCGGTTGGTGAATATCATGCTCAATGCCAAATTCAACATCTACAAGCCAGGCCACAAAGCAAATAATGCTTTTGCACGCTTCCTGATGGATTATATAAACAACAACCCTCAAACAGAATAATATACATTAAAAAATGACTCTATACGACCTTCACCCCAACGCCAAGATTGGACAGAATGTAACCATTTCCAACTTCACTACTATATGCGACGATGTCGAAATCGGTGATAATACTTGGATAGGCCCCAATGTAACTATCTTTCCCGGTGCCCGTATCGGCAAGAACTGCCGTATCTTTCCCGGAGCTGTGATTGCCGCGGTGCCACAGGACCTCAAGTTTGCCGGTGAGTATACCACTGTTGAGATTGGCGATAACAATACCATTCGCGAGTGTTGCACTATTAACCGTGGCACAGCCGCCAGCGGCAAGACGGTTATTGGCAACGGCAATCTGCTGATGGCCTACGTGCATGTGGCTCACGACTGTGTGGTGGGCGACAATTGTGTGTTGGCCAACAACGCCACGCTGGCTGGCCATATCATCATGGGAGACTATGTTATTCTCGGAGGCAAGACCGCCTGCCTACAGTTTATCCATATCGGTTCACATGTCATCACCCAAGGCGGTGCATTGATTGACAAAGATATACCGCCTTTTGTCAAGGCGGCACGCTATCCGATACAGTATTGCGGTGTGAATAGCCTCGGTCTGCAGCGCCGTGGATTTTCGCAAGAAAGCATCAACCGCATCAGCGACATCTACCGTTACATATTTGTCAAAGGATTGAACGTCACCGATGCCGTCGAGCAGGTTAAGGAACGCTATGGTACTACCGACGAGGGCAAGCAAATTCTGGCTTTCATTGGCAATGCCAACACTGGCTTGCTAAGTGGTTACAAGAGCGTGAGAAAGAGCGAATAAACTGAAGTTTATACCTGAATCATTGTGGTCTCGACAACGGCAATGTTTTTGCCGTTGTCGGGACTTTCAATTATGGTCTGAAAAAGGGAAGTGGAGCGTCCGAGTTTGAGCGGTTGACAGATGGCCCGTAAGAATTCTCCTGATGCGGGAGCAAGGTAATGGATGTTGGAGTCGAGCGACACCCAATGCAGGTCGCCGCTTTCAATGCAGGCACTGTTGGCTGCAATGGCTGCAGCGAAATCGGCCAAGGTAAACAGCACTCCACCCATCACTACTCCACGTGCGTTGCGGTGTTGTGGTCCGAGGCGAAGGGTGCATGTCGCGTTGTGCTCACCGACGGCTGTGATGTCGATGCCGGTTAGTTCGGTGGCAAAACGGTCGTCGGCAAATATTTGACGTGCTTTCTCGGTTAATTCCATGCTATGGTCAGAATTGGTAGAACAAGCCGATGGTCAGCAGACGGCTGAAAGCTCCTTTGTTATCACGCCAAATACGGTAGGTGCCGGTTGCGTTCTCTTTGGTGATACTGAGCATTGAGTTCTGGTAACGTCCTTCGATGCCGAGGTGATTGCCAAAACGGTAGCGTATCGAGGCAGTCAACGGCAGCAAGTCGAAGCGCTTGAAATTGTCGGTGCTGGATTGGTCAATGACATCGCCGGGGCTGGTTACCTTGGCGTTCGCCAATATGCCAGGTGCCACACCTCCAGCTATGCGCAGGTGGTTGTCCAGGGCATTGTACGACAGCATTATTGGTATCTCGATATAGTTGGCCATCAATGTGCGGTCCGAGGCTTCGATGTACGAGCCTTTGTGGGTATAGGCAAGTTCGACTACCATCCGCCACGGTGAATTGATGTCTGCCGTCAAAGAGAATGAAGTGCCCACTCCGGCACGCACTCCAAGGTGGTTGTAACTGCCGGCTCCGTCACCGTCAATCTGGCACATGTTCATTCCTCCGAAAACTGAGGCGTCGAAACGGCCTTGGGCTTGTGAGATTGAGAATTGACAAGTGACAAGCGAGATTATTGCTGCAATAAAGAGTGTCTTTTTCATATACATAATTCTTTTCTTAATGTTTCTGCGTTGGTGAAGGCAATACCCTGCATGCCGAGCTTCTGTGCAGCCGCCACGTTGTCGGGATTGTCGTCGATGAAAGTGCACTCCTCGGCTTTCAGATTATAGCGGTCGAGCAGCACTTGGAACAAGCGTGGGTCGGGTTTGATGAGCTTTTCTGCACCGGAAACCACGTAACGGTCAATCATCTGAAGGATGCCGAACTTCTTGCGTGCAATAGGGAAGGTCTCCATGCTCCAGTTGGTCAACCCATAGATTTCATGTTTCCTGTTTTTTAAATCTGTGATTACTTCGCGCATGCCGGGCACCTCGTCGGTTAGCATGTCGAAATAGCGTTCATCGTAGAGGGCAACTGCCTTCGTGTATTCAGGGTATTTCGCTTGCAGCTCGGCAATGCAGTCGGCAGTCGGTTCGCCGGCATCAATTCGGCCACGCCACTCGTTGTCGGCCACATGGCGCAGAAACCACCACGCTTTTGCCTCGTCACCGAAATATTCAGTATATATCAGTTCTGGATGCCACTGAACCAGTACATTGCCGAAGTCGAATATGATGTTTTTTGTCATATTCCACTAACGGAAATGCTTCTTTTTTATTGTTCAACGGACAATGATTTTCACAGTGTCCTCAATCGAAGCTTTGATATCGCTGTCGTATTGTTCAGGGCTGATAATGAGGCACTGTAATGGGGTGTCGAGGGCGTGGAGTTGCCAAAGGGCAACGCAAGGACGAATGTCAAGCTCGTGTATCTGTGTCCTCCTTAAATAAATCAGGTTCAGTTTGCGGCAAGGACTGAGATCGACATTGTCAATCGGCGAGAAAATGCAGAGTAGTTCTGTCAAATCCGGGTGGGGTGTAAGGTCAAGGTGGTCAAGGTGTGTGTAGCTTAATTGGATGTTCGTCAGCCGGTGACACTGGCTGAGGTCGATTGTCTCCAATGGGACATTGATGCAATACAATTTCTGCAAATTGTGCAAGGCGCTGAGGTCCAGTTTCGAGATGGGGTTGCCGCTACAAGTGACTTGCTCCAATTGGGGGAACATTTCGATACCTTCAAGGCTGTGGATTCCTTGGCTATAGCATTCCAGCGAGGTTAAAGTGCATCCTTTCTCGGTGGCCTTCAGTTTTCTGCCTCGTACTTTTTCGGCATAGCCTTTGTCCACCAGCCAGGTGCGAAATGCCTCGTCGGGGACACGGACCACGCGCTGGCAGTCGCAGACAGCCTCCTCGCTGGCCGGCCGAGTCGAAGCACAGCCGGCTAGCAACAGGACGCTGAATATTGCAACGAAAGAAATCTTTTTCATTGCAGCTTGAAGACAACGGGTAAGTTGAACTGCACGCGGACGGGCGTGTTGCGCTGCTTGCCGGGAGTCCATTTGGGCATAGCGTTGACCACACGAAGGGCCTCCTCGTCGCAGCCGCCACCGATGCCGCGCAGCACCTTGGCGTCGGCAACGCTGCCGTCCTTCTCCACGACAAAGGAGATGTACACTTTGCCCTGGATTTTATCCTTCTTGGCCTGTTCGGGATACTTGATGTTCTCGGAGAGGTATTTTATGAGAGCCTCTATTCCTCCGGGGAACTCGGGATCCACTTCCACCACCTGGAAGACTTGGTCGGTGTCGGCATCCATAGGTGCAGACTTGTCTTCGCCAGAGTATTCGAAGGGGATTTCCTCCTGATCGACAGCCTTTTCGGTGGCGGGCTTGCACCCCACCATCGTCAGCAGTGCTACCACGGGCAGTGCTGCCAGCACTTTCCATGCGCCGAAGCGCGTTTTGCTTTTGTTCATCATAACGATGCGTTTTTTAAGGTTAATACTTTTGAAATTATTTGTGATATGGCCATATCCTGTACCGGTAGCCTGCCTGTAGAGCAGGTGCAGATACCCCTCGCGGCCGCAGGCACCGATCGACGCGGCGTCGGCCAGAAACTCATGTACCGCACGTATCTCGCGCATGATGAGCCACGCAAAGGGGTTGAACCACATCAGGCAGCACAGCAGCCTTGCAAACAGAAGGTCGACCGTATGGCCCTGCCTCACGTGCAGCGACTCGTGGGCCAGTATGCAGCGCACCTCGTCATCGTTCAGGCCTCGCGTGCCCACCACTATATGGTTGAAGAAGGAGTACGGGGCCGTGTCGTCATCCAGCAGTACGAGCGCCGCACCGCGTGGTATGTCAAAGCCGTCGCTTGCCCTATAGACCTTATGCCTGCGCCGGAGCCTGATGACAATTACCACCTGCGCCGCCAGCTGGAACAGGAGGTAAACTGCGCACAGCGCAACGCCGACGAGGTAAAGGTCTACCATCACTCCGAGGGTACGTGGAGCCGTGATGGCCGATATCTCTACTTCGTTCATCGTCACCAGGAACTCCTCCACCGAGGCCACCGACTGCGATGCCTGGCCGAGGCCGTCGGGTAGCTTGATAAAGGGGAACACCATACTGAAGCCGATTGCCACCAGCAGATACCAAAGGTTCAGCTGCAGCCAGCGGTCGCGCCGCAGCGTCAGGCAGTAGAGGCCGTACAGCAGCCCTGCCGCCAAGGTCGAGAATAACATCCAGTGTATCATTTTTCAAGTTCTTTGGTTATTGATTCGAGGTCTTCGAGCGAGACCTCATTCTTATCTACCAGGAAGCTCACCAGCGCCTTCGCCGACGAGCCGAAGTAGCGCTGCGCGAAACCGTTCAGCTGCTGCTGCATGTACTCCTCGCGTGAGACAAGCGGATAGTATCGGTTCGAGCGGTTGAAAGTCTCGTGCGCCACGAACCCTTTCTGTTCCAGAATGCGTACCACAGTCAATACCGTGTTGTAAGCCGCGTTGCCTTCCACGGCTGCAACAATCTCATTGGCAAACCCTTGTCCTACTTTCCAGATGGCCTGCATCACCTGCTCTTCGGCCTTTGTCAGTTCCTTTAACATAACTATGAGTATTATTTTGTAATTATTTTCTTAGTTAAGAAACGATGTTTTTATTCCTTTATTGTGTATGAATGAAAAATTTTTTTTAATTTTGTCATATTGTTGTTTACTCGTTGTTCGGTTGTTGTTCAGTCGTTGTTCAGTCGTTGTTCAGTCAAACACTGAACAACGGCTGAACAACGAAGACTCATCGACTGAACAATATTTTGATTGAAAGATAAAAAAAATGCGCCATCGGGTTGATCGATGACGCATTGGGGGTAATAAAAAGACAGAGGGTCTATCGGTTGGCGTACATGTCTTCGTAGTATTTCATGTAATCGCCGCGGGTGATGTTGTCCATCCACTCCTGGTTGTCGAGGTACCAGCGGACGGTCTTCTCGATGCCCTCCTCGAACTGGAGGCTGGGCTCCCAGCCGAGCTCGCGCTGCAGCTTACTGCTGTCGATGGCGTAGCGCATGTCGTGACCGGCACGGTCGGTGACGTAGGTGATGAGGTCCATGTCCTGCCCTTCGGGACGGCCCAGCAGGCGGTCGACGGTGTTGATGACCACCTTGATGATGTCGATGTTCTTCCACTCGTTGAAGCCGCCGATGTTGTAGGTCTCGGCCACCTTGCCTTTGTGGAAGATGAGGTCGATGGCACGGGCGTGGTCTTCGACATACAGCCAGTCGCGCACGTTCTCGCCCTTGCCGTAGACGGGCAGGGGTTTGCGGTGACGGATGTTATTAATAAAGAGGGGTATCAGCTTCTCGGGGAACTGGTAGGGGCCGTAGTTGTTCGAGCAGTTGGTGACGATGGTCGGCAGGCCGTAGGTGTCGTGGAAGGCGCGCACGAAGTGGTCGCTCGAGGCCTTGGCGGCACTGTACGGGCTGTGTGGCTGGTATTTAAGGTCCTCGGTGAAGAACTTTTCGCCATAGGCCAGATGGTGCTTGCCGCTACTGGCTTTGGTGGTGAACGGCGGCTTGATGCCCTCGGGGTGAGTCATCTCCAGGGCGCCATAGACCTCGTCGGTCGAGATGTGGTAGAAGCGCTTGCCCTCCCATTTTTCCGGCAGGCTCTCCCAGTAGAGCTTGGCGGCCTGCAGCATGCTCAGGGTGCCCATCACGTTGGTCTGTGCGAAGGTGAAGGGGTCTTTGATGCTGCGGTCCACATGGCTCTCGGCGGCCAGGTGGATGATGCCATCGACGTGCTCGTCCTGCATCAGCTTGTAGACACCGTCGAAGTCGCAGATGTCCATCTTGACGAACTTGTAGTTGGGCTTGTCCTCGATGTCCTTGAGGTTGGCCAAGTTGCCGGCGTAGGTCAGCTTGTCGAGGTTGATAATCTTGTACTGCGGGTACTTGTTGACAAACAGCCGTACCACGTGGCTTCCGATGAATCCGGCTCCGCCGGTGATGATGATATTCATATACTTTATTATTTATTATTTCAGTTTCATTCCGCTGTTCCAAGCTTTGCCCACGCTGTCGGCTATGGTGTAGTAGTTGAACGACGAGCCGTCCCACACCAGCGGGTTGAGCTTCTTGATGTCGATCTTACCATCGGTGAGGATGGCGGGGTCGGCTACGGCGTTGACGATCTCGCCCACGACGAAGGCGCCGTCGCCATCGCGCTCAATCATCTCCACCACCTTGCACTCCATGGCCAGGGGGTACTCGTCGATGATGGGGGCGTTGACGTTCTGGCTCTTGGTGCAGTGGAAGCCCACGTGGGCCACCTTGTCCTTAACGTCGCGGCCGCTGGCGATGCCGAAGTAGTCGCTCTCGGCCACCGTGCGGGCGTCGGCGAAACTGAGGGTGAAGGCCTTGTTGAGGCGGATGTTCTCGGTGGTCTTGTGGCTGCTGAGCTGGAAGCAGACCTGGTTGCCCTCGTACTGGCCACCCCAGGCGGCCATCATCACGTCGGGGTTGCCCTCGGCGTCGTAGGTGGCTATCATCAGCGCCGGCTGCGGCGTGACGTACAGTTTGGCGCCCATGTTGACGCGCTCGTTGACGTTCTTCAGTTCCATAGTGGTATTGTTATTGGTTTGTTCTTCGTTGACGGTTTCCTGTTTCGTGCCGCAGGCGGCGAAGAGCACGACCGCCGCAGCCAGGGTGAGGATGGTGTGTTTCATATTGTTAATTTATTCTTTCGATTGTATTATCCGCAGCATTTCAGCCGGAGTGACAACTTTGCTGATGGGTGGGAAATGACGTGTGTTGCCAGTGATAAGGTAGGCATCCTCGACCGAGAGCGCGACCTCGTAAAACATTATGTCGTCGGCATCTGGGAAATCCCACTTGGCGGGAGTGCGGTCGGCTGCGATGCCGCTGCGTATCGCGTTAATCACAGCCTCGATGCGTTGCGCAGAAAAGCCGAACTTGCCACGACTCAAAACCTCGGTATATTCGTTGATAATCTCCTCGTTGTAAACAGGAATGATTGTGCGGTCAAGTATGTGGTTTAGCAACTCCACCGTCGGAGAGCTCACATTGCTGGTGAGCAAGGCCGCCACCAATACGTTTGTGTCGAAAACAGCGTAGTAACGTTTCATGGGACCTATGCTTGCGAGTGGGCTTTGCGTGCAAGACGTGCCTGCTTGATTTCGGCATTGATTTCGTCAAGACTCATGTCCGAGTTGCCGTTGGCTTCGCTTTGACTGCGCATCTCTTCGATGGCGATGCGGGCCTGTTCCATAATCAATGCGTCGTCTTCCTTGGTGCTTTCAACAAGGCGGTCGGCCAGCCAGCGGCGGTCGGAGACTGACATGGGCAACCCCTGCAGATAATTCCACAAGTTTGTCATCGCATTGGAATTATAGGTCGATGTGTTCATGATTGTTATTGTTTGTCATTATAACGCGTTGGGGCGGGAAATATTGTGTTGGGCGAGGCGCGGGGAGAAAAATAAATTTGTGTGCGTCGGAAAAAGTGCGTATCTTTGCACACATAATTATAAGCATAATTGATGGTGTTCGTATACATAGCCTTATTGATTGTTATTCTCCTTGTTTTTGTCGCGAGGAGAAAAAATATTTTTATTGGCCAAGGCGAATATGGTGAGCTGCGGGTATCTCACATCTTATCGAAATTACCCGACGAATACCATGTTTTCAACGACATCTATCTGGAAACAAATGGACGCTCTTCCCAGATTGACCATGTCATTATTTCCAGATATGGCGTGTTTGTAATAGAAACTAAGAATTATTCCGGTGCAATATACGGCAGTGAAAAGGCAGAGCACTGGACGCAATACTTGCAAGGCGACGGCTACGAATTCCGCAACCCGATAAAACAGAACCAGTCGCATGTGTGGGCAATAAAGGACACTCTGCATATCGCACCGTCGAGCATCGTCCCCATCGTGGTATTCCTCAACGGTGCCGATTTGCGATGCAATACTTCAAGTGCGGTGTTATACACAGGACAGTTGCGGAAATACATTTTGAGTTTTAGGACCAACGCCTTTACGGCAGATGGCGTGGAACGGTTGACAAATAAACTTTCCGAAAGCATAATAATCGACCCGGAACGGAGAGAAAAACATATCCACTCCGTTAAACAGAGCATTACAGAACGCGAGTTACAGGTGGCCAACTTGATTTGTCCTCGGTGCAAAGGTAAACTTGTCGAGCGAGAAGGCAAATATGGCCGATTTCTTGGCTGCAGTAATTATCCACAGTGTAAATTCACAGCACAACTTTAGTTTTTTTTATTTTGCCACCGCGAAACGATACGGAAACATACCGTCATGGTACGGAGTCATGCGAAGCGGAAATGAATCGGGGGTGAAATGAGTCGTTTTATATTCCGATTATAAAGCGGGAGGATATTGCGATTGCGATATCCTCCCGCTATTTTGTTGGTCATAGGTTTGTGGCCTACGTACCATTATATCATCTCCACCGAGCGCTGGAGGAACTTGCTGAGGGCTTCGCCTTTGAGCAGGCCGTTGGCCAGCAGGGCCAGGTCGGTGAGCTGGTGGACGAGCTCTTTCTGCTTCTCCGTGTCGGTCTCGTTCAGCACGCGGCTGATGAGCGGGTGGTTGATGTTGACGACAAGGTTGTAGCTCTCCGGCAGCTCGCCGTAGAAGCCCATGCCGCCGCCGGAGGTCTGCGCCATCTCGCGGTAGCGGCGCATGAACTCGCTCTGCGTCACCTGCATCGGCGCGTCGCTCTCCTCGAGGCTCTCCAGCTGCACGGTGAACTTCTGCTTGTCAATCTCGCCCTCGATGATGGGCTGCAGCTTTTCCTTCTCCTCCTTGCTGAGCTTCTCGGGGATGGCATCGTCGTGGGGGATGAGCTTTTCGACGGTGTCGCTGTCCACGCGCACGAAGCGGGTCTTCTCAATCTTCTGCTCGAGCAAATTGATGAAATGCGATTCCAGCGGGCTGTCCATCAGCAGCACGTCGTAGCCTTTGGCCTTGGCTTTCTCGATGTAGGCGTGCTCTTCCTCGGCGTTGCTGGCGTAGAGGTAGCAGACGGTCTTGTCCTTGTCGGTCTGCAGGGCTTTGATTTTCTCGCGGTAGGAATCCAAAGTATAGTACGTGCCGTCCACACCCTTGAGCAGGTAGAACTTCATGGCGCGTTCGCAGAATTTCTCGTCGGTCAGCATGCCGTACTGGACGAAAATCTTGATGTCATCCCATTTGTCCTCCAAGGCGCTCTTCTCCTCTCCCTCTTTCTTCTTGCTCATCTCCTCCAACTTGTCGGCTACCTTCTTGCTGATGTGCTGCGATATCTTCTTCACGTTGCCGTCGCTCTGCAGGTAGCTGCGGCTGACGTTCAGTGGGATGTCCGGCGAGTCGAGCACGCCGTGCAGCAGCATCAGGTAGTCCGGCACCACGCCCTCCACCTGGTCGGTGACGAAGACCTGGTTGCAGTAGAGCTGTATCTTGTTGCGGTTGGGGTCGATGGTCTTGCGCACCTTGGGGAAGTAGAGGATACCCGTCAGGTTGAAGGGGTAGTCCACGTTGAGGTGTATCTGGAACAGCGGCTCCTCGAAGTTCATCGGGAACAGCTCGTGGTAGAATTTCTTATAGTCTTCGTCGGTAAGCGACGAGGGCGATTTCTTCCACGCCGGGTCGGGGTCGTTGATGATGCGGGGCTGCTTCTTTTCAACTCTCTTCGGTTTCCCGTCCTTGTCGCACTCCGTCTCGCTGTCCACCCACACGCTCTCCTCGCCGAAGCGGATGGCCACGGGCATGAAGCGGCAGTATTTCTTCAGCAGCTGCAGGATGGTGCCCTCTTCGAGGAACTCCTTGCAGTCGTCGGCGATGTGCAGCACGATGTCGGTGCCGCGGTCGGTGTGCTTCTTGTCCTCCTCCATGCTGAACTCCGGGTTGCCCTCGCAGCTCCAGTGCTGTGCAGGCTCGTCTTTCCACGACTTGGTGAATATCTCCACCTTGTCGCTCACCATGAAGGCGCTGTAAAAGCCCAGGCCGAAGTGGCCGATAAGCGGTTCGTGGCTGTCCTTGTACTTCTCCATGAAGTCGGTGACGCCGCTGAAGGCTATCTGGTTGATGTACTTCTCCACTTCGTCGGCGGTCATGCCGATGCCGCGGTCGCTGACGGTGAGGGTCTTCTTCTTGCTGTCGATCTTCACGTCGATGGTCAGGTCGCCCAGCTCGCCCTTGAAGTCGCCGCGGGTCGAGAGGGTCTTCAGTTTCTGCGTAGCGTCGACAGCATTGCTAATCAGCTCACGCAGAAATATTTCATGATCCGAATAGAGGAACTTCTTGATGACCGGAAAGATATTCTCGGTCTGTACATTCAATTTGCCTTCCATATCTTAATTGTTGTTTTGATTCTTCAATTAGTTATTCACTCATGCATTCCCACATTCACTCATTAACGCATTCAAATCCCGTGCCAACTGTCAGCCGCCTGCCAAAATGTCAGTTTCATTTTTTTGCGACAACCACTATAAGGTCATATGTGCAAAATTTGCACATACCACTACGAATAACGTGCAGAAAATGCACGTTGTATTTCACCTCCACAAAAGAAAATTGAGGAATGTGCGGATTTTTTTGTATCTTTGCAACAAGAAAACGACAGGGATTAGGCGACAGATGTTATAGACAATGAATGACTTTGCGGCGATAGACTTTGAGACGGCCAATGGGCAGCGCTCCAGTGTGTGCAGCGTGGGGGTGGTCGTGGTGCGCGGGGGCGAGGTGACGGACAGGTTCTACAGCCTTATACAGCCGGAGCCTAACTACTACAGCTGGTTCTGCCAGCGGGTGCACGGCCTCTGCCACGAGGACACCGACGACGCCGAGGTGTTCCCGACGGTGTGGCACAAGATAGAGCCGCTGATCGAGGGGCTGCCGCTGGTGGCACACAACGCGATGTTCGACGAAGGCTGTCTGCGGGCGGTGATGCAAGTCTATCAGATGGACTGGCCCGACTACCGCTTCTACGACACGCTGCGGGCTTCGCGCCGCAAGCTGCGCGACCTCCCCAACCACCAACTGCATACCGTCAGCGAGGCCTGCGGCTACTGCCTCGAGAACCACCACCATGCCTTGGCCGACGCCGAAGCCTGCGCGGCCATCGCACTGAAACTACTGTAACCATGCGGCCATTGATGATACATACACGAAGGTTTCCGGCGCGGAGGTTCCATGCCATCACGCTGTTCCCGTTTGTCTTCTATAACGGCAGGCCGCTGACGGAGCGCGAGGTGTGCCACGAGACGGTGCACCTGTGGCAGCAGGCGGCTCTGCTTGTGGTGCCGTTTTATGTGCTGTATCTGCTGTTCTGGGTAATCAACTTGATGCGGTTCCGCAGTCAGGACCGGGCTTACCGCGAGATTCCTTTCGAGCGTTCGGCTTACCGATTAGAGGCGAAAGGTGACCTCGCTTGGACGACTATGGCATTCGACTGGCTCACGGCTTAGTCTCATCTATCGTTGTCCGTTCGATGTTCAGTCGTTGTTCAGTCGTTGTTCAGTGTTTGACTGAACAACGACTGAACAAC
>JAFSLX010000060.1 GCA_017448185.1 Bacteroidales bacterium
AGTCGTTGTTCAGTCAAACACTGAACAACGACTGAACAACGACTGAACAACGGGAGGGCATCGAAGGGAGGAGAGCTATTGGTCGAACTGTGCGCGGAGCCAGGCGCGGTTGAAGCGATAGAACCAGAGTTCGCATCCCGAATCGGGCCCTTTCTCGACATAACAGCCGATGGTGCCGTCGGCCAGTTGGGTGAGCGAGGAGTAGACCGAGGCACCGCCGACAAGGAGGACGGGCGAGTGCCACGAACGACCCTCGTCAGTCGAGGTGAAGAGGCTGACATTCTCGCGCTGCATCGAATTGGGGATGCTGTGAATCAGCGTAGTGTCGTCGATGCGAAGCATGTCGCCGTTGCAGGCGTTGACGCTCATCTCGGACCAGGTGGACTGTACGCCCCACGACTCGCCACCATCGGCGGAACGGTTGCAGCCGCGGGCACCGGAGCGGCGCACGCTGATGAGGACGGTGCCGTCGGTGAGTTCCATCAGCTTAGCCTCGTCGCCAGCCGTGAAAGCCTTCTGCGAACGCTGCCAGGTGTGGCCGTTGTCGTCGCTGTAAATCACAAAGTTGTCACTGACATTCTGACCGTTACGCAGCACGGCGGCAGCAAAAAGGATGCGTCCGGCATGGGGACCGCGCTTGAGGCGCAGACCGTTGCCCGAGGCGACGAAAGCTCCATGATAGGAGGAAGAGGCATTCCAGACGACGGAGGTGAGATTGACTGTGTCGCCCCATGTCTGCCCACGGTCGGTGGAGCGGCACATGTAGATGCAGATAGGGTCGGCGGCAGTAGATTGGAAGTAACCGTTGTGACCTGCAAAGAGGCAGAGGACGTCACCGTTGGCACACTGCACAAGTGCAGGGTCGCCATAGCCCCTGCCCCTACCCTGCCCTTCGATGAGGGTCTGCGGCTCGGTCCAGGTGATGCCGTTGTCGTAGGAACGACGATAGACGATGTCGATGTCCTCGGGGAGATCGCGGTAACTGTATTTACGCTTGTCGTTGACAGCCAGTAGCGTACCGTCGTCGAGGCAAAGGAGCGCGGGGATACGCCAGAACTGCGAACCGTAATCGCCCTGCCGGTAGAGACACTGACTGCTGATGAATGGTTCCACGGGAGCAGCGTTTTCGACCTCTTTTTTGCAGGCCGAAGCCATCAGCAGCGGCAGAACGAGCAATAGAGCTATTCTACTCATCACGCTTGGCCTTGAACCAGTCGACGAACTTGGGCAGGTCGTCGAGTGCTTGGAAACCAGCCTTGAAGGGCTCGTCGGGCACGGGCACGGTCTCCATATAGCCGATGAGGGTGGCGCAGTCGAACTCGCCAATGAGTGCTTCGAGGGTTACGTAGACACCGACTTGGAAGTCCTCGTCGTCAGGCTTGCTGTCTTCGACGGCGATACGGAGACCAAGCATGTCGGGTTCCTCTTCGCATTCAAGCTGTTGGAAGTACATCTTGCGGGTATCAAAAAGGTAGCGGTCGAAACGCACCTTCAGTTCGGTGCCCATGGGCTGCTTGAAGGCTACGAACTCCCACCAGTCGAGGTCGGGAGCCGCGTCGACCAGCTCGACAACATAGCGGAAGAGGTCGGTGTCGCCCTCGACGGTGAAGGTGAGGGTGCGCCCGTTGGGGGTTGGGTCGCCCATCTCGTAGGCAAGACCGGCACAATATTTCGTAAGCTGGTACTGCAGGGCGTTTTCCAACTGTTCGCGGTCCTTCTCGTCGAGGTCGTTGAGCATGACGAGCTGTTCGTTGTGGTCCTGGAACCACTGCCAGAATTTCTCTATCTTTTCCATAATTATATGATTATTGCTTCGGGTTCGAGGCAGACACCGAATTTCTGTTCGACATCCTGCTGTATGGCACGTGCAAGGGCAACCACCTCGTCGCCAGTGCAACCGCCGGCATTGTAGAGCACCAAGGCGTTCTTTGGCCACACCCCGGCACCACCCATGGTGCGTCCTTTCCATCCGGCATGGTCGATGAGCCAGCCGGCGGAGAGCTTGTAAGTGATGAGTGATGAGTGATGAGTGATGAGTGGGTGGGCGTCGGGCATATCGGGATGTTCCGATTTCAGACGGAGGTAGGTTTCTTCATCAACCACAGGGTTTTTGAAGAAACTGCCGGCAGAGCCGTGTTCCTCGGGACGAGGCAATTTGCTCCAGCGCAGGTCGATGATTGACTGGCGCAACTGGTGCGCCGTGCTGTGCGGCAGGTTTTCCAACGCCTTGTAACTGAGGTTAGGAACAAATGCTTGATTCAGCCGGTAGGTGACGTTGAGAATAATATAACGGCCGGGATGATGCTTGAAAAAGGAGTCGCGGTAGGCGAACTGACAATCGGCGTTGCTGAAATTGCAAAGACGCTGTTCGAACAGGTCGTAAGCCTCTACATTTTCTATAAAATCTTTGGCTTCAGCACCGTAGGCACCTACGTTTTGTACAGCCGAAGCGCCCACTGTGCCAGGGATGGCCGAAAGGTTCTCGAGGCCGAACAGGTCGTGGTCGAGCGTCCATTGCACAAGGTCGTCCATCACCATGCCGCCCCAGGCGGTGAGGAGTGGAGAGTGAGGAGTGGAGAGTGACAAGCTATGGGCAAGGGTGATAACGGTGCCGTCGTAGTCGCGAGTGAAAACCATGTTGCTGCCTTCGCCAAGCACCAATACATTGCCATCAAGTGGTGGCACTTCGTCGCCCGGTTCGAGCATCATCATCCGTCGTGCCTTCACATCGATGCCGAAGGTGGTATAGGGCTTGAGCGATATATTTTCAAAGAGTTTCATTTGTCGTTCTCTTTCGGCCCAGCCTCTTTGCGCGGACGGCGCACTGGAGCCACATAGCCCGGACGGAACACCTTGAGCTGCGACATCAGCAAGCCAGCAGCCAACGCGGCACCCAGCACGTCACAGATGGTGCAGGTGACCCAAACTCCCGTCAAGCCGTCGCCACCGGCATTCACCATGATGGCAGGAATAATGAACATCAGCGGGATAAGGAAGAGCACCTGACGCGAAAGGCTGGTGGTGATGGCAATCCACGGCTTATCGATGCTCTGGAAGAACTGCGAGTTGGTGATAGTGAAAGCTATAAGTGGCATCATCACGTTGAGGTAACGCATGGCCGGTGCACCAATGTCGAGCAATGCATCGCTGTCGGTGAAAGCACGGAGGATGATGCGTGGAATAATCATAGCCAAAAGTGCTCCCACAGTGCCCACGATGACCGACACACGCATCGTCAGCAGATAGACGCTACGCAGACGGTGGTTGTGGCCGGCACCATAGTTGTAGCCCGCAATGGGCTGCATACCCTGACATAGTCCGAGAATAAACATGACGAGGAACGAGGCATAGGTGTTGACAATGCCATAGGCACCCACAGCGAGGTCGCCACCAAAACGTATCAGCTGTTTGTTGAGCAACGCCACCACAAACGAAGCGGCGAAATTCATCAGGAACGGACTTAAACCAATCAACAGCACATTGCGGAAGATGTATAGTTTAGGAGTCCAGGCATGACGTTTGAAGCGGATGAACGAAGAGGGAGTAATAAAGTGGGAAACTGCAATCACAGCAGTGGTGAACATGGAAATGGTGGTTGCCCATGCCGCACCGGAAATTCCCCATCCGAGCACACTGATAAACAATGCGTCAAGAAAAATATTAAGCACCGCACCACTGGCCATAATCCACATGCTCTTGGTGGGATAGCCGCTGGCACGAATCAAACCGGTAAGATTGAAGGTCATGGTGGTGAAGAACATGCCCGGAAGGACAATCTGCATATATTCACGGGCATAAGAGATGGTATCGGGCGAGGCTCCAAACAATTCAAGTATGTTGTCCATGAAAAGGTAGCCGCCCGTCACAAACAGGAATCCAAAGAAGAAAGTGAGCAGCATACTGTTGCCCAATATCTTTTCTGCCCATCGCATATCCTTTCGGCCGAGCACAATGCTCATGCGCGAAGAGGCACCGACACCCACCAGCGAACCGAGTGCATGAATGATGTTCATGACTGGCATCGTGATGGCGAGACCGGCGATGGCCAACGCCCCGACATACTGGCCGAGGAAGACACGGTCGACAATATTATAAATAGAAGCCACCACCTGCGTAATCACGGCCGGCAACGCATAGGTCAAGAGCAGGCTGCCTATCGACTTGGTCTCGAGTTCCTGTATTTTATCCATTCTTAATCTTATTGTTAAGTGCCATCATGGCATTGTATGCGATGAGGCCATTGGCCAGTTCGAGGCTACGCTCGTCAACAATGAGGTTGGGACGGTGAAGATTACTGAAAGGCGTGCCAGGCTCGTGGATGCCAATACGGAAATAGCATGCCGGAATCTTCTGTGCAAAGAAGGCGAAGTCCTCTGCCGTCATGCGTAAGTCGAGCCACTCGACGTTTTCCTCGCCAAGGAAGGCACAAGCGTTGTCATGCACCTGCTGGGTGCAGGCATCGTCATTGAAGACGTATGGGTAACCATAGTCGATGAAGAGGTCGCACTCTGCGCCCATGGCCTCGGCCACACCGGTGCTGATTTTGCGAATCTTCTCGTGGGCTTCGAGGCGCCACTTTTCGTCGAAAGTGCGAATGATGCCCTCCATCTTCACCGTGTCGGGGATGATGTTGGTGCGACCACCAACTTCCTGTATCTTACCGATAGTGAGCACCGTGGGCATCATGGGGGCGGCGTTGCGACTCACCACCTGCTGCAAGGCGATGACAATATGGCTGGCCACCACGATGGGGTCGACACTGAGGTGTGGCGTGGCACCGTGGCCACCAAGGCCCTTGACGGTCCAGTAAAGCTCGTCGGTCGAAGCCATGTACTTTCCTTTACGCATGCCTACTTTGCCACAATCCATCTCCGGCAAGCAGTGGAAGGAATATATTTCGTTAGGAGTTACCTCATTGAAGAGACCGTCCTCCATCATCATGCGTGCCCCTCCAGGGTATTTCTCCTCGGAGGGTTCGAAGATGAACATCAGACTGCCATGCAACTGTTCGCGAAACTGTATCAAAATCTTGATTGCACCAAGGAGCGAACAAGTGTGCATATCATGGCCACAAGCATGCATTACGCCAGGGTTTTCCGACGCAAAAGACAGACCGGTGCACTCTGTGATGGGTAAAGCATCGTAGTCGGAACGTAACGCCACACAATAGCTGTCTGGTTCCACTCCGCCACGCAGCATAGCCATCACACCAGTCTTGCCGATACCGGTCTTGGGATTCAGTCCTATCTCGCGTAGCCGCTCGGCAACAAATTCCATGGTGCCATACTCTTCCTGTGAGAGGTCGGGGTGCCGGTGCATCCACCGGCGCCACTCTATCACTTGCTCACGCTGTGCATGGGCCAGGTCTTTTATTTTCTCGACAAGACTCATTTCTTCTTGGGTTGCTTTTTACGTGCCTTGGCGCGACTAAAGTAGACAACAAAAAACACTATCAAAAAGATACAGCCGCGCAGCACTTCAAGGATAAGCATATAGGCAGCAACAGCCCCTACGAAGAAGACCAACGCCGTCAGTATAGCCCAGCCAAACTTGTGGTTGCGCATTGTGTCGGCCACAACCTTGCCTATGGCAAATAATGCCAACGCCAAAAGTACAACAATCATTATCCATGTAGCGACAACCGTATCAATGAACCAAGCGATTGCCACAACAGATGAGCCGAACAGCAGTATACCAAGTTCCCACTTCCACTCTTTCCACGGCTTATTGTCAACAAAGCCTGACTCGACAGTTAATTGAGCGGTAGCCTGCATGACAGCGTTGAGGAGACAGTAGATGACGTGTGACAGCAATACCCACGACAGGATTGCCAAAGGCCAACCCACATTGCCGGGATGGCAGAACCAGCCGATACAGGGCTGTCCCATGGCAGGGCCTTCCTTAAGGATAGGCATACCTGACTGGAAACAGTAGTAGAACACCGCCACTATCGACAGGCCCAGCAAAACATACAGCTTGGGGTAATGTTGCTGCTGGTTGCGGTATCGTATCAGGTTATTGAAGACATCCATCACCTCGACGAGGACAAAAATAATCAACAATTGCACCAGCGGCGACAATCCCAGAGGATTGCCATGGTGGATGTTCAACAAGTCAGCCACATTTTGTATAGGGCTATTCTCTGCGATGTATTGAACGATATTCATGTCTTATATTTTTATTGTTTTTTTATGCTTATCACGGTACCTTTGCCGTCAATGATTTCTATGGGCTGTCCGTCGGCCACATCTGAGGCAAAAGAAAGGCTGGTACACAGGGTCTCTGCACAGACATAGTCACGGTGACGCTCTATGGCGGCATTCCACTCGCTGTTCTGCAGAACGATAACGATGCGGTCGGTCACATCGAACTGTTCTTTGCGGATGTTCTGGATACGGTTGACCAACTCACGAGCGATACCTTCGTCGATTAGTTCGGGTGTGAGTTGGATATCAAGGGCTACGGTGAGTGAGCCGTCGTTGGCCACCACCCAGCCGGGAATGTCTTGCGTAGCAATTTCGACATCGCTGGTAAACACCTCGCAGTCGGTACCGTCGACCGAGACCACACAGCGGCCGTCGGCCTCGAGCGCGTTAATCTGCTTCTGATCGAAGGCCATGATGGCAGCGCCGAGGGCTTTCATAACCTTGCCATAGCGGGGGCCGAGGGTCTTGAAGTTAGGTTTGATTTTCTTCACCAACAGGTCGTTGTCGGCAGCAAGGAATTCAACTTCCTTGACATTAAGTTCAGAGCATATAAGGTGCTGCACCTTCTCAATCTGGCCACGCATGGCCTCGTCGCGCACCGGTATGACAATCTTCTGCAGCGGCTGACGCACTCGGAGGTTACTCTTCTTACGAAGACCGAGAACCATGGAGCAGACCTTCTGGGCCAACTGCATACGCTCCTCGAGGGCTTTATCGACCATCTCGGCATGATACTCGGGGAAGCCAAGATGATGCACGCTTTCCACATCGTAGCGACGGGCGACGGCATTGAGGTCGAGGAACAACCTTTCGCTGAAGAAGGGTGCGATGGGGGCCATGAGGCGGCTGAGGGTCTCAAGGCAGGTATAGAGCGTCTGGTAGGCGCTGACCTTGTCGGCAGTCATGTCGCCCTTCCAGAAACGGCGGCGGCAGAGGCGGACATACCAGTTGCTGAGGTAAGCATCCACGAAAGTGCCGATGGCACGGCCTGCACGGGTGGGCTCGTAGTCCTCCATGGCCTCGCCGACAGTCTTTACCAGCGTGTTGAGCTCAGAAAGAATCCAGCGGTCAATCTCAGGACGCTCCTTGATATCAAGGTCTTTCTGGCTGTAGTCGAAGCCGTCGAGGTTGGCATAGAGAGCAAAGAAGCTGTAGGTATTGTAAAGGGTGCCGAACAGTTTGCGGCGCACCTCGTCGACACCTTCGACATCGAATTTCAAGTTGTCCCAAGGCTGGCTATTGGTAATCATATACCAGCGAGTGGCATCGGGACCGTATTTGCCAAGGGTCTCGAAGGGGTCGACAGCATTGCCGAGGCGCTTCGACATCTTGTTGCCATTCTTGTCGAGTACCAGACCGTTGGAGATGACGTTCTTGAACGCCACGCTGTCGAAGCACATGGTGCCGATGGCGTGGAGGGTGTAGAACCAGCCACGGGTCTGGTCGACACCTTCGGCAATAAAGTCGGCAGGGAACTCGGTGGCCTTGAGAGGTTCACCCATATAGTGTATCTGGGCGTAAGGCATGGCACCACTGTCGAACCACACGTCAATCAGGTCGGGTTCGCGGTGCATCGGTTTTCCACTGTCGCTGACCAGGACAACGTCATCGATATACGGGCGGTGTAGGTCAAACTGAGTGTAATCCTCCGAAACATAGGGATTCGAGGTCATCAATCCTGCGGCCATAGCTTTGTCAATCTCCTCGCGGAGTTCCTTGACGCTTCCGATGCACTTCTCTTCCTTGCCGTCCTCGGTACGCCAGATAGGCAGCGGGGTGCCCCAGTAGCGGCTTCGGCTGAGGTTCCAGTCGACGATATTCTCCAACCAATTGCCGAAACGGCCACTACCGGTGGCCTCAGGCTTCCAATTGATAGTCTTGTTGAGCTCTATCATGCGGTCCTTGAGGGCCGTAGTACGGATAAACCAGCTGTCGAGCGGATAGTAGAGCACGGGCTTGTCGGTACGCCAGCAGTGGGGGTAGCTGTGGGTGTGTTTCTCACTCTTGAAGAGCTTGCCCTGCTCCTTAAGCATGATGACCAGCTCCACATCAAGACTCATGTCCTTCTCACCCTTGGTGGGATCGTAGGCATTCTTGACGAACTTGCCGGCATACTGTCCATAGAGTTCCGTGTTCATGTTGGCCTTCACCCACTCGGGGTCGAGGTCTTCAATCGGGGCAAAGCGGCCACGCTTGTCGACCATGGGCAGCTGCTTACCATCACGGTCAAAGAGCAGCAGGTCGCCGATGCCGGCCTTCTTGGCCACACGGGCGTCGTCGGCACCGAAAGTGGGGGCAATATGCACAATGCCGGTACCGTCCTCGGTGGTGACATAGTCGCCCAGAATGATACGGAACGAGCCCTTGTCACTCACCTCCTTGGGTTTCACCCACGGGATGAGTTGCTCGTAGCGCAGACCTTCCAACGCAGTGCCTTTGCACTCGCTGACAATCTTGTATTCGGGGCATTTGCCCTCGGGGAACATGCTGCCCACCAAGGCCTTGGCCATGATTATACGGCAAGGAGTCTCCTTGTAGGGGTGAGTGGTTTCGATGGTGACATAGTCGATATTCGGACCCACGCAGAGGGCTGTGTTCGAAGGCAGTGTCCAAGGCGTGGTTGTCCAGGCGATGGCGTAGGTGTCGGCTTGATCGCAAAGCTTGAACATGGCCACGCAGGTGGTGTCCTTCACATCCCGGTAGCATCCGGGCATATTCAGCTCATGGCTCGAAAGACCCGTGCCGGCGGCAGGGCTATACGGTTGAATTGTGTAGCCTTTGTAAAGCAGCCCCTTGTCGTAGAGTTTCTTCAGCAGGAACCACAAGGTCTCAATATATTCGTTGTTGAAAGTAATGTAGGGGTTCTTCAAATCGACCCAGTAGCCCATCACGCGGGTCAGCTCGTCCCAAAGCTCCTTGTACTTCATCACCTCCTCGCGGCAGGCGCGGTTGTAGTCGTCAACCGAAATCTTCTTGCCAATATCCTCCTTGGTGATACCAAGGTTCTTCTCTACACCAAGTTCCACAGGCAGACCATGGGTGTCCCAACCGGCCTTGCGGTCGACAAAGTAGCCCTTCTGGGCCTTGTAGCGGCAGAACACGTCCTTGATGGTGCGGGCCATCACATGGTGGATGCCGGGTTTGCCGTTTGCCGACGGAGGGCCGTCGTAAAACACGTATGCGGGATGCCCTTCGGCCAGTTTCTGTCCTTTCTCAAAAATCTCGTTCTCTTCCCAGTAACGGCGCACATCCTGCCCAATCTGGGTCAAATTAAGCTGCTTATACTCGTTATATCTCATATATATTATATATATTATATATTCACAATCAATCGGTTGCCCCCTCTCGGAAGCAACAAACCAAGCAACAAAGATACAAAAAATATTTCAACACACCAAACTAAATTAAAGAAAAGAAACATAAAAAAACCACCCCTACAGAAACTGTAGGGGTGGCCAAAACAAAAGCGTATGAAAAAAATTATTATCCTTTCAGCTTATTATTTCTTTTTCAGGTACTCCTGAACACTGTCCGAAGGGACGATCTCCTCCTGGAAGTAGTAAGCATTGGTCTTGGGAGAACGCACCATGCGGATTACCTTGGCGAAACCTTTACCGGTCGAGGTCTTGAGGGTAGCAACAACTTTTTTTGCCATATTCTAATTCTCCTATTTTTACTTGATTTCTTTATGTACGGTCACTTTCTTCAAGAAGGGGTTGTACTTCTTGAGCTCCAGACGTTCCGGAGTGTTCTTTTTGTTCTTAGTGGTAATATAACGGCTCATGCCGGGGACACCACTATTCTTCTGCTCGGTGCATTCGAGGATCACTTGGACCCGTGCGTCTTTATTTTTCTTTGCCATGACTGTTATTATTATTCAATCGTTAACAACTTGACTCCCAACAAGAAAAGAGCATCAACAATTCATTATTAGGCATTCAAATCGGCTGCAAAGATACAACCTTTTTTGAAACCGACAAAATTTTTCTTCATTTTTCTACAATAAAATTCATCGGTCCTACTCCACCGCCACACGGCGACGGTACACCTTGCCGGGCGATGCCGCCTGCAGCAGGTAGAGCCCCGCAGGCAACGCGCCCACGTCCACCTTCGTCAGCGGACGCTCCGCCTTCGTCCTCAGCACCTCGCGGCCGCCGAGGTCGCTGAACGTCAGCTCAGCAACGGCATCGTTCACCTCGTTCAAATCTACCGTCAGCACCCCGTGCGCCGGGTTGGGGTACACCTTCAGCTCGCCGCTCTCGTCGGCAGCGAGGATGCCCGTCGTGTCGGGCGGCAGGTAGAGGCTCGTATACCGGCCCCAGTCGCCCCACACCACCGTGTCGTACCCGCCCGGGGCGTAGCGGCAGCCCCTGCGTACCCATACGGCGTAGGGGTAGCCGTTCTCCAGACCGGTGATGGTCAGTGTGGTGTCGCCTCTCACCTCGAACGTCAGGCTGTCGGCCGGCTCCGTGCCGTAGCGCCCCACGCCCACTTGATAGTCCTCCTCCACATAGTCCGGCGACCACGACACCCGTGCCCAGCCGTCGCCTTTCTCCTCAACCCGCGCCACCGGCACCTCCCCTCGGCACCGCAACTCGACTATAGGGAAAATAATTCCGTGATAAGGGGTGGGCACAAAATCCGTCCATCCCGTAGTATTTGATAGATGAAAATTGCATAAAACCGAACTTGGCGTAGTCGAATCCCATAGACAACTTATCCTTCCCAACCATTCCCCTGGCTGTGGTTCCTTCTCATTGTTTGGATCAAAACCGAGAATGATTGTGTCTTCCACTTGCTGCGGCATTTCAAAATACAATTCCATGCAGGGAAGAATGAAAACATGTGGAGTAGAATATGGGAAAATACCAGGATTATTCAAATCATAACTAATATAATAATAATGCTCATACCCAAAACTGCAGTCTTTTTTATTGTTCGGAGCCCTAACCACCGAATCGATCAGATGCTTTACCCCACTGGTATCCTGCTGAAAGAGATATGCAATCGGAGGATGAATATCGTTAAGGCATGCTGTTATAGCAACGCCATACACGGGCTTGTCTTTTGCCAAATAATACTTTTGTTCGAATTTATATCCGAATGCTGGCAAACTATAAGACGAATCAAGATTACCACAAATAGAATACGCCCTGCCCATCGCACGAGAATGCAACGGTTTCTGGTTGAACAGATACCACGGGTCATCCCACATCACGGTGTCCTGCGCCATACAGGGAAACACGGAAAAAAACATCGCAACAAAAAAAAGATAATATTTTTTCATAATAATACCATGTTATTTTACATTAAAAAGGCGAATTACAGATTGTTACAGGTGGAATTCCGGAAGCCGGCATCAAACCAAATCTTCTTTGAGGGGATATTGGTTGATTAATTGGAGTGTTAGGAACCGTGCTTGTCGGCACATTTTTTATTGCGTTTACCTCTATTTTGCTGTTATTAGGGCATCCTGAGGGTGAGGGCAATGTCATTCCCAACCGCTGGAAATACAGCCAATGCTTCGCCCCCGTCGAGACAAACAGGTCACGTTGGTCGCTGTCCAACGAATAAAACTCCGCGTTCGGATGGAACAGGTAATCCGCCACATAAGACACGGTGTTCATTGGATCCAAGACAAGGAAATTCCAGTCATTGCCGAATGCATGAAGCAGCACCAGTTTTTTAGGGGCATTCTCATAGACCATCTCTTCCGGCTCCCATTTGGAGTCTATTGTCCACTCCTGCGAGTTCACCATGTCCAATGTTTGGGTGTTGATGATGCGCAACCGGGTGGAAAAACCATCCGGATTCGTATGGTGGACATAGGTGGTGGCAATAAACTCCTCGTCAATCAGAGTGGAATAGGTGTTGGCATTGACTTCATCGCTTGCTGCGGTGTATTCGTAGCGGATGTCGAACTGTGGATCGCTTAGCACTTGGGTGCGGTCGGCTTTCCTGATGCACAGCTGGCGGTCGCTCGGAGGTGTCCTGAGGTTGCCGACCACAAACACCTCTCTCCCGGTGACAAGTATGTCGTCGGCCGCCTCCTTGTCCCAGAATGAACTTGATGTAAACCGTCTACAATAAAACGCTGGAGTATTTGTTGTCACATTTCGTATTTCGAAAATATAGTCATAGCTACTTTGATCCTCTCCTATAACCAGCACTGTGTAATCCAGACCACATTGATACGCTGCGATTTTCTTCAGGTACCAGACAAGCGGAATATCAATATAGTTGAAAACAATGTTGCCAGATGCAAAATCGTTCAGATCAAACCATCCGATGGCATTTATCTTTGTCTGCGGGCTGTTCGTGTCGTAGGCATCGCCGCAGACAAAAACATAGTCGTCCACAATCCGCATGTCGCGAATGTCGGTGAACCTGATATCCGTGGAACCCCATGTCGCAGACAATTCGGCATATTGCATCGAAAGCGTTGGTGTCGGTGGTGTGGGGGAGAAAAATGACGAGTAGTCCGACAGGTAAAACACCGGTTTAGTGTTTGTTCCGGACATAATATGACCATAGGACAGCACTTTGTCATGACCCTGCCATATCCTGACAATGCTCGACTCATACCCGTTCAGGGGTTGCTCTACTAGACTGCCCAACTGGGCGTTTGCCATCATCGGCAGCAGGAATGCTACCATAAGTAATAGTTTTTTCATAATTCTGTCGGTTTTAAAATTGATACTTGTTTGATTTTACGCAAAATAACATATATTTTACGGCATAATCACCAATGCAAACATACGAAATATTCGGCACAAATGCAAGAAAAAATGTTCGGCCGTTGTTCTGCCGTTCTTCTGTCGTTGTTCGGTAAATCACTGAACAACGACTGAAGAACGGCAGAAGAACAAGCGGACATCAGTACAAGGGGATGGCGGTCGGCTGTTGATAAATTGTTCACAGGATGTGGGCGGAGGTTGGATTATTTTATGTAATTTTGCAAACAGGAATTGTGGCATCAATCCACAATCCCCGATTGGTTATGGAGCATACAAAAGAAGCAATTACAGACCATTACATAGATGTCGAGCAAATGATTGGCGCGAAGGGGGTGAAGGTGCCCAAGGTGCTGGTGAAGCTTGTAGAGCGCCTGTTGCATGTGCCGGAAATCAATACCGGCATTTACATGAACCGCGAACGCTTCGGATTGGACTTCGTCTACGCCTTTATCGAGGGCAAGGAGCCATGGAACCTGGGCGTGACGGTGAAGACCAACGGACTGGAGAATATACCCACCGAGGGCTACCCGATGGTGGTGGGCAACCACCCGCTGGGCGGCCCCGACGGGCTGGCACTGATGGGCGCGGTGGGCCGCGTGAGGCAGGACATCAAGTTCCCGGTGAACGACTTCCTGCTCTACCTGCCGGGGCTGCGCGAGCTGTTTGTGCCCATCGACAAGGTGAACAAGACCAAGGCATTGGCCAGCCTCGAGGAGGCTTTTGCCGGCAAGACGGCCCTGCTTTACTACCCCGCCGGAGCCTGTTCGCGCCGCCAAAAGGGAGTGATCAAGGACCTGGAATGGAAGGCCACCTTTATCAAGAAAGCGGTGAAATACCAGCGCGACGTGGTGCCGGTGTACACCGAAGCCCGCAACCGCAACCGCTTCTACCGCATCGCCAATCTGCGCAAGCGGCTGGGCATCAAGTTCAGTTTCGAGATGGCACTGCTGCCGGGCGAGCTGTTTGCCCAGCGCGGCAAGACCTTCGGGATGACCTTCGGCAAGCCCATTCCCTACTCCACCTTCGACAGCCGCCACACGCCGGCCGAATGGGCCGAGCTGGTGAAGGAGCACGTCTACCGGCTGAAAGACAACCCGAACGAAGAGTTTAAGTATTGAATTATGGATTTATCGTACATAGCACCTCCCGTTGACCGGGAGCTGATTAAGAAAGAGCTGAAGCAGAAGCACTTCCTGCGCAAGACCAACCGCGGGAACAAGGAGATTTATATCACCACGGCGCACCTGTCGCCCAACATCATGCGCGAAATAGGCCGTCTGCGCGAACTGAGTTTCGCCACCGAGGGGGGCGGCACGGGCAAGGAAATCGATGTCGACGAGTACGACTTCATGGACGACCCCCACTGCTGCAAGCAACTGTTTGTGTGGAGCCCCGAGGATGAGGAGATTGTGGGAGCCTACCGTTTCATTCACGGCACCAACATGATGCGCCGCGAGGACGGCAGCATAGTCACCCCCACGGCGGAGCAGTACCAGTTCGGCGAACGGTTTATCAACGACTACCTGCCCTACACCATCGAGCTGGGGCGCGCCTTTGTGCAGCCCGCCTACCAGCCGAGCAACGACCTGCACAAAGGCCTCTACAGCCTCGACAACCTGTGGGACGGCCTCGGAGTGCTGGCACTCGAGGTGCCCGAAACACGCTACTTTTTCGGCAAGATTACCATGTACGGCGACATCGACCCCGAGGCACGCGACCTGATACTCTACTTCTATCAGAAACATTTCCCCGACCGCGACGGATTGGTGTGGCCCTATGAAGAGCTTCCCATCAAGAGCGACTACAACAAGCTGGTGCACCTGTTCAACGGACGCAACTACAAGGAAGACTACCAGATACTGCTCCACTCGGTGCGCGAACACGGATGCACCGTGCCGCCGCTCATCAATGCCTACATGAACCTCTCGCCCTCGATGCGCAGCTTCGGCACCTGTCCCAACCACCACTTGGCCGGCACCACCGACACGGGCATCCTCATCAACCTCGGTGACCTGTATGCCGACAAGCGTGCACGCTATATGGAGAGCTACAGCGAAAAGAATGTCAAGTTCGACCGCCGGCGGCTGTTCAAAATCAACATGAAGCTCCTGCCATGGTGGAAGGCGAACAACGAGGACGAGACCGCCATACTGAACGAACTGAAGGAGATGAAAGGGTTGAGCGAGGCCCGCGCCGCCATGCGCGAGATGAGGAGGGAACGCCGCCGCCAGAGGAAAGGAGCCCGCAAATGAAGGTCAGCAGTGCCGTATTCTGTGTGAGCAGTCCCTCGCACAAGAAATGCCCCACCGACGGACGGCCGGAATACGCCTTCATCGGGCGCAGCAACGTCGGCAAGTCGTCGCTCATCAACATGCTGACCGGGGTGAAAGGCTTGGCCAAGACTTCGGGACGGCCTGGCAAGACGCAACTCATCAACCACTTCCTGATTAATAATGAATGGTATCTGGTCGACCTGCCAGGCTACGGCTATGCCCGCACCTCGAAGTCGACCCGCGAGGTATTCAGCCAGATGATACGCGAGTATTTCCTGCACCGCGAGACCTTGGTGAACACCTATGTGCTAATCGACAGCCGCATACCTCCGCAACGCATCGACGTGGAGTTCATCAACTTCCTCGGCCAGAACGGTGTGCCGCTCACCATCGTCTACACCAAAACCGACAAAGAGAAGCAGCGTGAGGTGATGGCCAACGTCAAGGCTATGAAGCAGACCCTGGGCGAAATGTGGGAAGAACTGCCGACAATGTTCCTCACCTCGTCGCTGACCGGCTATGGCCGCGAGGCGCTGCTCGACCATATTGAGGCCATAAACCGGGATTTGAAAAGCGAGATGTGAGAAAAAACATATAACATACAATAATTTGATGATGAAGTATATAAAAGTCGTTTTACTGATAGGTCTTTTCACCTTTACACTCTCACCATTCACTTTGAAGGCACAGTCGTCCGCCGACTTGGAGAAGCTGATTGTCGACACCCGCCGTTCGGCCGATATGAAGCATGGGTCGATGGCCGTTTGCGTGTACAATATCACCCAAGGCAAACAACTATATGCCTACAACGCCGAACAGTCGATGATTCCCGGGTCGGTGAACAAAATCTTCACCACCGGAGTCGGTTTTGTCCGATTGGGGTCGGATTTCCGCTTCGTCACCAAGATTGGCATCCGTGGAGAAATCGACCGCGAAGGAGTGCTACACGGCAATATTTACATCACCGGCGGCGGAGACCCGCTGCTTGGCTCATACCGCTACCGACAGACCACACCCGACTCACTCTTCAACGGATGGACCTCTGCACTGAAGAAAAAAGGGGTGAAGCGTGTGGACGGCCGCGTATGCTTCAACACCTCGATATTCGACGAAGAGCCGCTGCATGACAGCTGGGAATGGGGCGACATCGGGAACTACTACGGTGCCGGTGTGAGCGGCTTGAACTTCCATGAAAACATGTATTTCGTCTACTTCAACCCCGGCAAAAAGATAGGCTATCCTGCCTCGGCCGTGCGCATACAGCCCAAGAACCTCGACATTCACAGCACATGCGAGGTAACCACAGCAGGAGCAAATACCGGCGACCAAGTGACCATCTACGGCAGTCCGTTCAACGGCGACCGCTTATATCGTGGCACCGTGCCGCTGGGCAAGAACGATTTTGCCGTTCGCGGAGCCATGCCCAACCCGGCACGCAGTTGCGCCGACATGTTTGCGTCGTTCCTGCGCACCCACGGTGTCGGTGTTTCGTCGAATACGATGCAAGTCTATAGCCAGCCTGACAGCCTGCGGGCTGTTCTCGACTACTACAGCAGCGACTATTACACCATTGCACAATACACCAATCACACCAGCAACAACGTCTATGCCGAGAGCATCTTCAAATACCTCGGCCATGCGCGTTTCGGGAAAGGCAGTTTCGCCAATGGCAGCAAGGCTATCGGCGAGTTCATGTCGGAGCGGAACATTGAGCGGAGCGGTGTACGCATTGTAGACGGCAGTGGCCTATCCAGACTGAACCGAGTGACGGCCGACTTCATCTGCCGCTACCTCGCCGCAATGTCGAAGGAGCCGTGCTACAACGACTTCATGCAATCGCTGGCCGAAGTGGGCGAAAGCGGCACCGCCAAAAGCATGCTGCCCGACCTGCCCAAGGATATCAGCATTCACTTGAAGACCGGCTCTTTGGATGAGGTAAAAGCCTACGCCGGCTATATCACCACTGCCAAAGGCGACACCCTGGCGTTCGCCATCATCAGCAACGGTCACGAATGCAGCTCGAAAGCAGCCTCCGACCGGCTGAACAAGATTCTTCTGAAGATAGCCACTACCTATTAAAAAAAGTGGTTAAAGCGTTTGCCTTAACCACTTAATTATTGTTCTCAGAACTATTCCTTATCGGATAAGGAACGAGAACTTGTTGAAGTTCTTGAGGGCTATGCCTGTGCCACGTGCAACGGCACGCAGGGGGTCGTCGGCAATGTGCACCTGAAGCTTGGTCTTGCTGCTGACGCGCTGGTCGAGGCCGCGCAGCAATGCACCGCCACCAGCCAGGTAGATACCGTTGCGATAGATATCGGCGGCCAGTTCGGGCGGCGTATTGGCCAGAGTGTCAAGGATAGCCTGCTCAATACGAGCAATCGACTTGTCGAGGGCATGGGCAATCTCCTTGTAGTTGACCAGAATTTCCTTGGGCAGACCCGTCAGTAGGTCACGACCTGTGGTACGGTAATCCTCGGGAGGATCGGCCAGTTCGGACACGGCGGCACCCACGGCAATCTTCACGCGCTCGGCGGTGGGTATACCGATAATCATATTGTGCTGACGCTTCATGTACTCGACCACATTGTCGTTGAACTCGTCACCAGCCACGCGAATCGAGTTGTTACACACAATACCGCCAAGGGAGATGACGGCGATTTCGGCCGTACCGCCTCCGATGTCGACCACCATGTGGCCATCGGGCTGCAACACGTCAATGCCGATACCGATAGCGGCGGCCATAGGCTCATGAATCATGCGGATTTCCTTGGCTCCAGCCTGCTCGGCACTCTCGCGCACGGCACGCTCCTCGACGTTGGTGATACCCGAGGGAATGCATATAACCATACGCAGCGACGGAGGCAGAATCGAACGGTTGACGTTCGTCATACCGATAAGTTCACGAATAAGGTGCTGAGCCATCTCGAAGTCGGCAATCACACCGCCACGCAGCGGACGGACTGTTTCGATGTTCTTGTTGTCGGTGCGGCCATCCATCAACTGAGCCTTCTTGCCGACAGCGACAACCTTGTTGTTGTTGCGGTCGATTGCCACGATAGAGGGCTCGTCGATGACCACCTGGTCGTTATATATAACAATGGAGTTGGCGGTGCCAAGGTCCATTGCAACCTCGCGGTTAAAGAATGATAAAAGTCCCATATATTAGTGTTTAAAATGACGTTTTCCTGTTATTGCCATACCCATGTGGTTCTTTTCACAGTAGTCGATACTGTCCTGGTCGTGGATTGAGCCGCCCGGATGAGCCACAGCGACAATACCGGCCTCGTGGGCAATCTCGACGCAGTCGGGGAAGGGGAAGAAAGCATCCGAGGCCATGACGGCACCGTTGAGGTCAAAGCCGAAGCTCTTGGCCTTGGCAATGGCCTGGCGCAGGGCATCGACGCGGCTGGTCTGGCCCGTGCCGCTGGCGTAGAGCTGACGGCCCTTGGCCAGCACGATAGCGTTGCTCTTGGTATGCTTGACGAGGATGGTGGCAAAAGCCAGGTCCTCGGCCTGTGCGGCGGTGATGGCGGTGGAGGTGACGCTCTTCTGCATGTCGGCAGCAGTGGGGACTACATTGTCGCGGTCCTGCACCAGCACGCCGTTCAACACCGAGCGGAACATCGGATCGGCCATCTTGAACTCCTTGCGGCGCAGGATGATACGGTTCTTCTTGCCACGCAAAACCTCAAGGGCATCCTCATCGTAGTCGGGAGCAATGCAGACCTCGAAGAAAATCTTGTGCATCTCGTCGGCCACCTCCTTGGTAATCTTCTGGTTGGTGATAAGCACACCGCCGAAAGCACTGACGGGGTCCCCGGCCAAGGCATCCTTCCATGCCTCGAGCAAAGTGGGACGCACAGCCATGCCACAGGCATTGTTGTGCTTGAGGATAGCGAAAGCGGTCTGACCGTTGAAATCGTCAATCAGGCTGCAGGCGGCATCGATGTCGCCAAGGTTGTTGTAGCTGATTTCCTTGCCGTTAAGCTTATCGAAGCAGCTTTCCAAGTCGCCATAGAAGACACCTTTCTGATGCGGGTTCTCGCCATACCGGAGCACCTCGCCGTGGTTGCAGCTCTGCTTGAAAGCGGGCAGCTGCTCGGTCTCGTTGAAATGCTTGAAGATGGCGGTGTCGTAGTTCGAACTCACGGCGAAAGCATACGAGGCGAAGCGATGGCGTTGCTCCAGTGTGGTGCAACCACCCTGCTCGGTGTAAATCTGAAGGAATTCCTTGTAGTAGTCGACGGCGGGCACAATGACCACGTCGTTGAAATTCTTGGCGGCAGCACGGATAAGGCTGATGCCACCGATGTCGATTTTCTCGATGATGTCCTGCTCCGAAGCACCGCTGGCCACAGTCTGCTCGAAGGGATAGAGGTCGACAATGACGAGGTCGATCTCCGGAATCTCGTATTCGGCCAGCTGTTCGCCGTCGCTGAACATGTCGCGACGCGAGAGTATGCCTCCGAACACCTTGGGATGCAGCGTCTTGACACGTCCACCAAGGATACTGGGATAGCCCGTGAGGCTTTCCACGGCCACCGGCTGAATGCCGAGGCCTTCGATAAATTTCTGGGTGCCACCTGTGCTGTAGATAGTCACACCCTGCGCGTCGAGAGCTTTAACGATGTCCTCAAGTCCGTCCTTGTAAAAAACCGACACGAGGGCTGATTTTATACGTTTGGGTTCCATTTATTTTATTTTTATATACTACATATCCATATAAAATACTGACAACATACCACTTGCATGGCACATCGCCCAGTATAGACCATTTGCAAAGTTACAAAGAAAAATAATACCCACAAAAAAAAATTTTTCAGAATCAATACTTTTTGCCGTTGTTCCACCCCACTCTGTTGTACACTTGTTGTTCAGTCGTTGTTCAGTGTTTGACTGAACAACGACTGAACAACGACTGAACAACGACTGAACAACGGAGAAACAAAACCGCCACAGGCACATGCCTGCGGCGGTTGGAATAGTGAAAAATTTACGTCGGCCCATCTTATCAGCTTAGTAAAGACAAGGGCCTGGCCGTCGAGGACGGTGACATAAACCTGCATCCCGGCGACAGAGAGCATGTCGGGCAGAGGATGCCATGCAACACTCTTGCCCTGAGCATGATACATTGGGAAGTCGCCAATAGCAGCCTCAACATTTGTTTTCTATGCACTCCATCATCTTGGCATACAGCTCGGGGAAGCGTGTTTCGAGCGACACGGGGCGGCCGTTCTCGAGGAAGCAGTGGGTGCTGCTGGCGGTGCAAACCGTGCGTCCTGCCACCGTCATCGTATAAGAAAACACTATCTTCAGTGGCGAGGTCTCGGCCACTTTCACTGCCACCTCGACCACATCCTTGAAGGTTGACGGATGGCGGTAGCGGCAGTCGACGGCCACCACGGGCGACACCACCCCTTCGGCCTCCATGCGGTCGAATCCGAAGCCCAGCTGATCCATCCAGTCGACACGCGCCTCTTCCATGAAGCGAATGTAGTTTGAATGGTGCGTGATGCCCATGCGGTCGCACTCGTAGTACTTCACCTCGTGCCGGTAAGGTTTAATCTCCATTATACCAATTTTTTATTAGTCACCAAACTCTATGCCGACACCTTTGGCGGTATGCACCAGTCGGCTGTCGGGTGCCACAAGGTTCTGTTCGCGAACTGCCTCTTCGAGGGGGATGCCGACGATGTCGGGATGGTGGTAGGCCACCATCTGCCCGAAACGGCCCTCCATGACAAACTCCATGGCGCGCACGCCAAACTCGGTGGCCAGTACGCGATCGAAAGCAATCGGCGTGCCGCCACGCTGCAGGTGGCCGAGAATAGTGTAGCGGATGTCATGCTCCACACCGGCGGCCTTCAGGTCGGCAGCCAACTGCTCACCCACGCCGCCCAGCTTGATATGCTGGTAGCCCACTTCGCCACTGACGCTGCCTGTCACCGTGCCACCTTTGGGCATGGCTCCTTCGGCAACGACAATGATGCAGTAGCCACGACGCTTGTTATAGCGCTGCTCTATCTTGGCTTTAACTTTCTGGATGTCGTACGGTATCTCGGGTATCAGACACACGTCGGCGCCACCGGCGATGGCCGAATGCAATGCAATCCAGCCCGCGTCGCGGCCCATCACCTCAAGGATGAACACACGGTTGTGCGAGGCCGCCGTGGTGACGAGCTTGTCGATAGCGTCGGTGCAAATCTGCACGGCAGTCTGGAAACCAAAGGTGTAGTCTGTCATCGACAAGTCGTTGTCGATGGTCTTGGGCACACCCACAATATTGAGGCCTTTCTTACTGAGGCCAAGCGAGATGCGCTGACTGCCGTCGCCACCGATATTGATGACAGCATCGACACCCATGTACTGTAGCTTGCGCAACATCTCATCGCTGCGGTCGACAGTGGTCCACGAGCCGTCGGCATTCTTCACCGGCCAGGCAAAGGGGCCTCCCTTGTTGGTGGTGCCAAGTATTGTCCCACCTTGAATTTGAAGTCCTTCGACGGTTTTCTCGTCAAGCATCTGTATCTCGGTAGGTTCGCGCAGCACGCCGTTGAACGACTCGATGCAGCCCACGACCTCCCAATCCGAGGCTTGTCCGGCACGTTTCACGATGCCGCGAATCACGGCATTCAAGCCCGGGCAATCGCCCCCTCCAGTCAATACCATCACTCTTTTCAATGCCATAACTTATTCCTTTTTTATTAGTTATCAAATTGTTGCATGTCGAAACCCAATTTTTTCGAAGCATACAAATATACTGCTTTTTTTGTAATAAAATAAAAAAATATATTTTGTCATATCCAGTATGATTTTTTTTTCGTATCTTTGTCATACTTATTTTTTGCACGAATGAAACGTAGCACATTCATATCTTGTATCTTATGTACGCTGCTGTTGGCGGCATGCAGTTTTCGTGCCCCCGAGGGACGTGCGGATAACGGTGTCGACATCATTCCCGGACTGGAAATACCATCCTTCGCCGACAACGAGGACATCGTGACACACCTTGGCTACACTGCCTCATACAATCATAGCACGCTGGTGCCCGACTGGGTGGCATGGGAGCTGACGGCCGAGGAAGCCAACGGGCAACTGAACTACCAGTACTCCTTCAGCCGCGACCCATCGGTGGATTACCCCAAAGCCTCGCGCGAAGACTACAGCAACACCGGTTGGGACAAAGGCCACATGGCACCACGCGCCGATATGAAATGGAGCGCCCAGGCGCTGGAAGAAAGCTACTATTTCACCAACATCTGCCCACAGGACCATGAAATGAACTCGCAGGCATGGGAACAGATTGAACGCCTGTCGCGCCGTATCGCACGCCGCTATGGCTCGGTGTATATTGTCTGCGGACCTGTATTCACCGAAGGCCGACATGGCACTATCGGCAAGGCAAAGGTCCATGTGCCCGACATGTTCTTCAAGGCCCTGCTAACTTATACAGGAAAAGGTTATCAGGCCATAGGTTTCATCGTAAAGAACCAGCCCGAATGCAACCAACCGGCCGACTATGCCGTCAGCGTCGACAGTATTGAGGTCTTGCTTGGCCGTGACCTCTTTCCTCAACTGCCCGACGGACAGGCCGAAGCATCTTACGATTGGAAATATTGGACGAAATAAAAACACAGACACATGAAAACGAAATATTTGATTGCATCTTTGCTCGTCGTCGCCGCCCTTGCCGGCTGCAACAACAATCCCACACAGGAGTCGCAGCCTGTCATGACTGAAAACAACGAAAACGAACCGAACTCGTTTGTAACCGCCGACCCGTCTGATGCCGATGCAGCCAACCAACCCGCTCCGGTGGTGCAACACAAGCCCATCCGCCCGGCCCCAGTCAAGACTGTCAAGGCTGCCGCACCCGTCCGCACGGCTCCCAAAGGTGAAACAGAGACCATCTACGTGGAGACCGACGGAGCCCAAGGGCGCGTATGGGGCCACGTCACCATGCAAGGAGACCGTGGTACCGGCACCATCCACGATTGGGACGAGAACACATTGGCCGTCAGTGTGACACGTCACGGCGACGAACTTTTCGCTGTCGACCAGAACTCGCGTCAATATGTATTCAAACTGAAGAAATGAGTTCTTTAAAGGTCATAAGTTTATTTTCTGGAGCTGGGGGAATGGATATTGGATTTCGCCGCGCAGGATTCGATATTGCTGTGGCTGTCGAAATAGACCCATCATGCTGTGAAACCTTGCGGACTAATGCTCCGGAAACCCCTGTGATAAACAAAAGCATCGTTGATGTTACCGGGCAAGAGATACTTGATACCGCTGGATTGAAGGTAGGTGAGGCAGCTCTGGTGATTGGAGGGCCTCCCTGTCAAAGCTTCAGTTTGGCTGGATTGCGAAAAGGTCTCGATGATGAAAGGGGAAAGCTTTTGTTCGAGTATGTACGTGTTGTTAGGGAAACTCTGCCTATTGGCTTTGTGCTTGAGAATGTAAAAGGACTGACAAATTGGGACAATGGACGAGCCATGCAGTTGCTTCTCGACGAGTTGGGCAAGCCTATCGAATATAATAGACAAACATACAAATACACAATTAGCACCCCGCAAGTATTGAATGCTGTGGATTTTGAAGCTCCACAATATAGGGAACGATTGATACTTGTAGGCAACCGCAAAGGGAAGACCTTCAAATACCCTGCACCTCATGTGTTTGAGCCGCACAAAACCGTATGGGATGCAATAGGAGGTCTCCCTGAACCAGAAGAGCCCTCGGAAAACGCACAACGAATAGCAGAAACAATCAAAGCAAGGAGAGAAAAATATGGTTATTGAACACATTCCCAATCATCAGGCAACGGCACATTCACCGTCGACGCTTGAGAAGATAAAGAAGGTACCTATCGGAGGAAAACTTGCAGATGTGGAGCAGACTTTCGGCTGCACCTATCGTCGTCTCGACCCCAATAAACCTTCGCCTACTGTGACTCGTAGCGGATACCGCGACTTTATACATCCTTATGAGGACCGTATGCTTACTGTCCGAGAGTTGGCATGCCTGCAGACATTCCCGTTGGATTGGGAGTTCAAAGGTATCCGGCTCGACTCGTACAGCTCCAAACGAAAGACAAGCATGACTCAGTTCGGGCAAGTTGGCAATGCTGTGCCACCAAAATTGGCCGAAGCCGTAGCAATAGAATTAATGCAGCAATTTTTTAATAATTAGAATATGCCTAAAATACCAGAATCAGTCACAAAAGAGAGTTACCTGTTAAAGTCAACATTCTTCTACAACCGACTTCGGTCAGAAGGCTATTTCGAATTGTTTGTACAAATAAAGAAGTATGCGAAAGTAGAAGGTGCTAAACTTATATGGAGTAATAAAGAATTGTTTCATATAAGCAACGAGGCTTGGGAGATAGTAAAGAGAAACGATATAAACCCAATGCTGGTGTTTGTCCATCCTAAGGTATTGCAACTAAATCCACATTTTCTAAAGTATTACCGTTCAATTGCGATGATACCACAAAAAGGACTGAAAGCTATTTCTGGTGTATCAAATGTGGACGGTATTGAGGATGGCAAGGTTATTTCAGGTGGATTGTCTCACGGACAAATCGAAAGACTAGTACAAACCATCAATGAAACCATGTCAACAGTTGTCTCTTTAGCTTTGGATATTAACGAGAAGAAACTGGAAGGAATGATGTATGCCACCGCAGGCACTAAAATTGATGGGTCCTGGAGGAATTCAATTGGTGCCGAAGGTGAGCGTGTCATTCGGAGAATAATCCTTTTCGACTTACTCTCCCACTCTGAAGTCACTTCAGTCGTAGACAAAGATAACCGAATTCATAGTGTTTCCGAGTGGGATATTGGGGATGATTTGGACTGCATTAAAATCATCAATCTGGTTAATGGTTACTCTATTTTATTTTCATCAGAACCTGATGTGACCATGTATGACTATAATGGAGCCATTGTCGGCGTGATTGAGATCAAATCTGGTCTCGATCCTGCTGGTGCTTTGGAACGACTGGGGGCAATGTTTAAATCATTTGAAAACACCTTGGCAGAATACCCCAATGCCGTCACTATTCTTGTAGCTTCATGTATTACCGATGAGGTGGAGAGCAGGCTTGGGGCATCAATGCTTGTCAGACAGAGATATATTACGACCAACATAACCAGCAGTGAGCATGAGAAGCGTAAATTTGTCAATAAAATTAGAGCAATTGTCAAACTGATAAAAAGCAAATAACAAATAATCCGTATAATGAAAACAACGCAAGAACTTCAGCAGATTGCGACGCAGGTGCGCCGCGACATTCTCCGTATGACCACCAACGCCAAAAGCGGACACCCGGGCGGCTCGCTCGGCACTGCCGACTGGTTTGTGGCCATGAACTTCAACCTCATGGACTTCGACCCAAAAAACTTCACTATGAGCGGTGAGGGCGAGGACATGCTCTTCGTATCGCAGGGTCACATCACGCCAGTTATCTACAGCACCATGGCACGTCGCGGATTCTTCCCCGTCAGTGAACTGGCTACCTTCCGCAAGTTCGGCACCCGCCTGCAGGGCCACCCATCGACGGCACACAATCTGCCGGGCATCCGCATGGCTTCGGGTTCCCTCGGCCAAGGCATGAGCGTCGGCGTCGGCGCCGCACTGGGTAAGAAGATGACGGGCGACAAGCACCTCGTCTACACCATGCACGGCGACGGTGAATTGGAGGAAGGCCAGATTTGGGAAGCTGCCATGTTTGCCGGTGCCAAGCACATCGACAACCTCATTGCAACCATCGACTATAACAATCAGCAGATTGACGCTACCGTCGACGAAGTAATGACCCTCGGCGACTTGGGCAAAAAATTCGAAAGCTTCCTCTGGAAGGTCGTGGTCATCGAGAACGGCAACGACATGCAGCAGGTGCTCGACGGCATGGCCAAAGCCAAGCAGATGAGCGGTCAAGGCAGCCCTGTGTGCGTGCTGCTGAAGACCAAGATGGGTTACGGTGTCGACTTTATGCAGGACACCAACAAATACCACGGCTCGGTGCTCAGTGCCGACGACCTGCCCAAGGCCCTCAGCCAGCTGCCCGAGACCCTCGGCGACTTCTAAGACCATGAAAAGATTTTTGATAGGATTTATAGGACTTATATGTCTTATAGGACATATAGGTCCTATAGGCACTCAGGCACATGCCCAGCAGCAGGACAAAACGCGCCTGTTGCTGATACTGGATTGTTCCAACTCGATGTGGGACCACTGGCAAAGTAACAGCAAAATCAAGGTTACCCAGCAGGTGCTACTGTCATTCCTTGACAGCATCTCGCGCCAGCACGACGTCGACGTGGCCCTTCGCGTCTTCGGACACCTCAACAAGGAGCAGTTTGGCACACGCCTCGAAGTCCCCTTCGGTGCAGACAACATATACCGCTTGCAAAGCAAAATAAAGACCCTCGTGCCGCAAGGTGGATGCTTGGCGGCCGAGGCGCTGACCGACGCGCTGAGCGACTTCCCGGCCACGGGCTCCAGCCGCAACCTGATACTGATTATCACCGACGGTATGGACGATTGCGACGCAGAGATTTGCGACGTGGCACGGCAGGTGCAGCTCAGCGGCGTGGTGGTGCAGACGTTTGTCCTCGGCATTGGTGGTGGAGCCTTCAGCCATGCCGACTGCGCTGGCAGCCTGTTCCCTGTGCCACACGAAGAGGAATTCGCCAAGACTCTCTATAACATCTTCCGCCTCAGCGGCAAAAAAGCCAAGGTGGTGCTGAATATGGTGGATAGTCGTGGTGACCTCTATGAGACCGAACATCCTGTGGCCTTCTATGATCACCGCACTGGCATCATCCGCCAGAGCACCATCTACAGCGTGGACAACCGTCTACGTCCTGACACACTACTCTTAGACCCACTGGTCACCTACGACATGGCCGTCTTCACCCATCCACCCCTACGGCGTGAGGCCATGCAGTTCTCTATTGATAAAGTAAATAATGTGGACATCACAGTAAGTGAAGGTACCCTCAAGGTGCATTACAGTGGGCAAAGGCCACAATGGTCGATGTCTACAGTGGATGTTATCGTACGCAGCGCTGGCAGCGGCGAGCGCGTGGCGGCGCAGGAGGTCGGCGAGACAGGCCAGTACCTCGCTGGCCGCTACGACGTCGAGGTGCAGACGCTGCCCGTCACCACCATGCGCGGCGTTGAGGTGCGCGGCAATGCCGCCACCGAGCTCTCGGTGCCCATGCCCGGCATGCTGGTCCTCAGCAAGCCCAAGGGCATCACCACCGGCGCCATCTTCCGCCTGCGCACTTATAATGAGTTCACTCCCTACGGTCGTGCTCTCGACGGCCAAGTCGAGTTCGTCACCGACCTCAACCCCAGCACCGCCGGCGAGAGGTTGTTATTGCAGCCCGGCCAATACGAGCTCGTCCTCCACCCCCAGAACGCCACCAAATACGACAAAGTCCAGACAAAACGCTTCGTCATAGAAAGTTCACAAACCACCAAGATACAGTTTTAAGCATGAAAAGAATCATTTTTATAATGACAGCCATGATGCTCCTTGCAGGATGCAGGCAGAGTGAAACGAAGCAAGCCTATGTACCGGAAGGCTCCATCGGTATGGAGGAGCTGGCCGCTATCGCGCAGGATACCACTCACTACCGCGCTCTTATTTTCACCAGTCCCTACTGCTACGGCTGCCGCCAGATGAACGAGGAGATTCGGAATGCTGTCAGCGCAATGGACACCTCGCTGTGGCGCATCTACTACCTTATCGTTGAGGATATTGTGGACTCCGCCCATTGGGAGGAAGTTGTCGGGGATATGATGGACATGGGCATTCCCCGCGAACTGATACACCATTGCCGTTTGCCTTTCGAGAAGGGAATGTACAAGGAAGTGGTAGACCTCTTCCACACGGCACAGCCCATCGATCCCCGCAGTCGCATGGAAGGCGTCCCCTTCTGCCTGGTTGTCGATACCAACAATTATATCCCTGTGATTCGTGGGAAAAGTTCACCCGAGTCTGACGAATTCTGGTTAGAAGTACGCACCGTTGATGCAGACTATCTTCGTGAGCATTCTGACTTCACATTTGACGACGGCAGTTTTGTTGTGGAAGCCACACCCGCGACGACTGCCGAGGATAGGATGATAATGCTTGATAAACAATAGCTAATATGGAGAATATTATGCCGAAAAGCGACCACATAGAGAAAACTCCATCCTCGGATTGGATAGGGCGCTACTGGTGGGTGTTCCCGCTGGCGACGGTGCTGTTGCTTGTGGCCTCGCTGTTTGTTGGTGGAGAATCAACCGTGTGGGGGCTCGTCCTTGCTGGCATTACTGCCCTTGTGTTGCTTTTGCAGCTGCCGGTTTTCATCATTCTCTTGTTGAGGAAGGAATGGTGGCGTGCCGTGGGGGCATTTCTGGCAGGAATTGCCAGTTTGGTTTTGGAGGCTGTCATCGGTTTTATATTCTTCTCAATGTTTGCAGCAGGGTTGTTCAGTATGGCGCCTGACGATTTCGGCAAGAGCCACCCTATACCCGAAGGGCTGGAATATAACATACCCATCACCGACACCGCACACAGATGGAATGCCACTGATGGGGACATCTTCACCCCCGTCGACATAGACAGCACCGACACCACCACGTGGCTGCAGATATGGAACGGCGACCAGGGCGGCATATACAATTTTGCATTCTATTGGCCAGCTTTGGAGAACGGCGAGATTTACCTCCGCTGCTTTGAAGTGACGGAGGACATCGAACTGTCAAAAGACAGGCTGAAGCCGTGCACCACCACACAGGTGCTGAACCACAACGGTTTTGGACAGATAGTTGAGCCGAACCACAAGGACTTCACCATTTACGAAGGCGATTGGGAGGACTACTATGCCGTACGCGTCGAGGTGTGGTACAAACCCACAAAAGGCAAAGCCCGCAAGCTGATGGAGAAAATTTACCGTATGGAGGGCTGGATGAGATGATAGAAAAATGCAATATGATATGACCGACAAGGACTTTATACGGCAAGACAACAACTATCGCACGTTGAAGGCATTCCAGAAAGCGGAGTGTGTCTACGACGTTACCTATTTTTTTGCCAATAAGTTCCTGCAGAAGGGCGACCGCACCATTGACCAGATGGTGCAGGCAGCACGGAGCGGCAAGCAGAATCTGGCAGAGGGCAACATCGACAGGGTGACCTCGAAGGAGATGGAGATAAAACTGACCAACGTCAACCGTGCCTCGCTGCACGAACTGTTGCTGGACTACGAGGACTACCTGCGGGTGCGTGGCTTGGAGCAGTGGCCTTACGACGATCCGCGCTGTGTGCAGACGCGTGCCTTTTGCAAGAAGCATTTGGACTCGGCGGTGTATAGAGAGAAGATAAAAGACCGCTCTGACGAGACCATCGCCAATATCGCCATCACGCTGATACACCAGTGCGATGTGCTCATACGTGGTCTGATAGAATGGCAGAAGCGGAACTTCCTCGAGAACGGAGGAATAAAAGAGGAGATGTACAGGGCGAGGAAAGCCTACAGAGATAATAATGGGTTTAATGGGCAGAATGGGTCTAATGGGCAGCGATAATCATACCGCCCATTAAACCCATTCAGCCCATAAACCCCACCAAAAAAGAAACCAAACAAAATAAAAAACAACAATAACAATGACCCACTACGAAAAACAATCAAGCAAAGAGTTGCGTGCCGGTATGGGCGAAGGTGGTGGTAAATTTGATAAACAATAAAAACCTGTAGTGCTACAATGAAAGATTTAAAACAAATACTATTTGTCATTCTGGAACTTACTGTTTTTATAGGGATAGTGGTTGGCTGCTGTTATTCAAGTGTATTCAGATGGATAACGCTTATTTTGGTTATAGTTCTTGTGATAGTGTTTGTTTGGCTTTATTTAAATCGAGATAAATATAGCAATCCACATTCCCCTGAAAATATATGGGGTAATGATTGGAAGAAATTGGTTGATGAAGGTAAATTAAGTACCACCAAGCCATACAAATGCAAGGAAAATTGGTACTGCTCAAATAAGAAGGAGATAGAAAAACTTTCAGGGGTTAATATACCAACATTTACAGTATTGAACTGCGAGGAAACATTGCCAACTCCGATTGGAGACTATCGCGGGTTTATGGATATAGAGTTTAAGAAAGATATATCCGAGTTGTCTATACAAAAAATAAAATCCATACCATCATCCAGGTGGTCGTATTTGGGCGGTACAAAATACCGATGCATGCTTTCCAATGACTATTTCTTTCGATGGCATATCGAACTGGAGTTAGATTCACGAAAAGCTCGCATAGAATACATTATTCATGATAAATAAACAAAATAAAACATCAATAACAATGACCCACTACGAAAAACAATCAATGAAAGAACTGCGCGCCGGCATGGGCGAAGGCCTGGTAGAGGCTGGCCGCAAGAACGAAAATGTCGTGGCGCTGAGCGCCGACGTGAAAGGCAGCGTCAAGATGGACGGCTTCGCCAAGGAATTCCCCGAGCGCTTCATCCAGTGCGGCATCGCCGAGGCCAATATGGTCGGCATCGCCGCCGGCCTGAGCCTCTGCGGCAAGGTGCCCTTCATCGGGGGCTTCGCCGAGTTCGTCACCGGCCGCGTCTACGACCAGATCCGCCAGGTGGTGTGCTACTCGAACAAGAACGTCAAGATTTGCGGCTCGCACGCCGGCATCTCGCTCGGCGAGGACGGCGCCACGCACCAGACGATGGAGGACATCGCCCTGATGAAGGTGCTGCCCAACATGACCGTCCTCGTGCCCGCCGACTTCAATCAGGCCAAGGCCGCCACGCTGGCCGCCGCCGAGCACGTCGGACCCGTCTATCTGCGCCTCGGCCGCAGCAAGATGCCCTGCTTCCTGCCGGAAGGCGAGAAGTTCGAAATCGGCAAGGCCCAGCTCCTGAGCGAGGGCAAGGACGTGACCCTCTTCGCCTGCGGACACCTTGTGTGGGAAGCCCTGCAGGCCGCCGAAGCCCTTGAGAAGGAAGGCATCAGCGCCGAAGTCATCAACATCCACACCATCAAGCCGCTCGACGTGGAGGCCATCGTGGCCAGCGCACGGAAGACCCGCGCCGTGGTGACCTGCGAGGAGCACCTCTTCAACGGCGGCCTCGGCGACAGTGTGGCCCAGACCCTCGCCCTGCACTGCCCCACGCCGATGGAGTACGTGGCCGTGGACGACAAGTTCGGCGAGAGCGGAACCCCCGACGAGATGCTCACCAACTACCACCTCCGCGCCGCCGACATCATCGAGAAGGTGCACGCTGTGCTGAAACGCAAGTAACCAAGAAATATGTTAAGCGATTTGTTCAATTCGGAGGGCTACCAGCCTTTTATGAAAAAGCTCCTTTGGATGGCCATCATTGTTACTGCATTGGGGGTTATATTCTATTTTACCCATTTGAATGGTGGGGTGATTATGCTTAAATGCGGAATCGGCACGCTGTTCGTTTGTGGAATAATGTATGTCATCCGAAAGATAGTAGAAAACAAGTAGAAAAAAATAACAGTATATCAGATAACAAATGGAAAACCCCTTCCCAAACCAACAGCATTTCTGCCAAAGCTGCGGCATGCCGCTCAGCGACGAGGTCGTGAGCGACAATCCCGACTACTGCAAGTACTGCTTTGCCGACGGCCACTTCACGCAGGACTGCACGATGGACGAGATGATAGAGGTCTGCGTGCAGTTCCTCGACGAGTTCAACAAGAACACCGGCCAGCACCTCACCGCCGACGAGTACCGCGAGGGTCTGCGGCAGTACTTCCCAACGCTCAAGCGCTGGCAGAAGAAATAAAAGATTAATAAACTGAAATAAATGATTAATAAACAATAGAAATATGAAACTATTCAAGAAAAAGAACTGGGCTTACTATCTGTTCGTGTTCGGCCTATTCGCATTGGCTTTTTTCCTTGTGAGAATAGTGTTCGACCATAACGGACTTCGTACTGCTATTATTGGCGGATTGGTAGGTGGCGTCGTCTTTACCATCTTGGAGTGGTTTTTAGACCAAGGCTTCAAGCAGGTAGAGGCCGCCGCCAAGGAAGACGAGGCCGAGCGCAAGCGCAAAGAGTAGCCTGCGGTGGACGTTGAGGCCCCGCGCCTCCGGCGCGGGACATTATCAAACAAAAAAAAACAACTATGGACAATCCCTTTCCTGAAATCCAACACTTCTGCCAGAGCTGCGGAATGCCGCTGAGCGACGAGGTCGTGAGCGACAATCCCGACTACTGCAAGTACTGCCATGCCGACGGCCACTTCACGCAGGACTGCACCATGGGCGAGATGATAGAGGTCTGTGTGCAGTTCCTCGACGAGTTCAACAAGAACACCGACCAGCACCTCACCGCCGACGAGTACCGCGAGGGTCTGCGTCAGTTCTTCCCCACGCTCAAGCGCTGGCAGAAATAGTGCCCTGCGCACTGCGCTGACCACGCATGCATGTCTGGTCAGACCACACGCGCATGTCTTGTCGCACCACGCGTGCGTGTTTAGTCAGAATCGCCCAAATCCCATTAGTTATGACCAAAGACAACAACGGAATCAACCATACCGACAGCCAGGAACACCGCAGCCTCGTCGACTCGATGGCGCCGTTCCTCGACAACGGAAAGCCCAAGCTCGGAATCTTCTGGTATGACGCAGTCAACCAGTCGCTCTTCGGCGTGGAGAAGATGGATGCCGAGCAGGCCACCTTCGTCAACGGCCGCGCCACCATCGGGAAGCTCCACAAGACCTACTGGCAGAAGCAGCACCACCGCGCCGAAGCCAAGGGCGACACCCGCTCCATCTTCTATCAGGAGCACAACTACACGCTCATTCCCCGTGGCCGCGTTTTCCTTGACGAGAAGACCGACCGCTTCTACGTCTGCGTCGGCAGCTGGCTACACGACGGTGTGGCCGGTCACGAAGTGGATGCCGAAAAGCTGCACGAACTGCTGGAGGACGAGTTCAACCTACCCGTGGACTTCGAGTTCGTAGTCGACTATCACTGGGACCTCGGTCACGGCTGGTCGGAGGAGTTGCTGTAGCCCGCACCAGTGCGCGGCCAGTTTTCGCACCGAAACAACACCCCGCTCCTGAGCGCGGTGAAATTGACTGAATGAAACAACAAAATGAAGTAAAACAATAAACACAGACAGACAATGAACGAACACCCGAAATACAACTGGAGTTATGCTGTGGCGTTTTTCCTGTTTGATTATCCAATGCTGATAGTGGCCGACTGGATTACCGACGGCTGGCACAATATTCATTGGGGCGCCACCGCCATCGAGGCAGCCATCGTTTCAGTGGTGCTGACACTCGTTCTGCATCTGATGCAGAAACTCAAAAGGAAAGACAAAAACTCCAACTGATGCACATAGCAGTCTTCTGCGGGGCGTCGCTCCCGCGCAACACACAACACCAACAGCCATGATGAAAAAACTGATTGTTATAGCGACCCTCCTGACGCTCACGACGACGGCCTTTTCGCAGGAAACATTTCGACACAGGTGGAACCTGGGGGAAAAGATGATGGTGGGAATTTCAACACCGATGCTGCCTTTATTAGGTGCGGAAGTGGATTTCAGCCACCGCGTGTCCGTCACAAGATGGCGCTGGGGTGTGGCTCCCGGTCTTCTTTTCTCGGCAGCCGAATATAAAGATGAGACAAAGGAAGAATTCTTACGGGCTTTTGGCCATTTCTATGTCAAAGGATATGCCGATTATGCTTTCTGCGTGCCCAGCGAAACAGTGGCATACTATCTCCACGGAGGCATGGCGCCAAGTTGGCACATGGAAAACATGAACACCCACATGAACAAGGGACTTTCGGCGATGGGAGAATTAGGGGTAGGTATGGACGGCGGATTTATCCGTATGGAAATAGATGTCGGCTTTGACAGACGTGGGCTTATGGGGGTATATTTTTCTTTTGGACTTTATTTTGGAAAAAAATAAGATGAACATTTCCGTCTTCTGCGGGGCGTCGCTCCCGCACAGCGAACAAATCACAGAGGCCGCGCGGCAGCTCGGCCGCGCCATCGCCCGCGGCGGCCACACGCTGCTCTACGGCGGCAGCAATCTGGGACTGATGGGCGCCACCAGCGGCGCGGCCCTGCAGGAGGGCGGCCGCGTGGTGGGCGTCATCCCCACCTTCTTCAGCGACGACATCATCCACTCGCAGCCCGTCAGCGAGCTCGTCCGCGTCCGTACCCTCGCCGAGCGCAAGGAATACCTCATCGCCCACAGCGACGCCTTCGTGGCCCTCCCCGGCGGCATCGGCACCCTCGACGAAGTGCTCGAGGTCATGGTGGCCAATCAACTGCACCACCTCGGCAAGCCGATGATACTCCTCAACCTCGGCGGCTACTACAACCCCTTCCTCGCCCAGCTCGACGCCATGCGCGCCGAAGGCCTGCTGCGCAGCTCCGCCGGGCTGGTGGCTGCCGCCTCGGTCGAGGAGTGTCTGAATATTCTGAATACTCCGAGTAATCAGAGTAATCCGATTTAGTTTATGCCACACCTTCTCAGCAAGAGCAAGTACATCCGCGGCCTCCAGTGCGACCGCGCCCTGTGGCTCGATGTCTTCAACCCGCGCCTGGCCCGCTACACCGCCGAGCAGATGCGCCGCTTCGACCGTGGCCGCGAGTTCGAATATTCTTTTAAGGACACTTTTCCTAATGGTATTGATATCTCCGCTGAACTCAAGCGAAACGTAGATGCTTACCCCGAACTCACAGCCATGTACTTAGACAAAGAAGCGGATGTTGATTTGTTTGAGGCCGGTTTCCTTTATGACGACGTGTTGGTGCTGGCCGACGTGGTGCATAAAAAAGAGGATGGTTCCCTCGACATCTACGAGGTGAAGAGCGGCACCACCCTCAGCGAAACATATAAAAGGGATGCCGCCCTGCAGCACTACGTCATCTCGCATTGCCGCGAGGTGCACAGCTTTTCTGTTGTGTATAATGGGGCGGATGGGGTTAATGGGTCGAATGGGTTTAATGTAGTCGACCTCACCGAGGAGCTGGCCGCCCAGCACGACGAGATAGAAAAGAACATTGCCGTCATGAAGGAAATCCTCCGCCACGGTGAGCCCGACACACCCACTGGTGCCCACTGCCTCGAACCCTACGCCTGCCCCTACCAGCACTACTGCGCCCAAGGGGTGCGGCAGATGTCGCTATTTTAAAAAGAGGAAAGCACCCTGTGTTAACAGAATGCTTTCCTCCCCCCAATAAAATAGATTATTCACACTTCAAAACTCTCACAGTACCCAAGCTCACATCTTCACATGATGTTGTAAAGGACGAAGATCTTCTTTGGCAGTAATCTTCTCCTTTGGGATTAAGCGATAAAGTGCCAGCGTTGACTTGTCTTTCTTTCCCATCTTTATATCCAATGACAGTATACTCAACAGTAACTTTGTAGGAATTGTTATTTGAAGCATACACATGATAGCTACCATTACTTCCTCCATTCAGTTCGACAGTACAATTGCCTACAATTTTACACATGCCACCAGGGCCAGGTACTGTGCTTGTTTTTTCAGAGGAAATAAACGCTGTTGCAGCGAGGAACGTGACGATAACGCCCAAGGCGATTAAAAGTTTTTTCATTAAATTGGTTGCCAAGTTATTCCATTTGGCTCTTCGGTTTTTAATTAATTAATTTTTTGTGTAGTACCAAACTATAAAATGCACATAAAAAAAGCGTGGTACCATTCGCTTTCATTGGTATTCTGAGGTCTTCGACTACCTATACTTATCCAATTACAACGAGTAATTCCACGCTGGATGCGCGGCTCGGTCGCTTACATCTGGATAAGTATTCATGAAGTTGTCGAAGTTTCAGAATACCAGATAAGCCACTTAGCTTTTTCCTATTCTATGATGTGCATACTAAACTATGTACTATGCTTCATTGGCGCAAATTTTGTTAATAAATCAGTTATAATGTTTTTGCAAAAATACAAATATTTTTTGAAACAATAAAAAAAATTTTCAAACAATTATACCAACTTTAAACAAACAATTCCGAAGCCATGCCATCGGCATGCAAAAGTCCCTCGTAAGTGGCACAGTAACATCCCTCATCGTAAACAAGCCACCCTCTATCAACCATAGGTTCAACCTTTCGAAGAAACCCATCGCGAAACTGCGATGGTATAGCTTTTTCGTTGATGCCCTCCACCGTCCGCAGACGGAGCATCAGCAGTTCGTTATAGGCATCTTTTTCGTCAAGTATCTCTTCTTCAAAACTATGCAGTGCACAATATCGCTCCACATCGGCCACATTCCAACGCCGACGTTGGCCGTCGAAACTATGAGCCGCCGCACCCAGCCCGAGGTACGGCGTGCGGTCCCAATAGCGACTGTTGTGCCTCGAACGGTAACCCGGCAGGCTGAAATTCGAAATCTCGTACTGTTCAAATCCAGCCAAGGCAAGATGCTCAAGCAAAGTCCCGTACATCTCAATCTGCAGACTCTCCGGCGGCAGGGTCACCCTCCCCTGCCCTATCTGCGCAGCCAGGATGGTACCCTCCTCAACCGTAAGGGCATAAGCTGATATGTGCTTGACCGGCAGCACCGTGGCTTGCGCCAGCGTGGCCTGCCAGTCGGTCATCGTCTGCCCGGGAAGACCGTAAATCAAATCGATGGTAACATTCTCGAAACCGGCATCACAAGCATTCTTCACCGACTCGATAGCCTGCTGCGGCGAATGGCGACGGTTGATGGTGCGCAGCAGTCGCTCGTCGAAGCTCTGCACTCCAACACTCAACCTATTGAAAAAATGCAGCTTGCGCAAATCGTCAAGGTATTCGGGTGTCAAGTCTTCGGGGTTGCACTCGAGGGTAGCCTCCTCCACCCCATGCAGGTCAAAACAGGTGCGAAGACCGTCGACAATACGTTTCAGCTCGTTGATTTCCAATATTGAAGGTGTTCCACCACCGAAATAGACCGTCCGCACCGGCATGGTTTGTTCGTTGCACCGCGAGGCCATCTCCTCAAGCAACGCATCGACATATCGTTCCACTTTCAGCCTGCCGCTTTCCACTTTCGAGTAGAAAGCGCAGTAGCTGCACTTGCGGTGGCAAAACGGTATGTGGATGTAAATCACCTCTTAGTTTCCCAGCAGCTGATCAGCCGCAGCATACGGACTAATCTTGTTTTCAAGTATTTCGCGGCTCAATTCCTCCATGCGTTCCTCCATGCCGGGGGCATTGTAGAAGCGTTCGCGCAGGCCGTTCTCGATAGCCTCGGTCATAATGCGCAGGTTCTGCTGCTGCCGCTTGTGGTAGAAGTAGCCGTTCTTCTTGGTGAAGGTCACATAGTCCATCACCGAGTTCCACAGCTCGGCCACGCCCTGCTTCGTGTAGGCCGAACAGAGGGTCACCTTCACCGTCCAGCCGCTGTCGGGCATCGGGAAGAGGTGCAATGCGTTGCGGAACTGGCCTGCCGACAGCTCGGCCCGCTGCGGGTCGAGTTCGCACTTGTTGATGGCAATCATGTCGGCCATCTCCATGATACCACGCTTGATGCCCTGCAGTTCGTCGCCCGTGTTGGCCAACTGCAGCAGCAAGAAGAAATCGACCATCGAGTGCGCCGCCACCTCGCTCTGGCCCACACCCACCGTCTCGACAATCACCACGTCGAAGCCTGCAGCCTCGCACAAAGTAATGATTTCGCGTGTCTTGCGCGCCACACCGCCCAACGAACCCGCCGAGGGGGAAGGCCGGATAAAGGCGTTCGGGTCGACCGAAAGCTCCTCCATGCGGGTCTTGTCGCCGAGGATGCTGCCCTTCGAGCGCTCGCTGCTCGGGTCGATGGCCAGCACCGCCACTTTGTGGCCGTGGCCGGTAAGCATCTTGCCCATAGCCTCGATAATCGTGCTTTTGCCCGCACCCGGCACGCCCGTGATGCCCAACCGCACCGACTTGCCGCTGTAGGGCAGGCAGCGCTCAATCACCTCCTGAGCCTTTTGCTGATGGGCAAACAACGAACTCTCCACCAACGTGATGGCACGGCTCAGCAGCATGCGGTCGCCATGCAGTATGCCGCTCACCAGCTCCTCGACCGAGGGCTCGCTGGCACGCTTGGCACGCATGCGTTCCACATAGCTGTTGCTCACCTGCTCCGGTTGTTTCACACCGGCGTTGACTGTCAGCGCCGAATCGTAATCGAAATTGCTATAAAGATGCTTGTCGTCCATATATGTAATTAACGCCCAAAAGGCTACAATATTGTATCTGCCAGGTTGAAAAAAAAGCAAATCACAAAGCTTTGATACTCAGCTGTTGTTTCTCCGTTGTTCAGTCGTTGTTCAGTGAATGACTGAACAACGACTGAACAACGACTGAACAACGACCGAACAACGGCATGGCCTGTTGACGTGAACAGCGGAAAAGAAGTCCAATGCATTTTAGGTCAACAAATCACAATATTTTTCGTACTTTTGCCTTGTAAAAGGCGACTGGAAAAACACGACAAACAACTGATACTCTGCGCCATATTACAATTATGAGAAACCTGCAGATAGACCTGAGCCCCGAGGAATACCATTCCAACGACCGCCTGCGGCAAGCCGTGGCGCGGCAGCTCGGGGTACGCACCGACGATATTGCCCATTGCACAGTGACGCGACGGAGCATCGATTGCCGCCGTCGCAACGTGATGTATCACACCACGTTGCAGGTTTCCTTTGTCGGCGAGCCCATGGACGAGTCGGTACCCGAGACGGCACACTACCGCGACTGCCGCACCTCGAAGCCGGTGGTCATTGTCGGTGCCGGTCCGGCCGGGTTGTTCGCTGCCCTACGTGCACTCGAATCGGGGCTGCGCCCCATCATCGTCGAACGGGGCAAACCCGTCGACGAGCGGCGGCGCGACATAGCCGCCATGGCCCGCAACCACAGCGTCAACCCCGAAAGCAACTGGTGTTTCGGCGAAGGCGGCGCAGGCACTTTCAGCGACGGTAAACTCTACACCCGCTCGACCAAGCGCGGCGATGTGAACTCAGTGTTGCGCCAGTTTGTGGCCCATGGAGCCGACCCCGACATCATGCTCGATGCCCACGCCCATATAGGCACCGACCGCTTGGGTGGCATCATCGCCCGAATGCGAGAGACGATTGAGACCTACGGTGGTGAATATCATTTCAATACACGGGTCGCCGACCTTATCGTCGACAACGGTCAGGTGCACGGAGTGGTATGCACAGACGGCAGCCGGTATGAAGGCATAGCCGTCGTTCTGGCCACGGGCCACTCGGCACGCGACATCTATCAGCTTTTCTACCGCCACGGATGGCTGCTCGAAGCCAAGCCGTTCGCCCTTGGCGTGCGTGTTGAGCATCCTCAAGAGCTTATCAATCAGATACAATATCACGGTGCAGGCTACTCAAGGCTGCTGCCACCGGCCACTTACAGCCTGGTGACGCAGGTGGGCAAGCACGGCGTGTTCTCGTTCTGCATGTGTCCGGGTGGTGTCATCGTGCCGGCCGCCACGGCCGACGGGCAACAGGTGGTGAACGGCATGAGCAACTCGAAACGCAACTCGCCCTATGCCAACAGCGGCATCGCCGTCACCGTGGGTCTCGACGATGTGAAAGACAGCGATGTATTCGCCCTGCTCCGATTCCAACAGCAGGTGGAGCAGCGGGCCTTTGAGGCCGGCCAGAACGCCATCAATGCCCCGTCGCAACGCCTCACCGACTTCCTTGCACGCCGAACTTCGACACGCCTGAACGAGAGCAACTACCTCGGCACTTGCGTGTCGGCTCCGCTCCACGAGGTGCTGCCGAAGTTTGTAGTCGACTCACTGATACAAGGGTTTAAGGATTTCGACCGGAAGATGCACGGCTTCGTCACCGACCAAGCCTCGCTGCTGGCCGTGGAAAGCCGCACCTCGTCGCCGGTGCGCATACCGCGCGACAAAGACTCCTTGCAACATCCTCAACTGCAAGGGCTTTATCCTTGCGGAGAAGGTGCAGGCTATGCGGGCGGCATTGTGAGTTCAGCCCTCGACGGCATACGCTGCATCGATGCCATCAGCCTTCAAATGTGAAACTCAGCATGAAAGTACGCGACTTGAAATAGTCGGCACAACGAATATAAATGTCGGGATCCTCGACCTTTAAGTCGACGAGTCCGAAGCTCATTTTCAGCTCGATGGCAAACTTTACATACCGCAGGAAGACATCGAAGCCGACACCCATATAGTAGCGGAAGTCGCTGGGATACAGACGTACGATGGCCTGGTTGGTTCGGTTGCGGTTTTTACGCAGCGAGGCAAAGTCGAAGCCATAGCTGACACCGCCCGTGACATAGGGGCGGAAATTACGGTAACGATGAGCACGGAATTTCAGTTCGATAGGCAGGTCGCCATAGACCGACTCGACATTGCGCCCCAGCTCGGCCAGGCGGTGGGTCTCCAGATAGCCTGTCTCCCAGGAATAGCTCAGTTCGCGAGTAACCAACGTAACACCTGGCAGACAACGCAAGTTGAAGTGGTCGTTCAAACGAAGGTCGCCAATCAAGGCGATGTGGAAACCGGGGGCATAGTAGGAAGTGACACCTTGCATGATCTCGCGCAGCTCGGCCTCTTCGGTATAGCGCAAGTCGAACTTCGACTGCGTGTAGCCCACCTGAATGCCCCAGTGCAAGAGGTGTTTGTCAAAATTGACAAGGTTGCCAATCTGCGCTGTAGCGGAGTTGAAGGTGAAAAGCGGAAAAACGAAAGCCAGCGCACAAATCAATGCACGCAGTAAAACGCCTTCCTCCTTTAACCTTTCTCTTTTCACCCTATTCTGTAATTTCGCCTCGTAGAGAATTGCTAAGGCGCTGTTTCACATGTTCCTTATCGTTGGGATAGCTGCCAAGCAGGTACATCATCTTGGTGATGGCCGCCTCGATGGTGATATCGCCGGCACCCACCACACCGATGCGGTCCATGTCGCAACTAGCGGCATACTGGCGCATCTTCACCGCACCTGCCTTGCACTGCGTCACATTCATCACTATCACGCCACGCTTGATGGCATCGTCGAGAGCATTGATAAACCAGCTGTCGGTCGGTGCGTTGCCCGAGCCATAGGTCTCGACCACCACGCCCTGCAAATCGGGGGCATGAAGCACCGCATTGACCACCGACGGACCAATGCCGGGGAAAAGTTTAAGCACCGCCACACGGGTGTCGAAGTGCTTGCGTACAACCAACGGTTCTGTGGGCATGGGAAGGAAAAGATGCTCCTTGAAGGCAATCTTGATGCCAGCCTTGGCCAGCGAGGGATAGTTGTAGGTCTCGAATGCATCGAAATTCTCGGCACTCATCTTGGTGCTGCGGTTGCCGCGGTAGAGGTGGCTTTCGAAGAAGATACATACCTCGGGGATAGTGGCCAGACGTGTGGAAGCAATCTCGAGGGCGCAGATGATGTTCTCACGGCCATCGCTGCGAAGCATGCCCAGCGGCAGCTGGCTGCCAGTAAGGATAATAGGCTTGCTCAGGTTCTTGAACATGAAACTGAGTGCCGAGGCAGTGTAGGCCATCGTGTCGGTGCCATGAAGCACCACAAAGCCATCATAGCGGTCGTACTCGCGTTCTATGATGTTGGCAATGTCGACCCACAGCGAAGGGGTCATGTTCGACGAATCGATAATATGGTCGAGTGTGACGGAATCGATGCCATAGCTGCAGCCTTTCAGCTGAGGAACAGCGTCGTAAATTCGGTCGAGTGCAAAAGGATGCAACGAGCCATTCTCGTCCTGCACCATACCGATGGTGCCACCCGTATAGACAATAAGGACCTTGTTTTGTTTCATGTCAGTATAACGATTTCATTCTAAAAATATTGCCGAATAGATGTATTTTTTCGTACTTTAATAAAGGTAAATTGTATTTAGCGTACTGAAAACAAGGAAAAAGTAAAATAAATTTGGCCGATTCGAAAAAATGTAGTACTTTTGCACGCGTTTTCGAACGGATTGTCCTATGGTGTAATGGTAGCACATCAGATTTTGGTTCTGCTTGTCTTGGTTCGAATCCAGGTAGGACAACTTGAAGCCCTTTCATCCAGGGCTTTTTTATTTCCCCCATATTCATATTAATCAGCAAATAATGCTGGTATAAAATCTACCGTTTTGACTGAAGGACAACAAAAAAAAAGCCCCTTCGGATGAAGGAGCTTATTATTTTAGCCAAATTGGTATTATTCAGCGACCACTTCGAGATTCAGTTCAGCCTTAATCTCTTTGTAGACATTCACCTTGGCGGTGTAGTTGCCGACGGCCTTGATAGCGTCGACCACAATCTGCTTACGGTCGATATCGTAGTTGTGCTGCTCTTTCAGAGCCTCAGCAATCATAATATTGTTGATACCGCCGAACAGCTGTCCGTTCTCACCAACTTTCACGATGAGCTTCACGGTCTTGCCGTTGAGGGCCGCCTGCTGGGTCTCAGCGTTCTTGCGGAGGGCCTCCTCCTTGTGGGCGCGCTGGCGCAGGTTCTCAGCATGGATCTTCTTGTTGACGGGGGTAGCAATGATAGCCAAACCCTTGGGAAGAAGATAGTTGTTGGCATAGCCGTTCTTCACGTTGACGATTTCGTCCTTGTAGCCGAGGTTGGCCACATCCTGTTTCAAAATGATTTCCATCTATCTTTCCTCCTTATTATTATTTGAGACAATCGGCGACGTAGGGCATCAGGGCGATATGACGGGCGCGCTTGATAGCCTGCGACACTTTCTTCTGATACTTGTTCGAGGTGCCGGTGATGCGACGAGGCAGAATCTTACCCTGCTCGTTGACGAACTTCAGCAGGAAGTCTGCATCCTTGTAGTCGATATATTTAATACCGAGCTTTTTGAAACGGCAATATTTCTTACGCTGAGTCTCGACAGCGATAGGGGTCAAATATTTGATTTCTGTTTCGTTAGCCATTTTTACTTACTCTTTTATCGTTAAACCATCAAAACTTATGCCTCAGCGGGAGTTTCCACTGCGGGAGCTTCTTTCTTGGCGTTGCGTTTCTTCTCGTTGTAAGCCACAGCGTGCTTGTCGAGGCTGACGGTGAGGAAGCGAAGCAGACGCTCGTCGCGTTTGTAAGCCACCTCGAGGTCGGCGATGACACTACCTTCGGCCTTAAACTCGATGAGATAATAGAAGCCGGTGGTCTTCTTACGGATAGGATATGCGAGCTTACGCATGCCCCAGTTGTTCTCGTACACAATTTCTGCACCCTTGCTGGTCAGCAGATCGGTGTACTTCTTTACCGTTTCCTTCATCTGTTCTTCAGACAAAACGGGAGTTGCAATGAAAACGGTTTCGTACTGTTTTACCATTACTTTGTTTGTTTAATTTAATTTGTTAGTAGTATAAAAACAAAAAAGACAGGCACATGTCCTGTCTTTTTAAATTTGAGCCACTTTGCGGACTCGAACCGCAGACCTACGCATTACGAATGCGTTGCTCTACCAACTGAGCTAAAGTGGCGGCGGTTTGGGACTCGCAAAGGCGAGGCTTTCTGTCGGGGTGAGAAGACTCGAACTTCCGGCCTCCACGTCCCGAACGTGGCGCGCTAGCCAACTGCGCTACACCCCGCGATAGTGTCCTGGCAGGGATTCGAACCCTGGACCCATTGATTAAGAGTCAATTGCTCTACCAGCTGAGCTACCAAGACATTTTGTTCTCTCGCTATCGTGTTCAGCAACCTACTTCGACCTACACTTCTCGGTGCAGATGTTTACTTGGACATGGACTTGTAGCATTGCTGCCAATATTTCAATGTTCTCTTTCATTGTTTGGAGCGGAAAACGAGACTCGATCTCGCGACCCCGACCTTGGCAAGGTCGTGCTCTACCAACTGAGCTATTTCCGCATTCTTTGGTACTCCGGGTGGGACTTGAACCCACACGCCCTTGCGGGCAAGGGATTTTAAGTCCCTCGTGTCTACCATTCCACCACCAGAGCTTATCTCTGATTTTTGGAGACCTGAGCGGAAAACGAGACTCGAACTCGCGACCCCGACCTTGGCAAGGTCGTGCTCTACCAACTGAGCTATTTCCGCATCGCTTTTAGCGGGGATTTCTCTCTCGAAATCGGCTGCAAAAGTACAAACATTTTCTGATATGGCAAAATATTTTTTATTTTTTTGCCACTATTTTTTTTATTTCGTTCAATTTCAACAATGCTTCTATAGGCGTAAGTGTATCTATATCAATATCCAATATCTTGTCACGAATTTCGAGCAACGTGGGGTCGTCAAGCTGGATAAAACTCAACTGACAACCATCAAAAACGGTCTTTTCGGATGCTTTTTTTGCTTTTTTCGACCCTTTCTGTTCGTCCGGAATTGCACTGTTGTTTTTCTGTTCGAGTTGCTGAAGCAGGGCATCGGCACGATTGACCACCTGGGGCGGCATTCCGGCCAGCCGAGCCACATGAATACCAAAGCTGTGCTCACTTCCGCCAGGCGTCAGTTTACGCAGGAATATCACGCGCCCGTCGATTTCTTTGACGCTGACATGATAGTTGCGGATACGTTCGTATTTCTCCTCCATCTCGATCAATTCGTGGTAGTGGGTGGCGAACATCACTTTCGCGCGCGATTTCTTATTATTATGCAAGTATTCGGTAATGGCCCAGGCAATCGAGATGCCATCGTAGGTAGATGTACCGCGCCCGATTTCGTCGAGCAGTACCAAACTTCGGCTGCTCACATTGTTCAGGATACTGGCCGTCTCGTTCATCTCAACCATGAAAGTCGACTCGCCGCTCGAAATATTGTCACTTGCCCCTACACGGGTGAACACCTTGTCTACCACACCGATTGTAGCTTTCCGTGCCGGACAGTAGGAGCCCATCTGCGCCATCAGCACGATGAGAGCCGTCTGCCGAAGCAAAGCCGATTTACCCGACATATTGGGACCCGTGATTATCATAATCTGCTGATGTTCATTGTCGAGCATTACATCGTTACTCACATACTGTTCGCCCGGCGCCATCTGCGTCTCAATCACTGGATGGCGGCCTTCCGTTATCTCAATCCGGTCGCTGTCGTTCAGTTCCGGACGGCAATAGTTGTTGGCCAGCGCCACCTCGGCGAAGCTCTGCAGGCAGTCGATATGGGCCACAAGCTGGGCATCGTACTGTATCGGCTGAACATATTCCGTCACAGCGGTCATCAGCTGTGCAAACAACTGGTTCTCAAGCGTCAGAATGCGTTCTTCGGCACCAAGAATCTTGTCCTCGTATTCCTTCAATTCGGGAGTAATGTACCGTTCGGCGTTGGTCAATGTCTGACGACGTACCCACTCTGCCGGCACCTTGTCCCTATGCGTATTGTAGACCTCGAAGTAATAGCCGTACACATTGTTGAAGCCAATCTTGAGCGATGTGATGCCTGTGGCTTCGCTCTCTTTTTGCTGCAAGGTCATCAGGTAGTCCTTGCCCGAGCCCGACATGGCCCGCAACTCGTCCAATTCGGCATTCACCCCCTTGGCAATCACGCCCCCCTTCTCCACCTTCACCGGCGGGTCGTCGACCACCTCGCGGCCAATACGCTCAGCCAGCATCGTGCAGGGATTCAGCAACTCGGCCATGCGGACCAGCGAATCGTACCCCGACTGGCGACAAAGTTTCGACAGCCGGTCGACCGCCTCGAGCGCGCGCCTCAGCTGCTGCATCTCGCGTGGATTGATGCGTCCCACGGCAGCCTTGGTAATCAATCGTTCAAGGTCGCCCACCGTCTTCACCTCCTGTGCCATCGCCTGCCGCAACCCGGCATCACGCGTCAGGCAGTCGACCACCGACAGACGCTCCTCGATGGCTGCAATATCCTTCAACGGCATCAGTATCCATCGGCGCAGCAAGCGTGCCCCCATCGGCGTAAGCGTTTGGTCGACAACGTCGAGCAGCGTGCGTGCATTCTCGTTGGCCGAACCCACCAGCTCGAGGTTGCGAACCGTGAACTTGTCGAGCCACACATAGCGGTCGCGTTCCACACGCTTCAACTGTGTGATATTCTGCGTGCGGTCATGCTGCGTATCCTGCAGGTAGTAGAGCACCGCACCGGCGGCGATAACTCCCATGTCCAGATCCTCCACGCCGAAGCCCTTCAGCGACGACGTGCCAAACTGTTTCAGCAGCAACTCGTTGGCAAAATCGGGAGCGAACACCCAGTCGTCGAAGGTATTGCAGTAATACTTCTCGGCGAAATGCTCTTGAAACCAGCGCAGCTTCTTGCGCTGCAGCACCACTTCCGAAGGGTGGAAATTGCCCATCAGCTTGTCGATATAGGCCAAATCGCCCTGCGCCACATAAAACTCGCCGGTCGACACATCGAGGAAGCTCACACCGTGCACCTTGTCGGTCAAATGCAGACCACAGAGGAAGTTGTTCTCCTTCACCTCGAGCACCATATCGTTGTAGGCCACTCCGGGAGTCACCAACTCTGTGATGCCGCGCTTGACAAGGCCTTTCGTCGTCTTCGGATCCTCAAGTTGCTCACAGATAGCCACCCGCATACCGGCCTTTACCAATCGCGGAAGGTACTGTTCGATAGCATGATACGGAATGCCGGCCAAATCGCAGTAGGTGCCTCCGCCGGCCGCCTTGCGGGTCAGCGTGATGCCCAGCACCTGCGACGCCCGGCGTGCATCGTCCCCGAAAGTCTCATAGAAATCACCCACACGGAACAGCAGCATCGCGTCGGGGAACTTTTTCTTCAACTCGGCGTGCTGCCGCATCAGCGGCGATTCTGTATCAGTCTTTTTGGCCATTCTTCATCCTGTAAAACGTGGTTGCAAAATTACAATAATCTTCCCAAACCATCGAAATATTTTATCAACATCTTTCCCACCGCATCGGTGCCGCCGAACGGAATGTGTTTTTTGGTTTGTCGACATCCTGTCCTGCCGATGTTCGATTGTCGTTTCGCCGTTGTTCACCCGTTGTTCGTTCCGCCACTGAACAACGAGTGAACAACAAACGAACAACAAGCCGACAACGGAACAGGAGGCTCGGGGCAGTCACAAAAAAAAAGCCCCGGCCTTGTGGTCGGGGCTTTTGCTATGCAAGGCATGACGATTACGCCTTGCTGTTGGGGTTGTAGAAGACAAACTGGCCGTCGATGACATCGATGATGATGGTCTCGTTGGAGTGGATCTTGCCTTCCAGGAGTTGACGGCTCATCTCGTTCAGTATCTCGCGCTGGATGACACGCTTCACCGGTCGGGCACCCATAGCGGGGTCGAAGCCCACCTCGGCCAGGCGGTTGACAGCCTCGTCGGTGGCGCTGATGGTGATGTCGTTCTGCTCGAGCATCTTGGCCACAGTGCGCAGCTGTATGCGGACAATGTCACGTATCTGGCTCTGCGTGAGCGGCTGGAACATGATGATTTCGTCGATACGGTTCAAGAACTCGGGACGTATGCGCTGCTTCAGCAGCTCCATGACGGCGTTCTTGGTCTCGTCGAGCTCGTAAGGAGTGGGCAACGTGCTGCCTTCCAACTTCTCACGGATAATGTCGGAGCCCATGTTCGAGGTCATGATGATAATGGTGTTCTTGAAGTCGCAGGTACGACCCTTGTTGTCGGTCAAACGACCATCTTCGAGCACCTGCAGCAGGATGTTGAACACATCGGGGTGAGCCTTCTCGATTTCGTCGAACAGCACAATGCTGTAGGGCTTTCTTCTGACGGCTTCGGTCAGCTGACCGCTCTCGTCGTAACCCACATACCCTGGAGGTGCTCCGATGAGTCGCGAGACGCTGTGGCGCTCCTGATATTCAGACATATCGATACGTACCATCATATTCTCGTCGTCGAACAGCACCTCGGCGAGGGCTTTGGCCAGCTCGGTCTTGCCGACACCCGTGGTGCCGAGGAAGATGAAGCTGCCGATGGGTCGCTTGCCATCCGAAAGGCCTGCACGCGAACGGCGCACGGCGTTGGCAATGACGCTGATGGCCTCGTCCTGACCCACCACACGCTTGTGCAGCTCGTCCTCGAGGTGCAACAGACGCTCACGTTCGCTCTGCAGCATACGCGTCACGGGGATGCCAGTCCACTTCGAGACCACCTCGGCTATCTGCTCCGAATCGACCTCTTCGTTAATCATGGCGTTGTCGGCCTGCATCTCCTTGAGCTGAGTCTTAAGGTTTTCGACCTTCTTTTCAGCCTCCTTGATGCGGCCGTAACGCAGTTCGGCCACCTTACCATAGTCGCCTGTACGCTCGGCCTGCTCGGCCTCGAATTTGTAGCTTTCGATATTTTTCACCTCGGCCTGAATCTCCTCAACGATGCTCTTTTCGTTCTGCCAGCGGGCCTTCATCTGGTCACGCTGCTCACGCAGCGTGCCGAGCTCCTTGTCAATCTGGGCAATCTTGTCCTGGTCGTTCTCGCGTTTGATGGCCTCGCGCTCAATTTCCAACTGGCGGATACGGCGCTCGATTTCATCCAGCTCCTCGGGCACCGAATCAATCTCCAGACGCAACTTGGCAGCGGCCTCGTCGATAAGGTCGATGGCCTTGTCGGGCAGGAAACGGTCGCTAATGTAGCGGTGCGAAAGCTCAGCGGCGGCGATGATGGCCTCGTCCTTGATACGCACGCGGTGGTGCACCTCGTAGCGCTCCTTCAGGCCACGCAGGATGCTGATGGTGTCGGGCACCGACGGCTCGTCAATGAGCACGCTCTGGAATCGGCGCTCCAATGCCTTGTCTTTCTCAAAGTACTTCTGGTACTCGGCAAGAGTCGTTGCACCGATGGCCCTTAACTCACCTCTTGCCAATGCCGGCTTCAAGATGTTGGCGGCGTCCATAGCGCCTTCACCGCCACCGGCACCCACGAGGGTGTGTATCTCGTCGATGAAGAGGATAATCTCGCCGTCGGCCTCGTTGATTTCACGGATGACGCTCTTCAGTCGCTCCTCGAACTCGCCCTTGTACTTAGCACCGGCGATCAGGGCACCCATGTCGAGGCTGTAGATGGTCTTCGTCTTCAGGTTCTCGGCCACGTCGCCGCTGACGATACGCTGCGCCAATCCTTCAGCAATAGCGGTCTTACCCACACCGGGCTCGCCGATGAGGATGGGGTTGTTCTTGGTACGACGCGAAAGGATCTGCAGCACACGGCGTATCTCCTCGTCACGTCCGATGACGGGGTCGAGTTTGCCGGCCTGCGCCAGCTGGTTGAGGTTTTTGGCGTACTTGCCAAGGGCGTTCATGGTCTGTTCCTGGTTGGGGCTGGTCACTTTGCTGCCCTTGCGCAGGTCGGCAATGGCGGCAAGGAGTGCTTTCTCACTAACTCCGGCATCCTTAAGCAGCTGAGAAACACGGTCACGGCCACTGACGAGGCCGAGCAACAAGTGCTCCACACTGACGAACTCGTCGTTCATCTTGGTGGCGCGCTGCTGGGCAGCCACAAGGGCCTGATTGGCATCGCTGCTGAGGTAGACCTGACCGCCGCTGACGCGTGGCATAGAATTTAAGATTTCATCCACTTGCTGCGTCAAGCGGGGGATGTTGACCTCCATCTTCTTGAGGAGGTAGGGCGTCACATTCTCGTCTTCCGAGAGGAGCCCTTTCAGCAGGTGGGCCGTCTCGATGGCTGGGTGCTGCCCTCCAAGGGCCACCTCCTGCGCCTTCTGCACAGCCTCCTGCGCTTTGATTGTGAACTTGTCTAATGTCATAGTTATTTGGTTTTTATTTGTTACTTTTTTCAATGTTGTTTTCACTGACCCTCAAAGCAACAAGCATACCAAACAAAAAGGACTGCCAAATTGGCAGTCCTTTTGTCAGTCTGAATATCTTTGTTTATTCCGGATACCCTTCGGGGTTTTGGCGTTGCCAGTTCCAGCTGTCGCGAACCATGTCGTCGATGCCGTATTGGGCCTTCCAGCCGAGTTCTGCAGCGGCTTTGGCGGGGTCGCAGTAGCAGGTGGCGATGTCGCCCGCACGGCGCGGCTTGATGCTGTAAGGCACCGGGACACCGTTGACACGGATGAAGGCTTTCACCATATCGAGGACGCTGTAGCCGTTACCGGTACCGATATTATAGATGAATGTGTTATTGTGGGAATGCGTTAATGCGTTAGTAAAGCACCTGAGGGCAGCGACATGGGCGGCGGCGAGGTCACAGACATGGATAAAGTCGCGCACGCCGGTGCCATCGGGCGTGGGATAGTCGTTGCCAAAGACACCCAGCTCCTTGCGCTTACCCACGGCCACCTGGGTGATGTAGGGCATCAGGTTGTTGGGTATACCGTTGGGGTTCTCCCCTATCCTGCCGCTCGGGTGCGCACCCACGGGGTTGAAGTAGCGCAGCAGGACGACGTTCCACTCCGGGTCGGCCTTCTGGATGTCCATCAGCACCTGCTCAAGCATGCTTTTCGTCCAACCATAGGGGTTGGTGCACTGGCCCTTGGGGCAGTTCTCCGTGATGGGTATCTCCACGGGGTCACCATAGACGGTGGCGCTACTGCTGAAGATGATGTTCTTGCAGCCATGACGGCGCATCACGTCGACCAGCACAAGGGTACCGGCAATGTTGTTCTCGTAGTATTCCCACGGCTTCTCTACGCTCTCGCCCACGGCCTTCAGGCCGGCAAAGTGGATGCAGGCATCGAACTTATGCGCCGAAAATACACGTTCGAGCCCTTCGCGGTCGCGGATATCCACCTTACAGAAAGGAATTTCGGGAATGCCGATAATTTCCGCCACCCGCCGCAGCGACTCAGGATTGCTGTTGCTCAGGTTGTCGACCACCACTGCGGTATGGCCTGCCTTATAAAGCTCAATTAATGTGTGGGAGCCAATATATCCGGCCCCGCCGGTAACCAATATATTCATAGAATGTGTTTATTTGCTAATGCGTTAATGTGCTAATGCGTTAATGCGTCAATATGATAGGATTAGATAGAGGATGGCAACTGTAAACTGTAATCAATAAATCATTACTTTACCTCCGCTTCTACTGCCTTCTTGTTCCACAGGCGCAGGAATTTCTCCACCTTCTTTTGGCTGTAGCCTTTGCCCTCCTCGAGGCTCTCGCTCTCCTGGATGTGTATGGGAATGCCCTCTTCGTTGAGCACCACGAACACCGGGTAGCCGAAGCGGCCGGGATTGCCAAGGTATTTCATGGCTTCGAGGTTCTTGTTGCCCTTGGAGTAGTTGACGTGGATATAGACGTAGTTCTCCTCCATCAGAGGGGCGATGACGCTGTCCTTGGTGGCAAACTCGGCAAACCGCAGGCACCACGGACACCAGTTGCCACCCACCTGGCACATCACATAACGGTCGCTCGCACGTGCCTCCTCGACAGCCTTCTGTATCTGCTCCATGGCATCGAGGTCTTCATTGTAGACCTTCGGTGCCTGTGCCTGTATACCACAGGTCAAACCCAACAACATAGCCAAAAATAAAAAGAGTTTTTTCATTATATCATTCTTTATATCTTACTTTTTTCAACCACCTCCCAGTGGCCGCCCTTGTCGGGACCCACGCGGCGGAGGATGCCTTTTTCTTTCAGCTTGGCGGTATGCTTGGCCACAGCGCGGCGACTAATGCCAAGTTGTTGGGCTATGGCCTCAGTAGTGATGTATGCATCCGTCAACATCAATTCCAATATCTTCTGTGAATTATCGCCAGTTTTCTGTGAACTTTTCTGTGAACCTATATCGGTTTTCTGTGTACTTCCAGCCAATGGTTCCTCGGCCACTCCGCCAGCCATCTCTTTCCAACGGATGTGCAGGTAGCGGTTCTTCAGCTCATTCTTCTCGCCCATCAGCAGGTTACGGAAGAACAATTCGAGGTATGCTGTGGTGCGTTCCACTCCGGCGGGCAGGTTCTGGTAGTTGGCACGTACCAGCGCGTTGCGGAAATACCACGAGTGGGCTTTGAAGGGTTCGTTGTCGACCTTGTATCCCAGCTGGCGCAGGTATTTGATGGTAAACACCGCGGTGGTGCGGGTGTTGCCCTCGCCGAAGGGGTGTATTTGCCAGATGCCTGAGACGAAGTTGCTGATACGCTTCACCACACGCGGCAGGTCGATGCCCTTGTAGGAGAACATACGCTCCTGCTCGAAGTCGTAGTCGAGCGTGGCGCCAATCATGTCGCACGAGCTGTAGAGCACCGAGGCGCCGTCGAGCACCCACTCGTGCTTCTTGATGTTGGTCTGGCGGTAGCGTCCTGCGCGGGGCAGTATGTCGTCGAACATACGTCGGTGGATGGATGCCAGCATAGCAGGCGAGAAGGTGAATGTCTCTTCGGCCAGCAGACGGGCGATGCGTGCCGATACGCCGTCGGCCTCGTCGGTGCCGACCTCTTCTCGACGGCCTTCTTCGGTCTGGTAGTAGGCGGCAATGCGGCGCTCCACCTCGTCGATGCTGATGCGCTCCTCGATGTGGTCCTGTGCCGTCTGCAACAGGTAGTGCGACGGTTTCAGCCCGTCGACAGCCTGCAGCCCTATGGCAACCTGCCAGTTCTCGGCCCGTTCCTTGCGGCCGGGCTCACCTTGTATTATATACTGTTCAAAGTCCACTCCTGTTCCCAAATATTTTGCAAAGATACGAAATTTTCCCGACATAGCCAAAAGATTTTTACCAACAACAAGTCTATTGGTTTTGCTCCCCTACTGCTCCCCTACTACTCCCCTTTTGCCTGACACTATGGTAACCATAGTGTAATGCCATTCTAACTATAGTGTACATATAGTGATAGCATGGGGTAGATAGCGCTGTCGATACACCCACGCCACATCCATCGAACAAATTGAAGCCATTCACAAAACCTTGTAGAGAATAAATTTTGCCGAATGAAATAAATATCGTAATTTTGCACCGACAAACAAAACAATATATGGTATAAAACAAAGAGAATAGTAGAAAAATAAAGACATATTGAAGCGTATTCGCTTTTCTTTTGTATGGCTGAAATCTCGACAATTTCAACTATTCCTACACAAGAAAGGAGAAACGCTCACGAGTACCGTGAGCTTTCTTGTTCGTAGGAATAGGTAGTCGAGAACCTCAGCCATGAACAAAAAAAGTTCACGGCTTTTTTATAAAAAAAATACTATGTCACATTATGGCATACATATGATGTATCTTTGCATTCGAAAGTAACAATAAAGGTATAAACGATGGAAGCAAAATTATTCTTTGAGAAACTTTTCACAAAAGAGATGTATTTGGTGCCAGAATGCGGCAACTACATCTACCGTTCTGTTCCAACGAAGCCATACGGATGGCATGTTTGGCGAAAAACTATCGGCGGTAATGAAGAACGACCATACGACTGGAAAGAGGATGTCGGTATAGGATGCTGGTGGGAAGCGGTGATGATGAGATTTCCTGTCTCTAAAGAAAGGTATGATAACTTTTAATAGCATTCGATTATGGTGTCAAACTACAAAGGTAGAAAATTGTCAGATGAACCAGTAAGAGAATTGACTCGATGTGAGGTATTTGTTTTTGGCAGCAATTTAGAAGGCAAGCATCGTGGTGGCGCTGCAGGATATGCCTGCCGTCATTTTGGTGCAACCTTTGGACAAGGAGTTGGGTCCCAAGGACAATGCTATGCCATTCCAACCATGTTCGAAACAGTTGGAGAAATGGTTCCATACGTCCAAGAGTTTATAGAATATGTAAGAGACCATCCAATGAACAGGTTTCTTATCACACGGTTGGGATGTGGTATAGCTGGCTTTAAAGACCAACAGGTCGCACCTCTATTCTATGAATTGCGTGATGTGAATAATGCAGTGTTTGCTCTTGAATGGTGGCTCGTTTTTTTTGATATAGATATGAGACTGGGCAGACAAAAGGAAGAGTCTCCCGCGTTGAATTATGGAATCGACGAAGAAGAACTTGTGCGTTTAAGCCGTATGTACAGATATGAAATAGGAGCAGCACTTAATAATAGCTATCCATATATAGGAATACGTTATGTTGATGGTGACGGTAAATTCGGCTACACAAGTTTCGGTTTTGGCTTCTTTTTTCACAGTCCATGGGAATTCTATGTGTGTTCTAAGGACGAGAAATACAAAGACCAGCATGCGGATTACATCCTCTACGACGAATTTCATGACGAGTGTCCAAACAAAGGCTATGTGCACAGGGTGCATTTTGCAGGAGTGCGTACCCCGTTTAAAGACAAACGAGGGGACTATATTTACACAGGAGACATAGTTCGGGCCAATTTTCATGGGGCATCCTATGTTTTACCAGTCGGAGTAATACATGAAGAATATGCCTTGTTGCTCGACAATCACTGCATTCTCATGTCCGAGTGTTCCAAGTTTGACCGACTTGGAACAGTGTTCTATGGTCTGGATGCTGATTTTAATGACGACCAGTTGGTAAGAAACCGTAACGGGCAATTCTTTAACAGTGTTTACGGAACCTTTGCATGCCCACCCTCGAGTACATTAGGGAAAGAACTGATAAAGGCCAGATTAACACCCAATTTCTATAAAGATAATATTCCCTACATCGTCCTAAACGAGTTGGGCGTTGAGTACAATTGGAGACATTAATAAACCTCTAAAATCATTATAACTATGCTTATTACAATTCAAGAATTATTAGTAAGATGCGGTTTCCCAAAGGACGCAAAGGCTAAATTGGTGCGTCACAAAGACCATCGCCAGAATGTTTATGACCTTTACCGCTTCCATAGGGATAAATTTGAAGATTACCAGGCGGTGCAATCCAAGCCCGTTTTTCATGACTTAGACTACATTGTCAGTTTTATCGGCGAGGAAGGAAGAAGAGCCCGTTTTGTTGGTGTGTACCGTGTTTTGCGGATTCAACCCATAGAAGAAGTTCGTCAGACAATTGAAAATCCCAACGACAAATACTTCTACACACTGGAGGAAGTCGGAGGTTTCGAAAGATTGAAAGAACGTGTAATTATCAATTGGTCCAACCCAATCTCATGGCATCAGAAGTTTAATAACGAGATGGAGGTCATCGAAATATCTTCAGGTTTTGATTCCAAACCTTTCCCCGGCTATCTTGACTTTATCCTCAAATTTGACGAGTTGACGGAATTGGTAAACACCAACAACGAAGAATGGCGTCACATGCTTTCAAATGTGTATGGTGTCTATGTGATTAGAGATACAAAAACCGACAAACTCTATATTGGATCGGCCTATGGCAAGGAAGGCATCTGGCAACGATGGGAAGTGTATGTGAAGACCAATGGACATGGCAACAACAAGACTCTGAAAGAGTTGGTTGATGGTGATCCTGGCTATTCCAAGAACTTTGCATTCTCATTATTGATGATAATGTCAAAGAACACTCCTGATGACCAAGTAATAGCACAAGAGCAACTAATGAAACAGAAACTAGGTGCTGAATATTGCAACAATTAACTATCGATAGATTGTCGAAGGACACTTTTGTCGTAGCAATAGGTAAAACAAAGGGGGGGGAGCAAAACCAGTAAGGTTTTGTCCCCTTTTTTTGTGGTGATTCTGGCATTGACATAAAGAGCCCACAAATAAGGCACAAAGAGATCACCAAGAAGGCAACAATACGGATGTACGGAGGATAATTCGCTTATTTTCCGCAAATTCCAAAGATATCATAGGCCCTGCAAATATCTGCGGAAGAACGGGTCGCTGATGAAATAGGTGCTACCGGTTTTATCGGCGATGCCGTCTTCAAGTAGGGTCATAATATTTTTCTGTACCGAGGACGGGGTGTTTAGTTTGTTATTGCGGACGTATTCGGTAGAAAATATATGCTCCCCGCTTTTCGCCAATGCTCTCATCAGTTGTTTCTGCCCAGTAGCGTAACGGTTGAACTGTTCGAAATAGAAATCACCTTTGAGGTCGATGATATCCTGTACACTATTGTCGATATCCTCCATCGTTATGCTCTTCTTTTTTGTAATAGTGCGTTGCCAGATAAAAGAGGCCAAAAGCTGGATGTAATAGGGAATCTCCGCAGCACATTGTATCAAGTATTTGGCTTCGTCATCGCTAAGCGTAATATTGTCCTTTCCGAAACGTTGTCGCAAAAAATCTATTGTTTCATCCACGGGCAGTGGACCAATTTGTACGTGTATTCCCGTGTTGAAAAAAGGACGTTTCTTGTTCTCAAACATCTGTGACATCATGTGCGTCTTACTACCAAGAAAGAGGTAGCTGACCCCTTGCTGCTGCTGAATAACAGAACGCAACAGTCCTTCGACACCCTCTTTGCCGAAGCGTGTTATTTCTTGGAATTCATCCAGCACTACGACCACGTGACCTTGCCGCTTTGCCATCTGCTCTGGTATATTGAACACTTGCGAAAGGGTATTCTGGGAGATGTGACTTTCGGAAAAGTCTATAGATAATTTTGGTAATCCGTCAACACCAAATTCGAGAGTTGGACGTATTCTTTTAACCCAGTATGTCAAATCTCGGGCAAAATTTTCTAATTTTGATTGTTTCTTTCGGGCTGCCTCAATTACCAATTCTGCCAATCGCTCTAAGGAGAATGCTGACATTAGGTCTATATAAAGACAAGGAATACCTTGTTCCTCCAAGCGGTCCATTACGCGAAAGACTAGCGACGTTTTACCATATCTACGAGGGGCGAACAATACAACATTGTTACCCCCGGCAAGTGTGGAGGTTAACAAATCCGTCTCTTTCCTACGGTCGAAGAAAGCATCGCCCCGTACAATAGTACCATAGCTGAATGGATTCATGTTGTTTTATTTTTTCAGTGCAAAAGTACATATTTTTTTTTGAATGGACAAACTAATTTACACCATACAACCACAAACTCTTGATAATAATTGCCATACGATTATGCCGTATGGCATTACGCCATACGGCATAATATATGAAAACATATGAAGCAGAAGCCGAACAACATGTCTTTTTATATTATCTCAGGACAGAATGTACGGAGAACGATACCTACTAATGACAAAATTGTAAAAAATATTTATTTTCGTCATTTTCTCCAGGAGATTTATGCCCCCTCCCCACAAAAAGCTGAAAGACTGTCGAGACATCGTCGAAGGATCCTTTTGTCACCATCAAGGCAATAGGTGAAACGAATGGGTATAAAAAAGGGGAGCAAAACCAACAAGGCTTTACTCCCCTCTTTTTGTAGTGATTCTGGCATTGGAACAAAGAGCCCTCCAAGAAGGCACAAAGAGCTCACCAAGAAAGCATAAACCCAAATCGGTCATTAGACACGGTAGGGTAGAGAAAAGTGGTCGAGAGAGTTCCAAATGCCTTGGAATGCGGAGCGTGTTTTCAGGGATCGGGCAAGAAACCGCACCGCTCCACCATCTTCAGGAATAATGACAGTCTTCCAAACGGCGTAATCTCCTTATCCACAAACTTTATGTCTATATCTTTGAACATTTGGCCTTGTTTTTGAATTTGCAAATATAGCAATAATTTGCCAAACAGGAGTATATAAAGATTCTTCTCTAATGACGGTCATTAGAAAACGACATTTTTATCGCTGCTGATTAATCCTAATGACCGATTTGGGATAAATAAGGAAATATATTATGTTTCATTAGGTTGTGTATTAGTCTTGTTCATTGTTTTCTGACAATAAAAAACCGTGAACTTAAATTCATTGTTCTAACGGAGGCTCTGGACTGCCCATGTAGCAAACAAGAATGTTCACGATACCATAAACGATTCTCTTTCCCTATGCTACATGGTGGAAATTGTCCTGATTTCCGTTAGCAATGAAAAGCGAATACGCTTCAATATGTCTTTTTATCTAATCTGTTTTTTTCTTTATGCCATATTCTGTTGTTTTAATTTCACGGTGCAAAGATACGAAAATATTTTGAATTATTATTATTTCAGTTCCGCCTCTATCTCCTCGATGGTGGGCATGGTGCCTTCTATCTTTGCAGGATAAAGTTTCTGTAGTTCGTACTCCGATATGCCGAGAGGCTGGCTGCTGGATTCCAAGGCAAACTGCGCCAAGGTGTTGTCTTTGCTCTTGCAAATCAACAAACCGATGGTAGGATTATCCTTTTCTTCGTCGCGCAGCAGGTGATTGACTGCGGTTACATAAGTGCCCAACTGTCCAATATCACGAGAGTCGAACTTGTCTATTTTCACCTCTATCGCTACATAACAACGAAGTCGCAGGTTATAGAACAACAAGTCGATAAAATTCTCCGTCTCGCCAATCTCCAACCGGTATTCTTTGCCCACATAGGCAAAACCCGTTCCCAACTCCACAAGGAAGTTGGTGATATTGTTGAGCAGAGCATCCTTCATCTTGCGTTCATTGTAGCGACCTGTGATACCCGCAAAAGCAAAATTGTATGGGTCTTTGGTAATTTCCTGTGCCAAGTCGCTATTGACATCCGGCAAGGTGGTCTTGAAGTTGGTGAGAGCCTTGCCTTGCCGCTCGTAGAGATTGCTGTCCATCCAGTTGAGCAGCACGGCGCGACTCCATCCATTTTCAAGTGTCTGACGCACATAGAATATTGCCTTATCAGTGTTGGAAGAACATTTATCAATGATGTACTTATGGTGCCCCCACGGTATAGAAAATATTTGTGCCCCAACTTGGGGCAATATTTGTTCTGACAATTTTGCCCCAACTTGGGGCAAAATTACAGAATGCTCAGGATAAAGCAGATAGAATTGTTTGCAGTAATATATGTTGCGCTGAGAAAAGCCTGTTGCGTCAGGATTTTCTCGCTGAAGATCAACAGACAGATTGCGCATCAGTTTGTCACCCCACCGCTGCTCGGCATGCATCTCTACAATATCCCGTCCCAGTTCCCAGTAGAAACGAAGCATCTCGCTATTCACGCTCACTGCCGCTTTTATCTTACTTTGTCGGAAGCGCTGACCGAGGGTTTCGACCCAATGCCGATAGTCATTGTCCATTATTCCAATTGCCTTGCCCATAATTCTTGCAAATATTTCTTTGATTCTTATTTCTTCTACTATTGTCTATGTTTTAAGCCATAATTATCGTTTTGGTTTCACGGTGCAAAGATACGCAATATTTTTGGAATGGCATAATTTTGAATACATGATGTACCCGCAACGGCGGCGGTGAGCCCTAAATTCCAGTTACAAGTGCAACACTGAGTAGAAAAAAGAGCACCAAAAATTTGGTACTCTCAAGTAAAGTGACTACTTTTGTGTTGTCTATGGAAAAATATAAACACTTTACCAAAGAGCAAAGATACACAATTTCTGCGTGTCTGAGAAAAAAAATGTCGCTGTCGAAGATTGCAAACCTGATAAATGTCAGCAAATCAACGGTCAGCAGGGAGATAAAAAGGAACCTGAACATGTATCGGCATTACGTCTGGATAGATGCGCAGCAGTTCTCCGACATGAGGAAACACATCCCCAGGAGAACACGGCGTATGACAAAGGGCCTGTGGGGGGAGATCGTCCCGCTCCTCAAGAGACACTGGTCCCCGGAGACACTGATTTCTTCTCTCTCATACGATTACATCCCCCATGTCTAAACTGAGATCAACCTCCGTCCAAGAAAACTTTTGAACTTCTCCTCCCCAAAACAAATCTTTTTGCTATCTTTGCACAACTGTGTTGCACTTGATAGTTGAATCTACGCTATTTCAAATTATCTGCATAATAGTCCTATAAAAAGACATACGTCAGGATGACAAGAAGAATCATTACTACTGAGAGGGCGAAGAGAATTATCTTCATCCATTTGGCAACACTGCGTCGGAAGGCTATCGAAGAGAGGCTCTGCCGCTTGAAGCGAGAGCCATAGTCTTCTTTGTGATGATGGTGACGGTGCGAATGATTATCAGACATACTCATTTTTTTAAGATGTTAAACAATAATGATGCCACAGAAACCAGTATGCTTGTTGATGTAAGCCATAGTGTGGTAGTCTGACCCACACTGGAGTTGCGTGCTTTCACCTTGTTGGGCTCAATATAGACAACATCGTTCTGTTGAAGATAGTAGCAAGGTGAATTAATAATGTTTATATCGTTGAGATTCAATGTGTATACAGTTCTTTTGCCATCGGCATCCTTGCGGATAAGTTTCACACGGTCGCGTACACCATAAATGGTGAGATCTCCAGCAAGTGCCAGAGCTTCGAAGATGTTAATTTCTTCGTTACCCACGGTAAACATGCCAGGACGGGCCACCTCGCCCAGTACTGATATCTTATAGTTGGCCATGCGCACTGTTACCACGGGGTCTTCCTTGCCATTCAAGTAGCGTACGATATGGTCGTGGATGAGTTGCTCACATTCGGCTTTCGACAATCCTCCGACTTTCAGTGTACCCAGCACGGGAAAAGATATGGTGCCATCGTTGCTCACCAAGTAGGTTTGCAGGGCACGGGTGGAACTCACAGTCTGACCGCCGGTTGATGCGTTTCCCAACGTTGGAGATACCGTCAGGTTGAAGGGAGCAGAAATCTCAGGATTTACTGTGTTTACTGTAATTGTCAGTACATCTTTGGGCATGATATGTGCCTCGTAGAGAAATGCCGAGCTGTCGGCAACAAATGTGTCGCTGTTCTGTATGTATGCCACATTCTTAGGCGAAGCGCAGGCAGCGAGCAGCAGGATTGCACTAGCAGCAATCACGTAGGTTGTTACATTCTTTGTCATACTTTCTATCATTTTTAGTGAATATTCAAAAATCGTTTCCACCATGGACGATGGTGACGGCGGGTAGCGTAAGAATCATTGCCGGAAGCAGTCTTGCTTATCAGTTGGTACCAGCCTGTGCCATAGGTAATCATCGAATATATCGTTCCCCAATCCGACAGACCTCCTATGTTCCGGTCATCAATGAAGATGTCAGCTTTATTGTCATTTCTTGATGGAATTATCTTCATGCTGGCTATAGTGGCTGTTTGCATACATGCCATAATTGCCATAGTTACCGTATTTTCCGTAATTGCCATAGCGTCCATATTTACCATAAACACCATAGCCGTAGTAGTAGCCGTACTTGCGGAGCGACATGTCGATGCCGTTAATGGCAATTACTGCATTAGGCAGTTTGCCCTCTCCTGCCAGCTGGTTAATCAGGCCAAAGCTTGACTTGGGTGTAAAATCGGCACGGCAAACCAGGATGCAGCAGTCAGCATATCCTGCAATTTGCAGTGTATCAGAAACAAGCCCTATTGGAGCTGTATCCAATATGATATAGTCAAATTGCTGCTCCAACAGGTCTAAAATCTGTTTAAACGTTTTCCTGGCCAGCAGTTCCGACGGGTTGGGAGGTATTGTGCCTGACAGCAGCAGGAACAGGTTCTTGTTAACACCTGACTCTACAACCTGCCGCTGCAGGTCATCGGGTGTAACCTGCTCCTTGGTGAGCAGTGTGGTTATTCCGCGATTGCTGTCTGAAATTCCAAACAACTGGCCTAATGCCGGTTTTCGTATATCAAGTCCGCAAAGTATAACCTTCTTCCCCAGCAGGGCGAGACTCATGGCCAGATTGGCGCTACAAAAAGTTTTACCCTCGCCGGAGATTGTAGATGTAAACAGAATTTTCTTCTCATTCTCCTTCAGGATGAATTTAATATTGGTTCGCAATGTGCGGAAAATCTCATCCATCTGAGTATTCTTGTTCTCATGCACCACAATGCCTGCCGATGACTTCACCTCATCACTGGCCATAGGTATGTCAGCAATAACAGGAAGTGTAGTAAGGCTCTGAACATCATCATGTCCCTCTATACGGTAACGCAGCAGGCCTATTAGTACTATAATGGAAATAGGCAATCCTATGGCAAACAAAAGGGCTACAAGGAATACTAAAGTCTTATTGGGGCTTCCTTTCCCTTGGTTAAGTGGCACATCTATGAGTCTGCCCTTGTCGGCGGTGGCAGCAAGTGATATACTGTTCTCCTCGCGCTTCTGTAGGAGCAGCAGCAGGATGCCCGACTGCACCTCCTGATGGCGGCCTATCTCCCTGAGAACCTGTTCCTGGGCCGGCGCACCAGCCACCTGGCCTTGGTACTTTACATATTGCTCCATAATACCCTGCCGGGCGATGTCGGCAGAATGACGAGCCTGCAACAATGCGGTCGAGATGCCGGCAGCCATATCGTCGATAGTTGCAGTGAGTGTCTGCACCTGTGGCGCCTCCTCATTAGCAACGGTCAGCAGGCGGTTGCGATTGAGCACGGTCTGGTTGTAGTCCTTGATGAGTTGCGTGGTGGCTCCGTCGGTGAGTCCTACGTTGGAAGGTATCACCTGATACTTGTTACGTGGGTCACCTACATAATCTCTCAGATAATCTATGAGTCGGATCTGTGCATCTATCTCTGATAGGCGGGAAGAGAACTGGTTGCTCAACTGGACGGCTTGTGTGGCGTCAACCTGGAGAGTTGTTACAGTATGGCTGCGTTTAAAGTTGGTGAGTTTATCTTCGGTAAGACCCAGCTCCTCATTTATTTTCTCAACCCTTTTGTTGATAAACTCCTCAGTCCGTAGCGCCACCTCATTTTTGTCGGCATTGGCTCTACGGTTATAGCATACAGCCAGTTGCCGTAAGAAATCCATTCCACGCTGCGGGTTTTTGTCTTTAAGGGTCAACTGGGCTATGTCGGTGCGTTTGCTGATAGGTTCAACAGTCATGGATGACAGATAGTTGGTTGCAGTCACCATTGGCGGCATAATGGTGACAATATATGATTCGTTTGGCCGCATCAGAAAACGCTCTGAAGCTGTCAGCGTCATTATACCAAGAGCAGTGTTAATACATGCGGGCAGTGAATCTATCCTCTCTTTGAAATTCTGAATGCGGTCGCCGTGTTCTTTTCCTGATTGATATACGGTACCTGCAATAGAGTAGCCATCCCTATCCCGCGTGATTTCCATATTAATAGAAGATATGTAGCCCCATTCTATAAATTCCCGGTCAAGACTGTCAAGCACAGACGGATCCAGTTCCACTTCAACCGGCTGTTTACGGTAAACAAGTTTATCCATAACACGTCCTTTTAAACGATATTCTGCATTAAGATGCAGTTGGCGGACCACATCGCGCATGAGAACACGAGACCGTATAACCTCAACTTCATTGTCAATACCGGATGAATTGCTCACAAAACCTACTTCCATCATGTTTGAGAGCAGTTGAGAGGCATTGCTGCTCTTTTTATCATCCTCTTTTATCAACATACGTGCCGACAGCTTGTAGGTTGGCTCAGTGTATCGCAGATACAGAATGGCTCCACTCACGAAGATAATAAATGAGAAGAGGAAGTACTGCCAGTTGAGCACCAAAAGGGAAAAAACTTTCTGGAAGCTAAAATCAGTTTTTTTTCTCTCGTCGCCTATAAGATCTTTCAGGTCATCGAGGTCTTCCAAATCAATTTCTACTTTGTCTGACATAAGTTATAATTTTTAATCGTTAATAAATTCTTTACTTATATAATAAAGGAACTTTACGGCGCCGATGATGTATCGTCGCCACATTCTTCTTGGTTCCATGATCAGTCGGTAGAGCCATTCCATGGAATTTCTTTGCCACGAAAGCGGAGCCCGTTTTACGGTTCCAGCATAGAAGTCGAACACGGCACCGACAGTTCCGCAATGGCAGTGGATATTTAGTTCGTCCCAATGTTGATATGTCCATTTCTCCTGTTTGGGAGCGGTCATGCCTATCCAGAGCAGGTCTGGGGCAGCATCATTAATGGCTTGTATCATCGTCTGGTTGTCCTCATCCGAGAACTCTGGTTTAAAAGGTGGCGAATACGTTATAATGTCCAGATTCGGATAATCGACAGCCGCCCGTTCCCGAATCAAGGCCAGCACTTCTTCACTTGAACCGAGAAACATCACCCGCAGTTTGTCATTTGTCATTTTACCTTTATCATTTAGCCTTTTCATTTCAAAGATGAAAAGGTCCCATCCTGCAATGCGCTCGGTGGGTTGGCTTTTCGCCTTCAACCATCGGCAGGCTTTTACGAGGGGTGCACCATCAGGAATCAGATAATCCCCCTTGCTGAGCGCTTCAGCAAACGTCTTGTCTTCTTGAGCCGTATTATAAGAGTGGACGTTTATGGTGTTGATAAGTATTTTCCCGGCAGGAATCCTGTCAAGTTCCGGCATTGTGCAGATTATGTCGAGCGTCTTGAGTTGAAGTAACATAAGCATGAAGGTTAAAGTTCATAAATATTATTGAGCTTGTCTATATAGAAATCTGGGCTAAAGTGTTCGTATATGTAGTTGCGAGATGATTTGCTCATCTGTTCCAATTTGTCTCTGTGAGTATGCAGATAAGTGATCGCATCTACGATGGATTGTGCATCTTTTACTTTGATGAACATCCCATTCTGCCCCTCTGTTACAACAGTTGGAATACTGCCGACAGGCGTAATGACAGGAACCACTCCGTAGCTCATACATTCGAGCAGGGACATGGGAAGTCCCTCAAAGAAGGTGGGCATGGTAAGTACATCAAGGCTTTGCAGGAAGGCGTTCTTGCTCACTCCGCTAACTATTCCGGCATACACAAACTGATTTCCGAGCCGGTTGCTGAACTGCGGCAGATATTGTCCTTCCAGCTCTTCCGCTCCTGCTATTTTAAGATAGAACGGGATTTGGCTCTCTTTTAACATACAGCACGCCTGCAAAAGATAGTCCATACCTTTTGTAGGGGCTATACGGCCAAGATAGCCTATGGTTAGAGGAATAGAATCCTCTTTGTATTTGCGCTGAAAAGTTTGGGCATCTTTCAAATCCACGCAGTTCGGCAGTGACACCACGTGTTTCGCATGAAATCTCTTTCTAAGGGTCTCAGCCTCCGTCTCACTCAGTGTGATGAAAGGCATATGCCAGGAAAACACATAGTTCAACATCTGCCGGAAAGGGAACGGGATGCTTTCGGATGTAAGATAAACCCCACCATGAATGTGTATGACCATCCTGTTCCCATTCTTGAGTGCCGCACGCATAAAGGGCGTATCCCGTATGATGCTTGGCTTCTCCAACGGGAAGTTATAATGTACGAGGGCATCAGGGTAAGTCTTTAGAAGGCGTTTCCAGTCTTTAAATCTTCGTATGACAGAATTTACCCTATGAATGCCACCCTTTTCGCCGTCCTTCCGTCCCAATTCAAAATGCACATAGTCTTGATGAGGGTTGTTCTCTATGATGAATCTCGTCACAGAGGACAATCCGCTGACATTCTTCGTCGGGTCAAGAGAAGGTGAAGTGATGATAATTCGCATAACTCTAAACTCTACACTTTAAACTTTTGATTGCCTCATATAAGCGTCAAACAGATGCGTTCTTCTTTTGTTTTCGGGCGGGAGTTCCATGTAGTTGTTGTATATCATTTTCAGATAGCTGTCGTATTGTGCAATACCATAGAAACTGCCATCTTCAAAATCGTATCTGGTTAAAGGCTCAAACCAAATGCGAGGGAAATAGTGAATCCTGTAGTTGGGTTCCATTGGGATGACATAAAAGTCACCGGGAACGATGGTATCAGTAAGCCTCATGATTCTGTCTGAAATCCATTTGGGCGACACGGGAAACACGGCAGCCATTCCTCTCTTCAAGATATTCTTTAGCATGCTGGCGGTCCCATAAGCCTTATCATAAACCATTCCCTTGACTCTGATCCATCGCTGAATCTTGCGGATGGTACGAAGGCTGTTCTCTTTCTGACAACTGACAAGTGGAAAGATATCAATGTTCAATCCAGGCATTTTGTCTTCTCCGACATTCAATGCTTTATCCATAATCTTTGTCGCGGTATCCTCTATCTTTATCCACGGGACTTGATAGGATTCGGATGTGTCGTATGTCAACAGGCGCATTCCGACGGGTAGTTCTTTGTTCAGTACCGATATCAATTCCTGATAATACTGGTAGGGCACGGCAAAATCCATGTCATCATCCCAAGGGATAAAGCCTTTATGTCTTACAGCACCAAGCAATGTCCCCAGAATCATATAAATGGGGATGCCATGCTTTTGGCATATCCTGTCAACAGTGGTTGCCATAGCGAATAGTCTCTGTTGGATAGCGCGGGTTTCCAGTTTTTCCATTATGTTCTTAGCTCTTAAAGAAATCCATATATTTTCTTGCACAATTCTCTATCGTATAAGAACTGTCATCTTTCCTCTTTAGCGAATTCTGTCTCAATTCACATAAATGCTGATAAGAATATTCCAGAGCATCCAAGTATTCCCCGACTGTGTGCCCTTCGCTCAATACACCATTCACCTTGTTCTCAATAATATCCACTGCGCCACAAACGGGGGTTGACACGATAGGCAGGCCCACAAGACTCGCCTCTAACATGGTGATAGGCATACCCTCAAAGTCCGATGACAGACAGAACGCATCTGCATGGAGCATGTAGTCACCCACATTCTTGCGCGAACCTATAAAATGCACATTATTTCCAGCCTCCCGTCGAATGGATTCCCCTAACTTGCTATCAAAACCGGAACCGATGATGACTAAATCTGCATGGTAACCCTTTTCCACGAATTTGCCAAAAGCCTCTACCAAAAGCATTTGGTTCTTTACGGTACTACATCGTGCCACATGAAGATAGATACGACTGTCTGCTGCGCTTTTATAGGAAGCCATTTCCTCTTTCGTTTCATCAAACCTGTCCGTGGGCACTATAGGTGCCCGGCCATTGGGAATGCATGCTCCTTTGATTTTAGGATAAACATCTATCATGTCGCGGTAATTGGTTTCGCTCAGTGCTATAAAACCCATCCTCTGTTGATAGCCAACCGTTTTGACAAGAAACCGGTAGAACAGAGAATCGTATCCGTTGTGAATATCGCTATGAATGGTTTGATAAAACTTTGATTTCCGATTAAGCAGGAATATGGCCAGAATACAAAAGTGAGGCATATTATGACCGTGCAGGTGAACGATATCCGCCTTCTCGTTTTTTATGGCCTTGTAGATTTTTATTACTTTATTTAAAGAATAACCTTTACTTATACCGACATTTTTGTATGTCACACTCTCAGCTAACTCGGAAGCATAAAACATATTTCGTTCTGGCTCAACAGAATCATCTTTTATTGCCATAATCGTCACTTCATTGGCCTTTGAAAGCTCGTTTGTCAGGTCAACGGCAAAACGTTCTGCGCCACCAGGACGAAGGGTAAATACAACTTCAAGGATTTTCATGCTTTATAACATTTTAGATATTCATTTGCGATTGGCTCCCAACCCATATCCTTCATCCATTCTTCCTTGATATGAATTCTCATCGCATTCAGTTTTTCTTTGTTTGAATACAATTCCATGATGCCATTTGCCAAATCGTTCACATCACAAGGATTAACAACAAGCCCTGTGATGTTGTGTTGAACAGCAACTGCAAGCGCTCCCACATTGGTTACAACCATCGGTACACCTAAAGTGAAGGCTGTTTGAACGACACCGCTTTGCGTGGCATCCTTGTATGGACAAACTCCAAACTCGCAAGTCTGGAGCATACCTGCCAGTTTCCCGGTACCTATATAGCAATTGATGATTCTCACATAGTCCAGTTTCTTGTATGGCTCAATGTCGAAATAATATTTCCCGCCGCCGGCTATCAACAACATGAGTTCGGGATAATGGCCATGCACTGTCTTCATGGCTTCCAAGAGGTATTCTACACCCTTGTATTCCACAATCTGCCCGAAAAAGAGAATGAAAGGTCTGTCACTATGGAATGGCAGTGGGTCAACATACAGTATGCTGCTATACATACCTAATTTGTTGATAAATACATGGTTATCAGGTATATGATAATAAGATGCGAATGCTGAAGACTGCCTATTGTTGAGTAAAACCAGTTTGGGAATCTTCTTGAAAGCCATTCTTCTATCCCTCTCCGTCATTTTGTTTGTAGCGCCAGAATGCAGGAATGGATCATGAATGGTCAATACTAATTTCTTTCTTGCCAGATAGAATAATTTCTGTGTCAGAGAAGGCGGTTTGATTAAATGAATAACATCCGGCTTCTGCTTCAAAAAATGCATGACCAGTCTTACCATCAATAGCAGGTTGGCGGGATGAAACTTCTGCTTGTGCCTTTGATTGACGACGTAAACATGCGAAAGGTCGAGGATGTTGCGGAACTCATGGAACTCCTTGTATATTTCCCTTGCGGGATAAATACCTGTATGCGGATACAACTCTTTTAAGTCAATAAGGGTTGACCGCTTACTGAACGATGCTACAGAGATATAGTATCTCACGTCATGGCCTCTGCGTTGCAATTCCCCTATCAGTGGGAAATCGCAATCGGCATAAAAAGGGGAACTATAATATATAATCTTCATTTTTCACTCCTTAGTATCTCCATAGAGCCATACAGACCATTCCCTGATTCGGAAGTAGATGCCGTCGATGAGGAAGGCGAAGAAACAGATCAGCGGTCTGTCCCAGTGACGCCCGTGTACTGCAAAGTATGACGCGAATGCTTCCTTGATGCTTTCCTTGCTGACAAATCTTCGGTTATA